>JBJYXA010000001.1:0-10097 GCA_046259705.1 Caldilineaceae bacterium
TGCCCAGCGGGATCTGCGCCAGAGCAAAGACGGCAAAGAAGAGACTCGTCATCAAACCCAGTTGGGACGCCGTGAGCGTGAGGTCCTGTGCCAGGTTCGGGGCAATTACCGCGTTTGTGGAACGGAAGAACTGGGACAGGAAGTAGGCCGAAGTGAAGAGCAGGAAGATAAATGTCCGCCGGCGCACGATCGCCCTCCAGTCCGCAATGGTAGTCATCTTCCGAGGGAGTGCAGCGATCGATGTGCGTTCGGCAGACGCCGGGCATTGACGGAGAGATTACGTTTCGTAGAATTTCGAGCAGTATACAGGTTCTCGGTGACCTTTGCATTCCACTCAAATAGGAGCGGTCGCCGACAGGTAAGTGATGGCCGGCCCTGCAGGTTTCTCATTTCTCGAAGTATACTGTGCTGGAGAATGTGCCCCCCCCAAAAAAAAACGTGACATAGGAGAAGCATCGTATGAGCACACCAACGACGAGTTCGCAAGACGCGAACTACCGATACTTCGCAGACTTGGCCGCTCAACTCCCGGAGATAATCGAAGATACCATCGTAAGCCGGACACTCTATGACGGTGAGCAAGTGCGCGCCGTTCTGTTCGGATTTGCGCCGGGCCAGGAGCTGTCCGAGCACACCGCGGCCAAGCGGGCACTACTCTATTTCATCTCTGGCGAGGCGGATCTCATGCTCGGCGGCGAGGCGCATAGGGCGCACGCGGGTACATTTGTGGAGATGTCGCCCCACCTGGCGCACAGCGTGTCCGCCGAGACCGAGGTCGTCATGCTTTTGCTGCTATTGGAGTAGGACGGTAGTGCCGAATCCGTCCATTGGGCTCGCTTTGCTCTGATCGCTCAATAAGTCGCCAAAGAGCTGTACAAGACGCCAGTACACCGGGCAATCACAGAAACCTGCGCGCCGAAAGCGGTTTTTTACGCCAACCTGAAAACTCTGCTTGCCGTGCCACCGAATATACGAGAGAGTTCATTATCCGGCTTGTCGGCAAGCTCCTGCCGCGTGAAGTGGAGCGCGTTTGCATAGCCTTCTCTGCTGCTGACTGGAGGGAAGTCGCTGCCCCACATGATGCGCTCTGGTCCGAAGGCGTCGTACGCACGCTGCAACAACGGTAGGCCCGCGCGGTCAAAGGGAAAAGGGCCGGCGACAGGCATATTGCGAACACAGAACTCGCCTAGCCCGTGGATCTTCATGTGCACATTGTTGTACGCTGCCAGCGCGAATACCCGCTCGTGCAGGGCGGCGGTTTCTGGCGGGTCCCAGGCCGTACACCCGCCTAAATGCTCGATGATGATGGCCAAGTCTGGCAGCGCCTGGACCAGCGCATCAAAGTCGGTCGACGCCAGTTGTGAGGGCGTGCCTGCGCAGCTTATCGCAAGGCCCAGCTCACTCGCCTTTCGCCATATGGCCAGCGGGTCATCGCCTGGGCTGCGCGTATCTGCGTGAAGGCGTAGGCCACACGCGCCGCGCTCGGCGCAACGTTCCAGTTGATCCAGTGCGTTCTGCTCTTGGGTATCTACCATGACGACAGAGGCTAGGCGGTCAGGGTAGTGTCGCACACAGTCGAATTGGTATTCATTGTCGTAGTAGCCGTTTATCTGAATAAGGATCGCCTTTTCGACATGGTTGTGATCCATCTGGTAAAGCAGGCTCTCGACCGGCTCGTACCAAATCGGGGTGCAGTGACAGTGGGCATCGACGATGGACAACGTTTCCGCCGGACTGCTCATGACTGAGTTCCTTCCAGTTTGCGCCGCGAATGACAGGTTGATTAGCCACCAGTGTACCGCAAGCGCGCTGATTCAGGAGAGGACCGCTTGACGAGTAATATTGGCATCGATAACGCTGACACGGCGCATAGGAGGTATGATTGGTGGCAAAGGCGGACTGCCATCCCATGGAGCGGTCTGCCTTGCGCAAGGTGGGCGAGCGACCGAATTGCGGGGAGGGAAGATGAGGATCTTGCTATGGATTGCAGTTGGGCTGGGCGTTGTATTGGCGGCCGTGGCCGGCGTCATAGCGCTTGGCCTTCGAAGCTTCGATGTCCAAATGGATGGCGAGGCCGAATCCTTGCTGGACAGTGCGCAGAGACCGCCTGCCGGTGTGATCACCGAAGCGGACCTGGCCAATCTGCCAGACCCAGTCCAGCGTTACTGTCGACGTACTGGGATCCTGGGCAAGCCGCGTATCCAGTCGGCGGTCGTGCAGCAAAAGGGCGGTTTCCGGACCGCACAGGACGGTCCGTGGATGCCCATGCGTGCCCGAGAGAGCTACACGGTGAACTCGCCGGGCTTCATATGGCAGGCGCGCATTTCCATGGGTTCCCTTCCTATACTGACCGTACGCGACCATTATCGTGCCGGTGAGGGGCGCGTGCTGGCAAAGATCGGTGGGTTGTTCACGGTAGCCGATGAGCGGGCCGACGAAGCTTCGCTCATGCGATATTTCAACGAACTGATGTGGTTGCCGACGGCGTATCTAGGCGATAACGTGGAATGGCAGCCTGTTGATGAGTACCACGCGCGCGGCATCATGACCGACAGCGGCATGACTGTGAGCGCGCTGTTCACGTTTAGCGATGAAGGTGACATCGTCAACTTTGCGGCTGATAGGTACTGTTCAGTTACGGCCGAGATCGAACGGTGGGAAACGCCTATCGACGAGTGGGCGGAGTTTCAGGGTTTTCGCGTTCCCTTGCACGGACAGGGTGTGTGGAAGCTGGAGGATGGCGACTTCGCGTATGTCGATTTGAAGATTACCGATATATCCTTTGGGACAGGTTCACCATAAGTCACTAAATCAACATCCCGGAAGGCGCACACTCCGGGATGTTGATCGCCTAATTCGGTCGTGCCCGCACTATTGCGCTTCGGCAGTGAACTCGAACTCTAGGATGACTTCCTCGTCTACAGCCGTGACGCTCGGCACTTGCGGAATTGTCAGGTTATAGTCGCCGCGCTGAATGGTTGTCGTCGCCAGTCCAGTGATCTCCGTATCGGACACGGGCGTTACAGTCACGTCGAAGGTTTCCGTGTTCACCACATCGCGAATTTGCAGGTCGCCCGTCACCTGGAAATCAAACGGTTCACCCACCGTGACCGTGTCCGGCATGCCCTCGATACCCGTGGGCGTGAACGTGATGTACTGGTATTGGTCCTGATCGGATTGCAGGATGAAACGACGGATAGCGCCGTTGCGGCGGTCGTTATCGGTGGTGAGATCGCTCGCATTGATCGTGATAGGGCCGAGCTCTGAAGCGGCGGGGTTGGCTGAGTCGAGTTGGATTTCACCGCTCACGTCGGACGTCACGCCGATAACAGTATTGTCCTGTCCGAAAAGCACCTCTCCAATACTGAACCTGGCTTCACTGCCATCAGGGACGATGGTGAATGTCTGTAGTCCAGCCGCAGGCTCTGCTGACGCGTCGCCGGCCTCCGTCATCGTGTCTGTGACAACTTCGGTTTCCGCAGCCGGTTCTTCGGTTGCTTCGCCGGTCTCAGTCTCAACCGCGGTTTCGGCCGCAGGTTCTTCTGTCGCAGGTTCCTCGGCAGGTTGCGCTGTGGCTTCGGCAGGCGCCTCGGTGGGTGCCTCTGCGGCCGTTTGCGTAGGGGTCGTACTTCCGCCGGACCCGCACGCAGCCAGAACGACAACCAGCATCACCACCAGCAATATCGCGAGCAGACTGCGGACAGGGTGGGTACCTCTCATGTGGACGTTCAATTTTCAGTTCCTTCCTTGTGCATTCACAGCCGTCTGCGCAGCCACGACCGTGCAGTGATAGGGTTGAATCTCTCTACAGACATCTACGGTTCCTTAGCCAACCATGGATTGGGGAGACCCCGAGCCACAATTAGCCAACAGTATGCCAGCGGTTCCATCAGAAGTGGTGGAAGCTTTGTTACGATTGCATGCAGGCGGATCGTAGCGCCATGTTCGGGAGGTGCCGCGCAAGGCCTGATCGGGAGGCGCATATGATGCATACACGTCCGTCCTAGGCGTCCGCCGAAACCGATGCCGTTGCAGTTGCCCGATCGCAATGGGGGCGCGGCGTGTTGTCCTGTCACCCTGCCACGCTGGCGATTGGAATTGTGACTCCAGATATGTCCAGCCTCGACCGCGACAATAGAAGAGAGGAAGATCGTGTTTCCCATTTCGATGAATACCCTACGGTAGCGGACCGTACTCACCCGCGACTGGAACGGAAGCGGCTGATTCACCGCCGTTTACCGTTCACCGCACAGGCACCGGACACATTTTTGCCGTTATCCTAGCTCAGACGGCCACTTTGGCATAAGGCACAGTACTCCACCATGAATCTGAAATACTCTATCATCGCTTGTTTCCTGATTCTTGCATCACTGGCGCCGTGGCAGCCGGGGCATGCCCAGGAGTTGGCGCCATGCGCGGCGGAAGCTATCGTGCAACCGGGAGATACGCTCTCGCTGCTCGCGGCCGAATATATGGGGGACCAGCTTGCATACAAGGCCATCGTCGACGCCACGAACGCTGCGGCAGCCAATGACGGCAGTTTTGCGACAATTGTCGAGGAGAACCAGATAGCGGTCGGTTGGAAATTGTGTATCCCCGCGAACGGCTTCTCAAACCAAGGTTCGCCACCTACTCTCGCCGGGACAACTTCGACGGCAGCGCCAGTTTCCACGCCAACAATCGAATCCGCTGCTGCGCCATCGACGCCTATAGAGCCAATGGCCGATGTCACGCCGACCCCCGTGATCTACCCTACGCCGCCCGTGCTTGACCTCGCGCTGGATGATATGCACCCGCTAATGGTCGAATATATGCGTCAGCAGGAGTATCCCGGCAGCGACATCGTCATTGAAGAGGTGCTGGAACCCGGCTCGAATTACAACCGCTACATTGCCTCCTATCTGTCGGAAGGCTTGAAGATCAATGCACTGCTCACGGTTCCCCAAGGGCCAAAGCCGGACACCGGGTGGCCTGTGATCATCTTCAATCACGGCTACATACCGCCGGAGGTGTACCGAACCACGGAGCGGTACGTGGCTTACGTAGATGCATTTGCCCGCAACGGCTATATTGTGTTTCGATCAGATTATCGGGGACATGCGTTTTCAGAAGGAGAACCCACCAGCAGTCGCGGTTCGCCCGCTTACACCATCGATGTATTGAATGCCGTATCATCCATGAAGCGATACGCCGACGCCGATCCGAGCCGGATCGGCATGTGGGGGCACTCCATGGGCGGGCTGCTGACGTTGCGAGCCATGGTCACGACGGATGATGTGAAGGCCGGCGTCATCTGGGCTGGAGTGGTTGCCACCTATCCGGAGTTGTATGAGCGGCGGAACTGGGCATCGAACGCGACGCCAGAGGCGACGAATACGCCGGCGGCCGGCGCGACACTCGATAGTCGGCGCAGATGGCGGGAGGAAATTGTCGAGAAATGGGGTACACCGGAAGAAGCTCCAGCCATCTGGGCGGCCATATCGCCCAACTCCTACGTCGGCGACCTTTCCGGTCCTCTACAGCTTCATCACGGCACGGCAGATACTGACGTACCGGTAGAGTGGTCGCGTTCGCTGAACGAGCAGGTGCAGGCAGCCGGCGGGAGCGTCGAATACTATGAGTATCCGGGCGACAACCACAATATCTCCGGCAACCTCGCCACAGCGCTGGCGCGCTCAGTAGCGTTTTTCGATACGTACCTCAAGTAGCCGGCCACGTGCGCATCTGGTCCCATCCTTAGGTCAGAGAGGAAATCGATGGCTCCATCAGAGTTTTTGTTCGCTACCGATGTTGATGAACTGAAACAGAAAGAGCGAGTGACCGTACAGCTCAATGGCAATACAGTGGCCCTGTTCTGGCACGACGACCGCGTCTATGCCGTGGACAACCGTTGCCCGCATATGGGCTTCCCCCTGGATCGCGGCTCGGTGAACGACTGCATACTCACCTGTCACTGGCATCACGCCCGTTTTGACCTGACCAGCGGCGGCACATTTGATCAGTGGGCCGACGACGTGCGCGCATTCCCGGTTCAAATACAGGATGGAAAGGTGATGGTCGACGTTGCCCTGCACCAAAACGAAGTGGAGCGGCAGCGCGGGCGGTTACGCGTCGGGCTGGAGCGCGATATCTCCCTCGTACTGGGCAAATCCGTGCTGACGTTGATGGACGCTTCCACCGACGGCCTTGAACCGTTTCGATCCGCTTTGGAATTCGGAACGACGCAACGCTGGGCCGGCTGGGGACAGGGGCTGACTATGCTCGGCTGCTTCATGCGGCTGCTGCCCTACCTTGCCGCGGGTGACCGGCCTCGAGCGCTGTATCATGGGCTGTCCGCCGTAGCGCGCGACACAGCCGACAGCGCTCCCCGGTACCCCATTCGACCGTTGCCGGATGATACAGCCGATTTGGCTACTCTCAAACGCTGGTTTCGTCGTTTCGTTGAGGTGCGTGATGCGGAGGGAGCAGAACGTTGTATCATCTCCGCTATTCGTGCAGGGGCGGATGATCGGGAAATGGCCGACATGTTGTTCGCTGCGGTCACGGACCATCGCTATGTCGATGTGGGGCATCCGGCAGACTTCACGAATAAGGCGTTGGAATCACTCGACATTGCGGGCTGGGAATATGCTGACAAGGTGTTGCCTAGCCTGGCAATGGGGTACGCGAACGCCAGCCGTATGGAAGAGTCAAATGCGTGGCGCCATCCCATCGACCTGATCGCCGTCATGGAGTCAGCTTTCGATGAACTGCCGGCGGTGTTGGAAGAGGGCGAAGCGCACCGTGCCCAGGGTGGATCGGAATGGGCTGATCGAGAGGCGCTGACGACGATCCTTCTCGACGACGATCCCCAGATGTCAGTGGACGCTATGCTCGACGCGCTACGCACCGGCTGCACACAAGATCAACTCGCCGCCGTGGTCGCGTATGCCGCAGCCCTGCGCATTGCTCGCTTTCACACCAGCAATGAGTTTGGCGACTGGGATACGGCGCTGCATACTTTCACGTTTGCCAATGCCATACACCAGGGAATGAGAAGATCGCCTTCGGTCGAACTACTGCGCGGTGTTTTCGACGCCGCGACGAGCGTCTATCTCGACCGCTTCCTCAATATCCCCGCCGCGCGCTTGCCGGAGGGGCGGAACAGAAACGAGAGACCTGAAGAGTTGCTGGCCGATTTTCCTGTCCTGTTAGACCAACAACAGCAGGTCAACGAGGCAGGGCGCCTCGTCGCGGACTACCTGGATGCGGGCGGGGCAGCCGAGCCACTGCTCGCCCAGATCGGAGCGCTGCTTCTACGCGAAGATCGCAACTTTCACACGATTCAATGTGTGGAGGCGGCCTTCAACCAATTCGCACTGCAGACGGACAAGATCGCTCAACGCAACACGCTCGTGGCCGCTGCGCGCTACTTGGCCGCACACAGCCCTACGGTGCGCGCGCAACGGCAGACGTACGAAATTGCACGGCGTTTGCATGATCGGGAAGAATTGTTCGAAGGGGAGTAGCCGCTAGCGGCAGGTCGGCTCGAAACGGCCGCGAAGGTTCACGACCTTCTCAAAGCAAACCACTGACGCGCCATAGCATGCTGCCATGCTATGGCGCCGCAATCTCAGTCCACGACTCCTTGCACGATGATCTTTGCGCGGTCGATTTCGTCCTGATTGATGGTGTGGCCCATGTTCGGGTAGATGTGCAGCGATACGTCTGCGCCTAGCGCCTGGAACACCTTTTCGGTCTCTTGTACGCGTTCCAGTGGGATATGTGCGTCTACATCGCTGCAACCTATCAACGCGGGCATCCCCCCCATTGTGCCGGCATAGTTACGCTCCATGCCTGGCGGTCCGATCACGCCCCCGCTGAAGACCAGGAGACCGCCATAGCGCCGTGCATTACGCGCTGCGAATTCCGACGCCAGACAGGCCCCTTGCGAGAAACCTCCCAGGATGATCCGTTCGGACGGTACGCCGGCTTTTTCAATCAGCGCTACCAAGTCCGCCACCACCCGCAGCGCAGAGGAGAGTGAAGGTTCGTTGTGCTCGATAGGAGCCAGAAACGTGTAGGGATACCATGTGTTGCCGGCCGCCTGGGGAGCCAAGTACGCAACCCCTTCAAGGCCGAGCAGGCCAGCGATTTCCAGAATATCGCTGGCCCGCGCGCCCCTGCCATGCAAGAGAACCATGGCTGCTCTGGCCTTATCAAGCGATGCGCCCGCCGTACTCACCGGTTGGCCCTGGTGAGGACCATTGGCCGCCTTGGTGGGCGAATCAGGTTCTTGATCTGTCATGTGCGGGCTCCTTCGTTATTACTGTTCATCACAGGTTTGCGTCTATCGTCTGCAGGGGCCTGCGTTCAAAGTCAGGCAATCGATCTTCGATGGACGCACGCTGCGGCTCCAGCCACGACGGCAATTTGAGACTGTTGCCTAGTTCTGCGACCGGCTCATCGTAGGCAAAGCCTGGCGCCTCGGTGGCGATTTCAAAAAGGACGCCGCCCGGCGAGCGGAAATAGACTGACCGAAAATACTGCCTATCCTGAACGGTCGTGACCGGGTAGTGGGCGGCAAGCAGCTTGGTCCGATACTCGGCCTGTTCGGCATCGTCCACAGTTCGGAAGGCGATGTGATGTACGGAGCCACTGCCGAAACGTCCCTGCCGCGCTTGGGGACGGTGCACGATGTCAATGTACAAGCCGATATCCCCTGACGCCCCCTTATACCGGTAGCGCCTGCCTGCGGGAGAAGGCTCTTCGGCGATGAACTCGTAACCCATCTGCTCAGTCAACAGTTCGGCCGTCGGTTCTACTTCGTGCAGCCAGAGTGTAACGCCATGGAATCCGCGCAGCGCCATAGCTTCTGAAATTGGCCCTTCCTCCCAATGCCGGAAGTTGAGCGAGCGGTCATCCTCGATGAGTTCTATGCGCATACCATCCGGATCGTCGAAACCGATACCACCAGCGCCGAAACGTTCAGCCAGCGGTTCCGTGGGGAAATCCAGGCCGGCAAGGCGCTTTTCCCAGAAACCCAGCGAGCCGGGCGCCACCGAGTAGGCGACCGCTTCGGTCTCGCCTGTGCCCCGGCTGCCTTGCGGCATGCCGAGCCAGGGAAAGAACGTCATCACTGTGCCGGGTGAGCCCACTGCGTCACCGTAGTAGAGGTGGTAGGTATAGGGGTCATCGAAATTGACCGTTGTCTTGACCAGGCGCTGGCCCAGCACGTTGCGGTAGAAATCCACGTTGGTCTGCGGGTCGCTCGCCACTGCCGTGATGTGGTGCAGCCCTTGCAATGCCTGCATGATAGTTCTCTCCTTCCTTTCCGGATGTCTTTCAATCCGGACTCTTCCCGGATAACGGGTGCCTACGTCTTTTCAGTGGAACCCTTGCCTTGTCCCAGCCCTAGCTTGCGGCACAGGGCGCCAAGCTGCTCCTGTTCCTCCGGTGACAGTATATGGAAAACCGAAACGACCCCATCCAGATGCTGCGGCCAAATATCTTGCAGCAGGGCGCAGCCTTCTTCAGTAAGCGTCACGTCTACGCGGCGGCGGTCTTCCGGACAGCGGCGCCGGTCTATCAGCCCTCGTTTGGCAAGGTTATCGACAACCAGCGTCATATTCCCGCTGCTGCGCAAGATCTTTTCACCGAGTTGGCCCACGGTCATCGGCCCAAGGTGGAAGAGCGCTTCAAGCGCACCGAACTGGCTGACTGTGAGCCCATGCCGGCGCAGGTGATCGTTGATCGACCCGCTTACCGCTTCGGAAGCGCGGGACAGCTTTATGTAGCAGTCAAGCGCTCTCATTTCCTCCTGTGTGCCCGCGTAATGTGTTCCCATTGGTAATTATCTTTACATTGAATAATTTGACATCAAGATAATATACCCACCAGTTGGCGCGTGTCAAGTAAGCTTCACGGCCATTGACCGTTGAACGCAGAGGCCAATGCAGGTACTGCGTTGGACAGGGTCGCAAACACGTATCACAGAGCGAAAGGATAACCGATGCTGAATTGGGAAAGCAACAAGGCAACGACGAGCTGGGGTTACACCGTTCTCCGTGTGGTGATCGGAACCGTATTCTTCATGCATGGCTGGCAGAAGCTGACCG
>JBJYXA010000002.1:0-3444 GCA_046259705.1 Caldilineaceae bacterium
TGTGTGGCCTTTCCGAATATCCTCTAGCCTGACGGAGTGTCTGCTAGGACGTCTTCTGCCCTATTCCAGCGGCACGTGAAGGCGGAACCGGTCGGCGCCAACGTCAGGGCGAGCGTCGGCGGGAGCGCTAGCTTCCAGTCGGACATGCAGGATAAGCCGGTGTGGACTCCGTTCGCGGTCGGAGCCACGGACTGAATACTCAAGCTGAGAAGAGCGCCATGAGCAGGTCTATGAGAACAAACTCACGTTGCTTTCATTACTTGCTTGGCCAGCTCGGCCCAACCGAGGTCGCCGCGACCGCTTCCCTTGTATACTCCATTACAATTGTCTCGCGATTGCTGGAGCTGCTCTGAAATTGCCTTCGCCAGGGCATTGGGGTTGGCAGTCGCTGTCCAATGAACGCAAGAGACGTTGTCAAGCCGTTCGCTGCGAACCGCATCTGTGGCCACAATCGGTAGCCCAAAGCTGATGGCAGTCTGGAGCGCCGCGCTGCCGCTGGCGCGCAGATAGGGAAATGCGGCTAGGTCGGCTGCGGAGAAATAGAGACCAACCTCATCATCCGGGATATAGCGATCATCGATTGTGACATTATCCCTGATACCTAGTTTCGCAATCATGCTGTCATACTCTGATCTATTGACCCAAAACTCTCCTGCAACAACTAGGAGTGCACTTGGTGCCTCGGTCAGAATGGCCGGCATAGCGCGCAGCAAATCTTGCAATCCCTTGTATGGCCGAACAATACCAAAAAACAAAACAACCGGTACACCGTTCGGGATACCCAATTGCGTTCGCGCGACCGCAGCCCGCGTGCGGTATCTTAGGAACAGATCGAACGGCGGCATCGGGACGACTGAAACCGGCATATAGGGTACCAGCTGGTTGAGACGATTTCGCTCAGCTTCAGTATGCACTACGCACCTGTCCGCATGAAGCAGTACGCGTTGCGCTAGCCAGCGTTCCCAGACCCGAGAATCATGCGGGACAACGTTGTGACATATGATCGTCACGGGGCACTTTAGCAGCCATCTGTTGAGATACAACAGTGTCAACCAGACTAGGCCCCAATAACCGGTCCACCATTGCAAGATAAGACGCGTTGGCCCGAATCGACGTATGCGCCTAAAGACCGAAATCCATGTCCACGGGTTCACAGAATCCAGCCAATAGTTCGCCTCCACCGTGCGTGCGGGCGTTTCGCTGTTGTCCTTATCACTGGCGCCTGGATAAAGCCATCGGGGATACTGACGACTGAACGAGACCAGCAGCGTATCAATATCCTCTCGTCGAAGCGCCTCGAAAAGCAGCGAAGTGTAGTGGGCGATTCCGCCGCGGTAGGGGTATGTTGGACCGATCAGCACGGCTCTGTGCACAGGTTACTCATTCTCCTTGGCCACTCCAACCTGCTCTTCAACCGTGCCTTCCCTCTTACGAATCCGGTATAAGCTTTCTTCAATGATCTTTCGGTTGAATCCGACGAGATCGGCGACGAGTCCAATCAGCAAGGTCTGAAATCCAACGATCAGCAGCACGGCGGTGAGTATGAGCGATTGCACGTGGCCGTTGCCTTGGCCGTCCAAATAGAAATACAGAAATCGCCCGCCGAGCAGCAGACCGGCGAGGATGGCAAGCGCTCCCAAGAAAGTGAAGACGCGCAGGGGTTTGTACAGCGTGTAAGAGCGAATGATCGTCACCGTAGAGTTGGATAAATAGTCCGGCAAGTGGTTCATCAATCGCGAGGGTCTCGTCGGTGCATTCGTGCGCACCGGCACATGCTCGACCGACATGCGCTGCGCGCCTGCCTGAATGAGGGTCTCCAGCGTATAGGAATAGTTGCTGAGTACGAGCGTGCGCAGCGCCGCCTCCTTGCTATAGGCCCGGAAACCGCTGGTTGCGTCGGGGATCTGGGAGCCGGCGGCTCGAGAAATTACCCAACTCCCCGTCTTCTGCAGACGTCGTTTCAATGGGGAAAATGAAGGATTTCCGCCAACATCGCGATCTCCCACTGCGATATCGGCTCTACCGGCCAAGATGGGTTCGACCAGTCGCACAACGTCGGCGCCATGGTACTGGTTGTCCGCGTCCGTATTGACGATGATGTCCGCGCCGTTGAGTATGGACGTCTCAAGGCCAGCGGCGAAGGCGCGCGCCAGACCCCGGTTACGCGAAAATCGTACGATGTGGGGAACGCCGAGTTCGGCCGCTACTTCGGCCGTGTTGTCCTGGCTGCCATCGTCGATGACCAGAAACTCGATGACGTCGATGCCGGGTAACTCGTCCGGAAGCTCGGCGAGCGTAATGGGCAACGTCTCCGCTTCGTTGTAACACGGTATCTGGATGATGAGTTTCACGGAAATGTTCCAAGTCGGCCTAACCGGCTCGCTCAGGTCGGTTTGTGTCTCGTTCTGACGAGTACCATACGCTCGCTCTCGCCGGCTAGGGACAGCACCTAGCGGTTGTCGGATGATCGGCGTCCAAACATGTTGCCCAAGAACATCTGGCGCATAAATCCCGAATCCGCCTTGTTCGTATCTTCTGCGGTGGGTGAGCTTTCATCCCAGTTCTTCAGTTCGGCGTGAACTTCCCAGTCCAGACGTTCTCCCTCGACCCGTTGCAACAGGTCCAACAAAGGATCTGGCTCATCGGATTCCGGTTCCTGTTCAAGGAGCGCGGTCCACTCTCCAAGCTCCTGCTGCAGCTGGCGCAAGCGCACCAGCACCTTCTCACGATTGGCACGCAGTGAGCTGTACAGCTGATCCGCACTGCCGCCCAGCTCCGTTGCCTGTGCGAACTGCCGGCCGGCCAAGCGTCGCGCTTCCCGCCATCCGGCCGAGGATGCAGAGAGCCGCATAAGGGCGGCAGCAACGACGCGCGGTAGTTGCTCTACCTCGGCCATGATGCCGTCGTGTTCTACCGCATCGACAAACAATGGCGTAGCGCCGACCCGATCCACAAAGTCTGAGGCGAGTTGTATCGCGCTGGCGTCCGTATTCACGCTCGATGCCAGTGAAAACACGACGTCTTGGAACAGATCGGCGCGCATGGCAAGCGCTCCACCCACGCCGGTCAGCACTGGATGTCCAGCTACGAAGTGCGCGTGCTCCGGGATGCTCCGTTCGGCGGCGGCGATGGCAGGCTCCATCAGGCTGACCACGCCCAAGATCATGCAGCCGGGTTTCAGGTCTTCTGCAATCAGTGCATACAGCTCGTCTAGCTCAAGTAAGGGCACGGCCGTAATGATCAGGTCAGCGTTCTCACAGGCGCCATGCAGATTCCAGTCGGTACGGTTGACGGCGCCCGCTTTGCGTGCGGCGGCAACCGCGTCCTGGGACTTGTCGTGCCCGACGATCTCAAAGTCTGCATCTTCGTTCTGTAGCGCCAGGCCCATGCTCGCGCCGGTGACGCCTAATCCGATGATGGTGATCTTGGGTTTGGCCATCGTTC
>JBJYXA010000003.1:0-3073 GCA_046259705.1 Caldilineaceae bacterium
ACCTGCGCCTGCCGACCCACGGCGGTCTCTACGCCTGGGAATTCGAGCGCGACGGCCGCGCGCTGAGCGTCTACGTGGATGGTCAGCCGGTGTTCAACGGCGCCGTTCCGATGCTCAATGCAGCGCTGGCCGGCTTCGGTTTGACGTACGTACCGCAGGACCTGGTACAGACCCTTGTCGTCGCCGGCCGTCTCCAGCGGGTGCTCGAGGATTGGTGCCCGCCTTTTCCGGGGTACCACGTCGATTACCCAAGCCGCCGTCACCCTTCGGCGGCATTTACCCTGCTGGTCGACGCGCTGCGCAATAGTCCTTCACTTCCAGGCGACGTTGCGACGGTTCCGACGTAGGAGGCTTGAGGGCGAAAACGCTGTGCAGTGGCGGCAAGTTTCACGGCAACTACGCGCTCTGCAGATAAAGGGCCGAGGACCAAGCGCCAAGGGCCAAACGCACGCAACCGGGGTCCTACAGCGGCCTTCGCCCCTCGGCGCTCGGCCCACTTAAAGTCACGCGCCCGTTCAGCAGCAAGGCGCTTATCTCTCGTTGGTCTGAGGCATCGCCTCGCTAGCCCTGGGTGGGTCAAGCACGGGTCTAGGGTGGCGAGCGGTGCGTCCGCGGCAGGCCGCTGGCCAGTCGATTGCTCCCGCTCAGTCGACGGACGAGAGCGGCAGGTTAGGACGCATTGCACTCACCCACGACCCTGAGCCTGGGCGCGTGTTGACGATCCAAAGCGGTCAGTCGCTCGCAAATGAGTGACCGTCGGCTCTCCGCGCACCCGGCACTCCGTCATCTGGCAGCCCCGCAGGCTCCCGAAAGCTCATGCACCCGTTGCTGCATTGGACCAGCAGGAGCGTGATACTCGACCGCACGAGCAGACGTCATCCAGTCCCGCGTAGACACAGCAAGCTGCGTTCCGTGTCGCTACCGAAATACAACCGTCAGTTTCCCTTTTACTGAAATTCCGCGAGTGCGAACTCTAAAATTTGATGTTGATCCCACTCTCGAAAGATGTAATCCAAAATACTACAGACGGATTTCTTCGCTCTGTTTAACTAGGGGTGTGGTTGGCATCATGATCCGAGCATTTCATATATTGAAAAAAAGTGCTCAGACCGTGGCAATTCCATCTAATACTTGCAGCGGGGGAAGCGATGGATTTATCGACCAACACCAATCGCACGCAATCGCAGCAGGTTCAAAACGTACTCCTAGTATATCCAGAGTTCAGTCCAACTTATTGGGGCCTACAGTACGCGCTGCCATTGATGGGCCGCAAAGCGGCCATGCCCCCGCTGGGTCTGCTGACCATCGCTGCGCTAACACCAGAGAGGTACCGGTTCCAACTCGTAGATCTAAACTGCCGACCCCTGGAGAGCAGCCATCTGGATTGGGCTGACATGGTCCTGATCTCGGCGATGCTGCCCCAGAAGTCAGCCTGCTTTCGAGTTGCCGAGCAGGCCAAGCGTGCGGGCAAACTAGTCGTTCTCGGGGGGCCGTTTCCGACGGCGTGTCCCAACGAATGCAGCTCACATTGTGATGTCATGGTATTGAATGAGGGAGAGGTTACATGGCCGCTGTTCCTCCGCGATCTAGAAGAGGGACGGTACGAATGCGTGTACACGAGCAACGAGAAGCCGGATCTCACCGATAGTCCGTGTCCACGCTTCGACCTTATCGAAATGGCCGACTACGCGGTGATGCCGGTACAGTTCTCCCGGGGCTGCCCCTATCGCTGCGAGTTCTGTGACATCATCGTGATGTTCGGACGCGTTCCACGCACCAAGCAGCCGTGCCAGTTGCTTAGAGAGCTGGATTTGCTTTATTCGTTAGGGCATAGAGGACTAGTCTTCATTGTCGACGACAATTTTATCGGCGACAAACGCAAGGTTATGGCCCTGCTGACGAAGCTTCGCGTCTGGAACGAAGCCCATGATCATCCTTTCCATTACAGCACCGAGGTATCAGTCAATCTGGCCGATGATCAGGAGTTGATGCTGGCGATGCAAGCCGCGGGGCTGACGAGGGTCTTTATTGGCCTCGAGACGCCAGCCGAAGAAAGCCTGAAAAGGAGTAAAAAGAGTCAAAACTTAAAAGGCAGCTTGCTGGACAGGGTCAAGTCCATCCAGCGTGCCGGGTTCAGTGTAAACGGAGGCTTCATTCTAGGCTTCGACCAGGACCCGGAGGACATCTTCGAGCGTCAGATCCAGTTTATTGCAGATGCGGCGATTCCCGGTGCCATGGTTGGCCCGCTTGTGGCGTTGCCGAAGACACCGCTGTATGAGCGACTCAAGCGTGAGGGCAGGCTAATGGAAGGCGACGATGACACACAGCGGACGGTCGCATCGGGTTTTACCAATATCGATACTAGGATTCCGCTGCCCCGGCTGATTGCCGGCTACGGAGACATCGTGCGGACCATTTATAGGCCCCGCAACTATTTCAAGCGCGCACTGGACGCCCTGCGCCAAATGGGCGAGGGCATGGCCCAGAAAGTGTCGTTCGCGCCCCGTTCACCGGGGTCCAGCGGACCGCCAAGCAGGTCACTTGGTGGAATGAGCCGCCTCCATGCCCTGTGGGAGATACTGAAACGAATGGAACCCTCGTATCGCTGGCCTGCGACGAAGTTCGCGCTGCAGGTGTTCGTTGAGCGACCGCAGCACCTCGGTCGTGCGGTCGACCTCATCGTCGTCGGATACCACTATTACATGTTCACGTTCCGGCATGTTCTGCCAGAAGTGGAGAGGTTCCTCCAAGACCTGCCGGCTGAGAATTCTTGTGGCGCGCGAGGGCCCCAACTGCTGGCGGACGTGGGCGTTTAATGCCTTATCTCTTTGCGATTTCTGACGACAATCGACCCACCGGATACACCGTCCTTTTTGCGGAGGCGATCCGCCGTCTATTGTATGCGCGTCGAGGTCAGGGAGGGGCCAGCGCCGGACGGTGAAGGTGGTGGCGGTGTTAAGGGGCCGTTGATTGCTGACTGCTGCCCGTCCCCCTGTGTCAGGCTAGAAGCGGCTGCGTCATGAGATTTTACACCTTGACGCCAAGAACGTCGGTCCGAATGTCCGCAGTTGGC
>JBJYXA010000004.1:0-2240 GCA_046259705.1 Caldilineaceae bacterium
GCGAATGACCGCCTCGAACAGATGCCGCCCGGCGAGCGGGCGGTCGAACACCTGGATACGGGCAAATTCTGCTTGCAGGATGGAGATGTCGTAGTCGTAGTCGTAGTCGGTGGCGCGTTTGGCGTCGGTGAACGGCTGCGGCAGGCGGGCCAGCCGCTTGCGGATCACCGCCTCGATGCGCGTTGCATCCAGCTCGTCGGCGATTTGTTGCAGGCGCTGCGGGTCCGCGCAGCTGCACACGCCGTTGTCGAGCGCCGAAGGCAATGCCCTCGCGGCGCAATTGGCACTTGGCGTACTCATGTCCGTTCAGGCAGGCCCGCGCCGTATAGGGGAAGTACCCCGAGAGCTTGATTCAGTCGATTACACGTAAAAATGCCGATGCCTCGACTAGAAGATCCGTCCGAGCCGCGACCGGGCTTGCCGGCGTGCTCACCACCGAGTACGGCATCATCGGCGAAGACCACGCCCGTGAGCAGACGTCGGCTCTCGCGTCGGCGCATCGTCGCCAACCGCCTTGTGCTTGACCCACCAGGCCGTGGTGTAGGCGACGCCGAGATGGCGCTTCAGTGAGAGAGCGGAGATGTTGTTCTTGTTCTGCGTGACCAAGTAGATAGCCTGGAACCACTTGGTCAGCGGTAGCTTGGAGGCATGAAACAGCTTGCCGGAGCAGACGCTGCTCTGGGTGCGACAGGTCGCGCACTGCCAGTACTGGTGCCCGTCGGCAACGAACCATGCGTGCGCCTGCCCGCCGCACTTCGGGCACACGAACCCGCCCGGCCGGCGCGATCGCCCTAGGCCTGCTCGCATTGCACTTCGGTTCCGTAGCGCTCGATGAACCCGCTCAAGGACATACCGTGCTGAAACTGGATCTGGTTCTGACGCATCACTGGCGCTCCGTTGGTGGACATGCCAACCAGTGTGCGCCCGGCCCAGGCTCAGGCGGTGAGCCTGGCTAGCTGAGGAATCGAGCTAATCGCCTAAACCTATGAACAGGCGAGGCCGACCGACCTATAGTTGATGGTATGGCCTATCGCTGCATTCGACCCTAGTGAGACCGGAATATGATCTGTATGCGTCAAGATACCCTGTCATACGAGCTTTTTTTCATCACGCTCGCCTTCGTTCTTTCTGTCTGGATGCCCGTTGCGTGGGCAAGCGATTATCGTCCTTCCGAGATAGACTATTACCTCGCCCCAGACTATTGCAAAGCGCGTTTTTCACAAAAGGATATCAAATCTCCAGCTGATTCATGGACGCGATATCCAGAATCTGGCATAAAAAAATGGGCGTCTCGCATCGGTCCTGTCTGGCGCCACATGCATCACTACTGTCTTGGCAAAGCTGTTTTGACTAGACTGCAAACGCAAAGGTCCACCTCCCTCCGGGGGAAAGACATTCACGATGAATACCGGAGAGCAGTAGACTTAATTGAGTATACGTGGTCCAAGGCGTCCCCGGGCTCTCCGCTCTGGGACGAGATGAGCATCGACTATGCTAGAGCTCTAGAAGGCACCGGAGAAATTGATAAATCCGTCAACGTCCTTGTTGATTTGCAGAAGGCGTCGCCAAAGCACGTGGCCGTATATGTCGCACTCGCCAAAACATTGAAGCGGGCCGGCAAGATTACGGATGCAATTGCCACATTAGAGACGGCCCCGGCCGACATGAAGCCGACAGGCCCTATAGAATTCTATTTGGCGCATTTCTACTTCGATGTCGGAGACACTGAGAAGTCAAGACACTACCTGGTTTTAGCCGAGCATTCCGGTATGAAAATGGCCAGTTTGAAAAAACAATTGGATCTAAAGGAGCAGCAGTTACTGCCAAGAAAAGAGTGAAAAACACCTATGCAATAAGAGAAATTTAAGCCCCAATACGGTGCGCAAGGAATGTAAATAAGCCCCGAGAGAGCTGGAGACTTGTTGGTGACTGCCTCGAAGGCGGGATCAAATCCTGGGCATAATTAATTCTCCCCGCATGGGAGGGTTCAACCCCCCAGATTTAGCTGCCAGCTTCGAGCTTCGAGCTGCTCCTTGTAGCGTAGGGAGATGAGCGAATATCGGCGAGGTTCGCACTCGATCTGTCGGATTCCTGTTCACATCGTGTGGTGCACGAAATACCGCAAAGGGGGTGCTGTGGGGCTAGATTGGACAGCGCCTGCGGGAGCTGGCGAAACAGATATGCGCAGACATGAGTGTCGAGATTCTCTCGGGCGTGGTGGCGAGGGATCACGTGCACGT
>JBJYXA010000005.1:0-9430 GCA_046259705.1 Caldilineaceae bacterium
CGAACGTTCTCGCTTACTCAGAACGCGCGTCAGCAACTCGTCGCCGGCGATGAACACGGGGGCCCCGCCCGCCGGCGGCACGCGCGGATTGATGAACTCGCCCATTTCTGCGCTGTGATAGCCGAGCACCGTCACAGTGATCTCGAATAGCTCGTTGACATCACTCTGATAGCCGACGAGCGCAGCGATCTCCCGTGGCGGAACATTTGGGTCGGCCATGAAGCTGTCGGGCAGAAGGCGGATCGAGACACGACCGGTCACGCGGCCCAGGATGGACCGCTCCTCACCGTCGACCTCGGTTGAGTAGTAGAGAAACTCCCCATGTTTCAGCCGCCGCTCCGGATCCGGCGCGACAAGCGTAAATTCGTTGGGCGTCTCGCCCGGTCCTTTGACGGTTCCGATGCATTGGTCAGCCATTGTCTACCTCTGCAATATCCTGTTACGGTGCGCTATCCGGCGGGCTGGACGATGCTTTTCCAGGCCAGATTGTTGCGTATGAGCGCAAGCCGGTCCCGTTGTTCGGGAAAGTGAGATTCGAGCCGTTGCACCACATTGATCAGCAACGGCGGCACCAAGGGATTGTTTTGGCTCAGGAGCACAGGAATATAGCGCAGGCAAACATTACCGGCGCCATCGTCGTGGAAGTGACGTAGTTGGGTCTCGTCCAGTATCTCGACCGGGTTGTTCACGGTAGCGGCCAATGCAGGTACGCCTTGATAGCTTGCGCCGCCGGAGTCGATCCAGCCCAGCGCGATGATGCCCACCAGCGTGGCCGTCTCGGCCAGATAATCGGGGCTGAATACTTCCAATTCTTGTCGCGGGCTGAGCCGTGGCCCAAGATTACCGAAATCCGGGTTCATCAACAAGGTATTGTAGATGACGCCGACGAGGTGTCCTCCCGAAGCTGGGTCGTCCCCTAACCTAATGGAGACGAAAGTGCCGAAGCTGTAGTCATTAGGTTGCGGACAAGGTTCGATCTCGCCGGAGTTGTAGACCTGACAGACGTAATCGATGTGCGTGTTTGATTTGACGATCTTACCGATTTCGATTGGCATGGCCTCTCACCGATGAGTCTTGAGGTGAAGCAAATGTCCATTATGCATACGGAATACGACTGCAAGGCCGGCGCAGACACCTAATCCATTGCGACCGGCTCCCGCATCCGCAGCAGGTGGCCGGTCGCCTGTCCCAGTATGCATTCGTCCGGTACGGCGGCAATGAGACCTCGTGATCTCCCTGCCGCCGCACCAGTCTATCCGTACATGGTAGGTCTACTGCGCAGGCTCAGTTGGCGATGCGCACCGGAACCGAACACTGCGGTGGGAAGTTGCCGGTGTTGTCCACGACTGTCAACCGCAGCACATAGTCGCCGTTGTCCAACTCTGTGGTATCCAGCTCAGCCAGTGTACCATCGCTAACGGGCGACGCACTGTCGGTGATGAATGCGAAGTCGCCACTCTCACCGCCGACCTGTTGATACTCAAGCTTGTAATAGTCGAACAACTCGTGCCTCGCCGTGCCGAAAACATCCACCGTACCGGATATTACCTCACCGGCAGTTGGCGCATAGATGACGGCCCGGGGATCTGAGCAGTTGTCCTCACCGGTTTCGGCGATCGGTGCGGGCTCAGGTGTTGCTTGCGCTTCACCTTCAGCCGTCTCTCCTTCGCCTGGCTCCGCAGTTGCTTCCTCGCCGGTGGCGGTCGACTCTGCCTCCGGCGCCGCAGTCGGTTCGGCCGTTTCGCCGACCGGCGCAGGCGTTGGCGCGGCCTGGGTAGGTGCAGACGTCGGCTCCGCGGGGACTGCGGTCGGCGGGACGGGCGTTGGCGTGGGCGGAACCGCTGTGGGTGTGGCCGTTGCCGCCACAACGGTCGGCGTAGCTGCGACTACCTCGGCGACTTCGGTAATAGCCGTCTCAGCCGTCACAACCACTGAACTTGTCAGAACATTGCCCAGCGCTATCTGGATATCCAGGCTCAGTACGATGGGCACCTCTACAGATACAGGTCCATCTGGACCCGGGACATTGACCGTGAGCGTCAAGGGGATCGCCTGTACAATACCGCCGCCCATTGGAACGATACTTGCAGCGGGTGTGTCTTCATCGCCCACTGTAGATTGCGCGCCAACTGAGGCGACCAACAGCGCCATAAGCGCCACAGCGATAATCAGGCTGATACCGAGTCTACGAAACATCTATTACCCTCCTTAATTAGTCTACCGCTCGAGATGTGAATATGTGCACGTGCTTTCGCACCCGACCCGGCGCCAACGGTGAGAGCGCGCTGCCGTCTGAATACGCCTACCTACCACCGAGGCCAGACAACGTGATTCCCTGTACAAACCATTTTTGACCGACTACGTATATCAAGAGAACCGGCAGCAATGCCACAACCGACCCTGCCATGAGCAGGTTCCATTCGGTGCTGTATTGGCCTTGGAACGAGCTGAGCCCGATTGGGATGGTGCGCATATTCTCTGTATTAGTGATAACTAGCGGCCAAAGAAAATCGTTCCACGACGCCTGGAAATTGAAGATTGCCAGCGTCGCAAGAACCGGACCCGCTAACGGCAAGATCACCTGCGCCCAGATTCGAAAACTCCCTGCACCGTCCATACGCGCCGCCTCGTCCATGTCTATAGGTATGCCCAGGAAATATTGGCGCAACAGGAAGGTGCTGAAGACGCTGAAAGCAGCGGGCAAGATGAGAGCCTGATACGTGTTGTACCAGCGGAGGTAACGAATGACAATGAAATTTGGGATCATCGTTACCTGGAACGGGATCATCAGCGTGGCGAGATACACCAGAAACAATCCGTCTCGCCCTCTAAATCTCAATCTCGCAAACGCAAATGCCGCCAAGGAAGCGGTCACAATTTGAATCAACGTTGTTCCTGTCGCAACAATCAGACTGTTCAGATAGAAACGACCAAATGGAACCACCTGAAAAGTATCCGCGTAATTTCGCAGCGTTAGGTCGCCGGCCGAGAAGGAGCGCTGCAAGATGGCGGACTTGGGCAGTAGCGAACCGAGAAACATGATCAAGAACGGCATCAGAACCACCACACTGCCAACGATAAGCGCAATGTGAACCACAACGTTACGAAAATTTATCGGTCGTGAATGAGCTGTGGCGTTGACGGTACCCGTACGTGCGATTGCCATCAGCCCGCCTCGTAGTGGACCCAACGCCGCTGCATGCGGGTCTGGAAGAACGTAAACAGGAAGATGAAGAGGAACAGGAACCAGGCAATCGCCGACGCCTTGCCCATGCGTCCAAACTGGAATGCGTTCTGATAGATGTAGTAGACGACCGACAACGTCGATTGGGCAGGGCCGCCACGCGTGAGCGTATACGGCTCGGTGAAAAGCTGCAGCGCCCCAATCATCTGAATGATAAGCAAAAAGAACGTTGTTGGGCTAATCAGCGGCAAAGTGACGTTGCGAATCCGCTGCCACCATCCTGCGCCGTCGACCTCAGCGGCGTCGTAAAGCTCCTGAGGCACGCCCTGCAGAGCGGCGAGATAGATCACCATCGTGAAGCCTGTGTTCTTCCACAACGTCAACATGACGACGGCCGGCTTGGACCAGCGTGTGCTGTTGAGAAAATCGGGCGGCTGAATCGGCAGCCCCGTGACGTCGGCAAAACGCCAGATCACGTTGCTGATCAGGCCGAAATCGCGGTTAAGCATGAACTGAAAGACGATTGCCCCGGCCACAATAGTGGTGACGACGGGCATGAAGTAGATGACGCGGTAGACTAGCACGCCGCGGATCGCCTGATTCAGCGCCAACGCCAACGCTAGCCCTAACGCCAGTTGTAGCGGCACAGTGACGACCACGTAGTACAGCGTGTTTCTGAGCACCTTCCAGAATACGGGATCCCGTTGCAACAACTGTACGTAGTTTGAAATACCGGCAAACTCGGGTGGGCTGAGCAGATTCCAATTGAAGAAGCTAAGCAACAGCGATACGATGACGGGAACCGCCACGAAGACCAGGAATCCGAGAAAACTGGGCAGCAAGAAGAGATAACCTTCCCATTGCTGGTCCGGACGCCAGCGAAATATCTTCCTCTGTTGTTTCATCGCCGGTGCACTACCTTGCGCTTGCGACGTGGGCTGTATCGTCATGGCAAGATTATAGCAGACTTCAACCTGTTCGGAATTTGCGCTGTGGGAGCCTTCGACATTGGCACAATCTGCCCAACGCAAAAATGAGGGGCCGCCAGTTCAGGCATTGACTGCGCTGCCTGGCGGAGGGATGTCCACATGACGCTGATGTACCTTTTCTATCACCAGCGCGAAACACTTGGTTGGTGACGCGTTCCAGGTCTGACCCAGTCTGCGCCTGGCCGCCGATTCTTCTGGCCTTCGCGGTTGCCGCTCAGGGCGTCGAGGTAGACTCGGAAGAGGCGGAGTCCCCAGGGCTTGCTTCCGCCGATACAGACTCTGCCTCGCTTGCATTGGGCTGTGAAGTAGGCGTAGGCAATGCGATACCGCCTTCGCCGTTTCCCGTCGCGTCAGACCGGGGACTGGCCGTCGGTGTGGCGGGTACATCTACACCGGGACCGTACAGATACACCGCCCGCCAAGGCTGATAGACGCTGGTCAGCGTCTCGGAGCGCGTTTCGCCGTTTTCGAGTATAGTACGAGTCACCTTGGACGTCATGCCGTTTTGCTCCCAGTCCACCTGCTCCTTCTCGCCGTAGCCGAGCGTTTCGTCATAGCGGTAGATGGCAGGTTCTGGCTCCACGATGTCCGTTATCACGGGCTCACCGATAGTGACGACCCGATCCGGTTTGGTCCCGTAGAGGTTGAATGTTATCGTCCCGCCGATACCATCGACAACCGGCTCCAGCAGGAGATAGGAGCCCGTGTCGTTGCGGAAACGGAAATCGACCGAAGGCGTGTATATGGTGGCGTCCAGACCGGGCTCACCGTACCAACTCACCACGTAGCCGTGGTTATACCGCTCTACGATAGGCAGGCCGGCCGCATAGGCCGCGCGGAACACGGTCGTACTGACTTGGCACACGCCGCCGCCTACGCCGACGGCCGTCCTATCGCCCCAAATGATCAGCGAATCCTCGAAGCCGTTGGCCCCGGTCACATCCTCCACGACCTTGTTGAAGCTAAAGATGCCATTGGGCGGAATAACCACGCCCTCGAATTTCTCTGCTGCCACCTCGATGTTGTGAACGCGTGCCGGGCTGCTGCCGGCGAAATAGGTCGTACCGCTGGCCACAAGTTCTTGTATGCCCATTTGCGAGATGTAGCGACTGTCGACTGCCGGCAATCTATCGCGTATGATCAGGCTAGCTGCCATGCTACCGTTGCTCACGGCATCGCGGATGGAAGCCATTGTTCCATCCACATCGAGCTCTCGGCCGACCCGGCTATTCTGCACTACTGCCGGCGCGCCGGCTGCCTGGTCAAATCGCAGCCGCGCGTCAACAGGTGCAATATCGATCTGTCCCGCCCATCCTTCCACAAGCGTGCGCAACCTGTCTTCATCCAGACGAAGCGGCTGGTGCGAAAAGGTCAACCCCTCCAGCGCTGCGGGGTCGATAGCGAACTCCAGACCGTACCGTGTATCGCGAAGCATAAGTGGTGCGGACGATAGCGATGCCAGTGTCTGCTCGGACGTTGCCTGCGGCGATTCAACCTCGGGCGGCGGGTCCAGCGCAATCGTCAGCAGTGGTGCGACTACCTGCTCATCGTCCATGTGGTTCTGCAGTACCTGCACCAAGTTGGCCAACGTGGAGTCTACATCCACGTCGACGCCCGGCTGCGGTTCGATGTACAGGTCGTTCACAAGGACGCCCGCTCTTGCCGGCGTACGTACTTCCGATGCTACCTGGCTGAGCGCCTGGCGAAGCTGTGGCACATCCAAATTGAGCGCGGGCCGTACAGTAATAGCCCCCAGCGCAGCACTGATCTGTTCATCCAGTTTCGTGGGCGCATCACCTCGCCGTCCGACCATATAGGCCTTATTGACGGCGTCGAGCGTATCGATGGAGGCCGTAGCCTGACCGGCGCCTATGGGCCATTGTCGACCACCGAAGGTGACCAACATGGGCGGCAGAGGCTGCCGTACCAGTGTGCGATTCAGCCTTTCCAGTGCCTGGGCGCGCGTGAGGCCTCCCACCGGTACATTCGAAACGGTGACGCCGGAGTAGATGCGGTCAGCATGCCAGTACTGCCATCCAAATATGACGGCCAGTAGGGCCACCAGCAGGACCAAGGCAAATAACACCACAAAGTCCAGCGCGCCGCGCCGAATACGAATGGTTGCCGGTCTTTCGGGATAGGTGGTACGCACTACACTCGTCTCCGTCCAGCCAAGGGACTCATTGCGCCAGTTGGCGCAAAATATACAGGTGTGGAATTGCCAGGTTGAGCACAAACATCAGCACGAACGGCAAAGCCCACACACTCACTCTCGCCCATCGCGTCGTTGCGCTGACACTGGGGCGCGCCGACCAAGAACGAATACGGGACGGCATGCGCTTCATTGTAGCCGGCGCCGTTAATGCCAACAGTAAGGACTGCAACAAAAGCATTAGAACGATGCAACCCGCCGTGAGCAGAGTCCACTTATCCAAGGTATCGATCACATAACCGACCACGGCCGCCCCAGCAGTGACGAGGAGCGCCAACATAGCCGTGATCCATCCTTGGAGCGGCTGCATTACCTCACGCCAACCGAGCGCCACAACCGTGCCAATTGGCAGAAGGCCCCAGAATAGGTATCTTCCCTGGTGTTGCACAAATTCCAGGTTGTACCACAGGTAAGCCACGGCAACTGCCACGATCATGACGCCAAACAGACCCAAGACCCAGAGCTGGAAATGATCCATATCGGCGTCCGGTCTGCCGGAAATGAGTCGAACAATGGCCCACAGGAGACCCAGAAATATGATGCCTGTGAAGAGATAAAATCCGGTGTATATCCGCTCGTCCATGAAGATACCCATCCAACCGAAGACGCCCCAGAAGCTCTGGAAGGTGAATCGGATGGCACGCTCGCCATAGGCTACCCAGCCGAAAGCAGCAATCCAGTCTCCGGTACGCTGCTGATCCGCGACAACAGTAGCATGTCTTGTCAATCCAAGCAGATCCCAGCCGCCGTATATCAGATGGTTGCGAATCCACCACAGCGACCCAAGCACAAGCGCGGGAATCGCCGTCCAAAGCGAAACTCGCACGCCTCGCCACAGTGATTGCCACGAGCGCGACGGCTGGGAGGTCCACTTTGCGACGCCGCTGCGTTGCGCCCTTGGGTCAATCCACACGACCAACACGATAGTCGCTAAGAGAATCGGTAACAACGCATACGCGTATACCTTGGTCAACATGCCTAGTCCCAATACGAAACCGAGGAGGACAAGCCTGCGCCGGCCTTGTCTACTACTTCCGTCCACGGTCGCTCGGACCGAGCCACTGTCGGCGTAGAACCAAAGCCGCATCCACGACAGCGCGACCAACAATGCGACCATGATCAGGAGTTCGGCAAGGCCATCATTGTTGACGGCGCACAAAATAGACACATGCATTGGCAGGAGCGCAGCCAACGCAGTCGCCCCAACGACTATCAACGTTTTGGTCGGGAAGACGAGTTCCAGACAAAGATAGAGCATAGCGAGTGCGCAAGCGCCAATGAGGGCGCTGAACAAGCGAAGCGCCAGCAAGCTGCCTCCCGTCATCCAGTAAACGGGCGCCGCGAGCAGATAATATAACGGTGGCTGGTGATATTCGTAGCGGAGAGAAGTCACGCCATCCGATGGACGGAAGTGGCTACGAAGGATACGGTCCAATAAGGCCTGATCGTAGTCGCCGGTCTCCAGCACAGGCAAGGAGCGCTCTTGCGCCACATACGCAACATAATTATAGTGGGCCGGTTCATCCGGCGACTGCCACGGCGGCGTATACCACACGTACGACAGTGCAGAAATCGCGTATGCGAACAGGATGGCGATAAACCAGCTGCGAGCATGCGCGATATAGAGGCTATCAAAGGAATCGGCCTGCTGCACGACCGGCGGCTCCGCGGTAATGCTGGGAGCTGCAAACGTCGATGCGTATGGCAGACTGCGTGTCTGCGCTATCGTGTGATCCGCTTCGAGCTGACTATGCATAGTTTCTGATGACGCATGCTTACTGGCGGCGCATAGGATGCGGGGGTCGCCTTTAGCTACAGGTCACCGATCATAACGCTCCAGCAGTACACCGTTCCGTCCTAGAAGGCACCGCTGGCCGACCGGCTACAGAACGGCAGCCAGCTTGTCCGCCATCAACTCGTCGTCCAGCTTAGTGAACAAGGGCGCAGGCTCTCGCAGGGGCTGATTTGCCGGCAGTTCACCTATCTCCCAGCGGCCGGCGGCATCGCCATGATCATACTGCAAGGTTAGGTGGTCCCCGCGCGCGTCCGCTATCCGCTCCGTGAACATTCGACCAAAGAGCGCGCTGTCATAGCCTAACATAGTATGGAGCCGCTCGCTGCTATGCGGCAGGATAGGCGCCCAGATCAATTTCAGCCAATCGATGGCCTGCAACGCAACATAGACGGTTGTAGCTGCCGCTGCAGGATCCTCCTTAATGGCCTGCCATGGTGCCTTCTCGTTCAAGTACTGATTCACGCGCTGGCTCAAGCGACGAGCTTCGTACAACGCCGCTTTGAGCTTCACTGCGTCGTAAAGCTCACCCACCGACTCGAATCCGGCACGGATCTCGTCAAGCAGGGATCTATCAACCTCGTTCAGCTCGCCGGGCACCGGGATACGCATGTCGAACCTTTTGTATGCGAAGCCCAGAACTCGATTCACGAGGTTGCCCCAGTTGGCTACGAGTTCGTTGTTGACGCGGTCCATGAAATCCTGCCATGTGAATTCTACATCCGAGGTCTCGGGTGCAAGCGCGGTCAGCACATAACGCCAAGCGTCGGCATCGAACTCCTTCAAGACCGAATTGAATCCGATCACTCGACCCCTACTGGTGCTGAATTGCTCACCGCCCAGGTTCAAGTATTCGTTGGCGGGTACATCGTATGGCAGGTTCAGATGGGTCTCGCCGGCGCTGTAGCCCATGAGCATTCCGGGCCAGATGATGGTATGGAACGGTATGTTGTCCTTGCCGATGAAGTTATAGATCAGCGCACCGGCGTTAACATCAGCGTCCCACCATTCTCGCCAAGCCTCCGGTTTATCGTGCACCTTCGCCCACTCGATTGCAGCGCTTAGGTAGCCGATGACCGCGTCGTACCAGACGTAGATACGCTTGCCGTCATACCCCTCAAGGGGAATGGTGATCCCCCAGTCGATATCACGCGTGATGGGGCGCCCACGCAGTTCGTGCAGTTCGAGCTGTCCGCGAGTGAAATTGAGGACATTCGGCCGCCAGTGTTCTTTGCCTTCGCTGATCCACTCCA
>JBJYXA010000006.1:0-8490 GCA_046259705.1 Caldilineaceae bacterium
TGGCCGGCTTCCTGGCCCTCGGCCTGTTCTCGCAGGCTGTTCACAATAACAGCCACAACGAACAGATGTATGTAGCGGCCGGCTATCTCCTCAACCACAGCGAACGCTTGTACCAGGACTTTGCCTTCGTGCAAACGCCCTATACCCCTCTGATATATGCGCTGGCCTTCCGGTTGAGCGGTGGCTTCTATTTGCTGACGGCCAAACTGGTCAACTTTGGATTCTTCGCGGTCGCTGCGGCCTTGATCTACCTTATCACTCGTCGTGAAACACGCGACATGGTCTTCAGCCTAACGCTCTTGGCGCTTTTTCTCGCCAACTACTATCTGCTTCGAACGGTTATCGAAGCCTCCAACTACACTATTCCCATGGCGTGCTCGCTGGGAGCGTACTATTTGTTCGTCCGCTCTTTGGATAGTCGGCGGCGAAGTGTAATGTTTTTTCTGGCCGGGGTGCTGCTGGCCGTGGCCGTGGGCGCTAAGCTGTACTACGCTACGCTGGCCGTGCCGTTTGGGTTGGCTGCACTGGCATACCCGCGCAGGGCTTCCCTGCGCTCGCGCATCGGCGCTGGCGCGCTTCCGCTCGTCGCAGGTACGGTCGCCGGCGCGCTTCCGCTGCTCTATTACGCGGCGCGCGATTGGGACCGTTTTGCTTTCAATAACCTGGGCTATCATCTGCTCAACGCGCAGTGGAGAGAGGCCAATGGCTCTACGGCGACGATGACATGGTCATCCAAACTCGACACTGCCCGTGACCTGCTGGCTAACCCTAGCTATCTGCTGATCGTTGCCTGGTTGGCTCTAGCCGTCGCAGTCGTTCTCGCGCAACAAAACAAAATCCGTCGTTCCGACGTTCTGTCGTGCAGTGTAGTTCTTTCGGGGCTATTGACCGCTACTGCGCTGCTGACCGCATTTACGCCGCGCCCGCTCTTTCCGCAGTACTTCGCCATGCCCATCCCGTTTGCCCTTGCGCTCATGGCCGCGTTGTATGCGCAGATGCTTCCACCGTATCGCCGAACGCTGCGACAGTCCGCCGTCATCGCGGCAATTTTAGTGACCATCACGGTACTGCCGCGCCACACAGGGTCGCTGAGAAGCGCGCTGCAGGGCGACGATCGCTGGGCCGGGACGGAAGCCGTGGAGGTGAGCCGTTTCATCCGCGACGCTATAGAGACCTCGGCGACCTCATCTGGCTCGCCGGGCAAGATATTGACGCTCTCCCCGGTCTATGCCATCGAATCGGACCTACCCATATACCCGGAACTGGCTACAGGCTCATTTGTCTTCCGGATTGGCGACCTGCTGAGCCAAGAAGAACGCGAACGATATCATGCAACGTCTGTTTCCACGATCAGTGACCTGCTGGATGCTGACCCTCCCGCAGCCATCCTGATTGGGGATGAAGGCGACCTGGAAACTCCGCTGTTGGACTTTGCCCAAACCCACAACTATGTGCCCTATGGAGATGAACTTGCGGGCGGTCGACTGTTCATCCGTTAGGTCGAACATTTGCCCTCGTGGTATACTCGCGGGTCGACGCCGATATTATCTATGATGCAGACCCAGGTTTTCTCCACGCCTAGCCTCCCTGTGTTTAGCCGCCTCCAGCCGTACCGCACCCTCATTATCATCCTGGCCGCAGCGATTCTGGCTCACGTAGCCATCTTTGTGGACTTACCGCTATTCTGGCGTGCTGCCGCTGTCTTACTGCTCACCGGCCTGCTGCCCGGCCTGCTGTTCGTCGACTGGCTGCTGGGCGGCGGCGGTCAACCGCTGCCTGAGCCATGGGAGCGCGGTCTCTATGCGCTGGCAGCAGGGTACGGCATCATGGTGGCCGTCCTGCTTCTGCTCAGCTACCTGCCCGGCGGGCTGACATGGTGGCAAACACTCCTAGCCTTCGATGTCGTGCTGTTGCTGCTCCTCGTTCTACTCTGGCGGAGATATGCCCAGATCCAACGTGTCGAACATCCCGTGCCGGACGAATGGCCAACAATCCTTTCCACGGCACAGCGCGGATGGCTCATCGCAGGCCTATTGAGCGTCGTCCTGGTGGGCGGCTTCCTGCGCATGAACGACCTCGGCTATAGCGAATTCCAGGGCGATGAGGCCCGAGCCGTCCTGCGCGCCGCGGAGACGATCCAGGGCTACCACGATTCCCTGCTCAGCCACAAGAAAGGTCCCGTAGAGATCCTCATACCCACGGGGGCCTATTCGCTGATCGATCGCACCAACGAGGCAGCGGCGCGGTTGCCGTTCGCCGTGGCAAATGTCGCCGGTTTGCTCGCCGTGTTTCTGCTCGGGTGGCGGCTATATCATCCTGTCGCGGGGTGGGCGTCGGCCATGCTCCTGGCGCTCGACGGTTACTTCATCGGCTTCGCGCGCATCGTGCAGTACCAGAGCATCGTGTTTCTGATGGTGGTTCTCGTGGTACTGATCCTCTATCGTCTGGTGCGCAGCCCCTATGGCATGGCCCGCTATCTGACGCTGGCAGCCATCCTTCTGGCCACGGGTCTGTTGGCGCACTATGAGGCCGCGCTCGTGGTCCTGCCCGCTCTCTACTTGCTCTACGCATTGTGGCGTAGCGGCATCTCACTGGGACGGATCGCCCAGTCAATGGTCATTCCCGTGCTCGTAGGCGGCGGGCTCCTGGCTGCGTTCTACGTGCCGTTCGTGCTCAACCCAAGCTTCGGCATCACCTATGCCTACATCACGGTCAACCGTATAGGCACCACGTTCCCCTACAACAATTTGCTGGACGTGTTCGAGCGCACGACGCTCTACAGTCCCGTCTATTATGTTGCCCTGATGGTAGTCTGCGCACTGATTTCACTGATCGGCATCTACTGGCGCAATCTGCCGCGCAGGGCCGCCAGCATAGTCGCCGCGTTGCTCGTTTCGGGCACGGCGGTTGCGTTCTTCCAGCCCCATTGGTTCGCCATCGATGGGCACGATCTGACATGGGTTTTCTTTGCACTCGCAATCGTCACGTCCTGGTTTCTGCCCACGGTTTCGGTGGAACAGCGCATGGCATGGATCTGGTTCGGCGGCACATCCATATTCATGCTCTTCTTCACGCTGACACCTAACACGCACGTCTATGGATTCTTTATTCCCTGGGCGCTGATCGCCGGTGAGGTTATCGGCCGTGGCTATTCGGGTTTGGCCAACCGCTGGGGAGAACGTACGGCTCAGTGGGCCGCCGCGCCCATCGCAGTCGTCGCCATAATCGTATTTGGCAACTATGCTTATTGGTATTTTGCCGCGACAGACGTCGAAGTGTTGCGCACGTGGCGTGAGAACCGGCCCGGAGGTTATCCTGTCACCTACGAACTGCCGACGCGCATGTCGATTTTCGGTTTCCCGCTTCGCAACGGCTGGAAAGTGGCCGGCGCGCTCTATGCCGATGGCGTTCTTGACGCTCCGTACGACGTGCACGGCAAAGAACCGGTTGCCGATTGGTACACGCGAGGCGAGGGCTATTGTCCACGCGACCATGTCTACTATATCTGGCACGAGTCCGTCGAACCGGCGGACCTGGGATACAATACGGTCGTGCGTGAACAGATAGAAGCGAAAGGATATCAGTTATTCGGTACGGTACTTGTGAACGAGCAGCCGCGCATGCGAATCTACAAGCTCGTTCCGGACGGCTCCGACGAGACTCTCGAACCACAGACATTTCGGCTCGAAGAGTACGAATCTTACTTCGACAGCGAACTCTCCGGCCCCATCTTTGAGGAGTATGGGCCTTCTGCAGTCCCGTCCATCCAACATGAACTCAATCTGCGCTTCGGCGATGACATCCATCTACTTGGCTATTCACTGGACCGAACCGAAGCGATTCCCGGCGACGGTATACTGCTTACTTTGTACTGGCGTTCCGACGAGCAACTCGACGCCGATTACAGCGTCTTCACGCAAATCATCGATATGACTGACTTCCACAAAGCGGGACAGCGTGACGGCGAGCCCGTCTGCAACAATTTGCCCACGTCACGCTGGCTAGCCGGCGACACGATTGTCGACCGCTACTATATCCCCATCTTCCCCGACGCGCCGCCTGGTGGATATACTCTACTTGCCGGGATGTATGAAAGTGAGAGCGGTGAACGGCTGGATATATTCGCAGCGGACGGCGCCCCCCTGGGCGACGCGTACGGGCTGACGGAGATCACCGTCCTGGCTGCGCCTTGACCGCTATGGCCGCTGTACGTTCGCATAAGGTGCTGTTTGCAGCGCTGCTGATGGGGCTGCTTATATGGCTTCCGCGCGGCTTTGCCCTCGATCGTTTCGTCACCGCGGACGAACACGCGTGGCTGGCACGCTCCGGTAACTTCTACCGTGCATTAAGCCTGGGCGATTTCGCATCCACATTCCAACGACATCACCCCGGCGTCACCACCACTTGGGCTGGCCTGGCCGGGTTCATGGCCAAGTACCCGGCGTACGCAAAAGATGCGCCCGGTTATTTCGGATGGCTCACCGAAGAGATCGAGCCTTTCCTGCGCGGCCACGGCCATAATCCAGTCGATCTGCTCGCAGCAGGACGCACCTTTGTCGTTTTGGCAATCACCATCAGCTTAGTAGTAGCCTTCGCTCTCTCCATACCCGTTTCGGGCCTATGGCCGTCATTGTTGGGGTTTGCGCTGATCGCGTTCTCGCCCTTCCACATAGCGCACTCACGTTTGTTGCATCTGGATGGTCTGGTCAGCACCTTTATGTTTCTGGCCGTGATCGCATATCTCGACTATCTACGCGAGCGGCGGTTTATTACCTTGTGTATATCCGCCTTTGCTGCCGGCCTAGCGTTCCTGACCCGGTCGCCTGCGTTTTTCCTATTGCCATTCATTTCGTTGCTGGCGATCGCCTACTGGGCATACTATCGCAAGTCGAACCGGCAAAGGGTTTCTTTCTGGCGCACCATCGGCGCGGTCATGCTGTGGGGAATCATCGCCGGGCTAGTATTCGTGTTGCTTTGGCCATCCATGTGGGTAGATCCCATTGGCAGCATGCAACAGGTGTTAGGTGCAGCCACTGAGTACGCCGAGGAGGGACATCTCAAACCGCTTTTCTTCAACGGCGGCATATTCGCAGGCGATCCCGGCTGGACGTTCTACCCGATCACCTATCTGTGGCGCACTACGCCGGTTGTCCTTCTGGGGCTCCTCATCAGCGTCGTGGGCGCCGTCCTGCACGCCGAACCTTTCGACCGCCGATGGATCCGTTTTTCTACCATCGGGTTGATGCTCTACGCCGTAGGATATCTCTGCTTCATGACTCTTGGCGCAAAGAAGTTTGACCGCTACCTTCTGCCGATCTACCCGGCGCTGGCGCTTGTTGCCGGAACGGGCTATACCTGTCTCGGGCTTTGGATGTCGAGGCTGACCCGTTCGTCTGTGGAGCGGTGGGTGCTACCAGCCATACTAGGGATCGTTCTGATAGGTCAGTCGGCCTTTGCTCTGCCCACCTACCCCTACTTCCTGAGCTACTACAACCCATTGATGGGCGGGAGCGCACGGGCGCCATCGGTGATGATGATCGGCTGGGGCGAGGGCGCCGATGAGGCGGCCCGCTATCTCAATACAGAACCCGATGCTTCTTCTGCGACTGTTGCTTCCGGGTACACCAACGGACCTTTCTCGTATTTCTACGACGGGAGAACCGTCCCGCTCTATTTCCGCCACATGGCCGACTACGCGGTCGTCTATGCGCAGGATTGGCAGCGGCAGCTCCCGTCCCGGCGCGCCATCGCCTACTACGCTCGACACGAGCCTATGCACATCGTCAAAATCAATGGCCTGGACTATGCGCACATCTATGACCTGCGCACAATGCCCATGCCCGATTTTGTCACGGATTGGAGTGATTCCATACGCCTGGCGTCCTACCAGCTTCCGTCTGCTGTGGTCTATCCAGGCGAAACCTTCCGTGCTATATTCTATTTTGTCAACCTCGCGCCGATCGACCACAATCTGAATGTCTTAGTCCGAATTGTCGGCCCTGACGGCCAGGAAGTGGCGCGCAGTGAAGGCTGGCCTTGGGGCGCGGCCACGAGCGGTTGGCAGAAGGATGAAATATGGCCCGACGGGCATGACCTGTCCATTCCCGGCGACATCGTCCCCGGCTGGTACCGCGTCGACGTAGGCTTTTATGATCCGGTTGCGCAGGAATTGTTGGGCGCCACCCAGACCACCAGTGGGGAACCTATCGGTGATCTGATACCGTTGGACTATATTCAGGTGGGCGAGCTTCCATCCACGGCAAACAAGCCGCTGTCGCCACCCGCCAACCTCGGTGGAATTATGCTACTCACCGGGGCAGACTGGCGGGACAATTCAGATGCGGAAATGCCGATTGCTCGGGCACGCTTGCAGCCCGGCGATACGGTATCCGTAGACCTGTTCTGGGAAAGCTTGCAGCAGACAGACGTGAATTACACGACATTTTTGCAGATCATTGGGCCCGACGGAACCGTTGCAGCGCAGGAGGACCGCCAGCCGTTGTTCGGCTTCATGCCGACCAGCACTTGGCTGCCCGATCAGGTCGTGAGCGATAGCTTTACGCTGCAACTGCCGGAAGACGCTGGGCCAGGCGAATACACCATCTACACCGGCATGTATGATCTGGAGACGATGGAACGCCTGCCCGTCACACGCGGCGAAACGCCCGCGGGGGACGCTGTTTCCATCGCCTCCATTAGCGTAGAGGCGCCATAACGGACCGCCAACACAGCAAACGTTCGAACATTGAATCTACAACTGAGTCAGACCCAAAAGAGAATACTTGCCTTCGTGCTTGTAACGCTTGCCGTGTGGCTGCCCCGCGGCTTCAAGCTCGACCAATTCGTTACCGTTGACGAAAGCAAATGGCTAGTTCGTTCGGCCAACTTTTATGAAGCCATCGCTAATGATCACCTTCAGCACACCTTCCAGCATGGACATCCCGGCGTCACAATCATGTGGGCCGGTACGCTTGGGTACGTACTCACTTTCCCGGACTATCCGCAGGTGGCGCCGGGACAATTCAACTGGACCGACTACCAGTTCGACGATTTTCTGAAAGAGCATGGCTACTCTCCGCTACGGATGCTGGCGATTGGGCGGGCGATCGTCGTGCTCATGGCCGCACTAGCGTTAGGCGCAGCGTTCCTGTATGCGCTGCGTCTACTAGGCTGGATTCCCGCCATTCTGGGATTCGGCCTTGTCATACTGGATCCCTTCCAGATCGGCTTGACGCGTGTATTGCACCCGGACAGCCTGCTTAGCGTTTTCATGCTGCTCTCCGGCGTGGCGTATCTGAGTTTTCTGTTTACCGGACGTCGTCGCCTCGACCTCGTGGTGTCAGCCGTGGCCGCGGCCCTTACCGTTCTAACCAAAACGCCGGGCATCTTTCTTGTTCCCTTGGTTGGTCTTTTCTCGCTCATCGAGTATGTAGTTGACGTAGTGACCGAACCGGACTGGCACTGGCGCAATTTCGTTCGACCGCGCACGATCGCACGCTCGCTTTGGCCACTGTTGGTGTGGATAGTAATTGCAGTTGCCGTATACACGCTGCTCTGGCCCGCCCTATGGGTCGCCCCTCGGGAAACGCTCGCCGAAGTCATGGATATTTCAGGCGACTACGCGGCCCAAGGACATTCCAGCCCTGTCTTCTACAACGGGCAGATTATCAACGGCGATCCCGGTACTTGGTTTTATGCGATGACCTGGTTATGGCGCACCACGCCGATTGTCATGGCGGGACTGATCCTTGCGCTGGCGGCATTTGTGCTGAGGAGCGCCATAGTCAAGCCCAACCGCGTCAAGTTTACTGCATTAGGTCTGTTCTTCTGGGCGTTCTTCTTCGTCGTCTTCATGAACTTGGGCGCAAAGAAGTTCGACCGCTATCTCCTGCCCGTATATATGCCGCTCGATCTGCTGGCCGGCATAGGTTGGGCGGCGGCGGTCTATCGCCTGCACGTGGCGCGCACGCCTTGGGTGGCGCGCTACGCCGCGCCGGCCCTAGCAATTGTCGTTCTCGTCTTGCAGGGCATATTCCCGGCCAGAACCTTTCCGTATTACCTTAGCTATTACAATCCGGTGATGGGCGGCTCTAAGCGGGCGCCGGAGGTCATGTTCATCGGATGGGGCCAGGGGCTGGATCAGGCCGCACGCTATCTCAACGACACCGTTGACATCGATACCGCCAAAATTGCCTCGTGGTACCCGCGCGGTCCGTTCAGCTTTTTCTACGACGGCGCCACCCTTTCCAACCGCAGCACATGGGAATCCGACCACTCTGTCGTCTATGCGCACCAGTGGCAGCGGGAACTCCCATCCCGGCGTATGATGCAGCACTTCAACAGCCTGACGCCGGAACAGACGTTCACCATCAACAACATCGAATACGCCCGCGTCTACAATATGGCGGATGCGGACTACGCCGACTATACCGTCGACTTCGGCGATAGCATTCGGCTCGTCTATTACGATACCTTCTCCGGTTCCATGCA
>JBJYXA010000007.1:0-2142 GCA_046259705.1 Caldilineaceae bacterium
GGAAACGCAGGTTGCTCCAAAGGCGGTGGCTGAAGAAGGAGAGCACGAGCAGCGCCGTCACATGTGAAGCAACGCTCAGGAAGCGAATCATGGCTTGAGCCCGGACGTCCCGTCGGCAGATGGGAGGCGCGCGCTCGTGGAACGATAGTGCACGCCAAGCTTCGTCACCAGAATCAGCAATTGTGCAACGCCAAGTGCCACCATCCAGTATGGCTCTCCCCGAAGTAGCAGCCAGGCGATTGCCGCCAATGGAACCGCGAGCGCACGCAGCGCATCATTCTTGAGCGTAAGAGCGGCCACGATTGCCGCCGCGCCCATCACCAGCGGCACTTCGTAGAGAGTCAAGCCCGACCAGACGCCAAACATAGTGACCAGCGCCCTTCCTCCCCGGAATCCCAGGAATATCGAAAAGGCGTGGCCGACGGTCGGCATCAGAGCTACCCAGAAGAGCTGTTCTCCGGGTAGTTTCAGACCCCACTGCGCAATTGCGACTGGGATGAATGCTTTGAAGAAATCCAGGAGCAGAACGATCGCGCCCAGCAGCCACCCGCCCACGCGAAATGCGTTGGCCGCGCCGGGGTTGCCGTCCGCCTGGCTACGCGGGTCGACGTGCAGAAAGAACCTACCCAGCCACACGGACCAGGGGAGCGCTCCTGACAGGTACGACAGGATGAGAAGCACGACAAATGACGACGACATGCTCAGCACTCTAAACTCAGTTCACTTTGAGAGCAGTAGTTTCTCGTAGTCCGGGTCGAGTTCGAAACGTGGCCAGAGACGCTGGATCATGGCCTGCGGGTTCTGGTTGATTCGTTCGATGAACGCAGTGCAGTCCAGGAACAGGGCAGGCAGGGAAGCATGACAGAGATGTTGAGTGACTTCCGTCCGCATCCATTTCCAAAGTCCTTCAATCGGGTTGAGGTCCGGACTGTAGGCCGGGAGTTGGATGAGTTCGATGCCGAGTTGTTGCGCCAGCGTACGCACGCGCATGCTGCGGTGCCAGGGAGCGCCATCCCAGACAATCACTGTGTGGCGGTCTGGGGTGTGCCCTGCCTCGCTCTGCCAGTCGTGCAAGCGCAGCAGGAACTGCTCCGTGTGTTCGCTGTTGCACTTGCCCTCATGCCAGAGAAAGGCTTGTCCTCGGGTGAAGTCATAGGCGCCGTACCAGTTGATGCGTGCAGACAGCGGGGGTGACACGCTCTCTCGCCAGACCGCTCTGCCTGCCATCGCCCAGGTGTAGCCCATGTCCAGGTCCTGATGGAAATGCGACTCGTCGACATACACGACCGAGACTTCGCCCTGACACATACGCTCGAAGAGGTGCCGGAATTGCGCCATATAAGCAGCCCGCCGTGTGGCATTCGCCTTGCGCAGCACCTTCTTGCACTTCTTCCAGCGCAAGCAGGCGGCCCGTAGCAGGCAACGCAGGGTGGAGCGGCTTGGGCGACAGCCGAAAGTCTGTTCGACCCACTGGCGCACCTTCTTGACCGTCCAGCCATGACCGGGCAGACTCTGCGCCGCAGGCGTACTTTCTTGCACTATGTGGACAATCCGGTCTCGCTGCGCTGGCGTAAAAAGGGGGTGCGCCCTCCACTTCGCCTGTAGTGCACACCCTCCGGTCCCTGCGCGTTGTACACGTGCACCCAGCCCATGACGGTCTGCGCTCTGCGCCCGAACTCCTGTGCCCACTCGGTGGCACTGCAGCGCCCGGCGCCGATGGCATAGAGAGCCTGAAAGCGTTCCCGACTGCGCACATGCGCTGCATGCAGAGAGAGTTGATAGATGTCCTCCGGGGTCTGCCTCCACTTGGCGAAATCTGGTCGAACCATTGTGCTCCTCGATGTTGGCGCCGGCGATTGCACTCTCAATTCATCCTGCCAGCTCTCACTGTATCACCACCAGGACCAGACTATCGTTCTCAAACAACTCTCAGTTTAGAGGGCAAATTCGGCGGGCCGGCGTGCCCGCGAACTGACGTCATCCGTCCGATTCAGGCGACCTTCTGTAGCGCCGGGACTTTCCAGGTGCCGTCAAGGACTTCGGGTCGCGGGCGGTACAATCGTACGGCGGTATTCCAGCCGGGCATGACGTACAAGTAATTACGCGCGCCGGGGTCGCCGCCAAAGTGCAGGATGTAGGAGC
>JBJYXA010000008.1:0-4253 GCA_046259705.1 Caldilineaceae bacterium
AGAACCACATGTACCACGGCTTGGAAGGGTTGCTGGCCTTGTTATCGCGGATCATGCGAATAGCCTGGTCGGCCAAATCCTTGGACAGGTGATAACCCTCCGACGGCAAGTACGGCTGGTCGATGAAGTGATTGTCTTCGGCAAGATCCGGATACCACTGGTTCGTCTCGCCGCCCAGAAACCCGTAGAAGCGGTCGAAGCCCTTTTGCAGTGGCCATGTATCTTTGTATCCGCCGGGGGCGTTGTCCTGCTCAGGCACGTTGTGGTTCTTGCCAACCCAGAAGGTGCTCCAACCGGCGTCCTGGAGCAGGTGCGCGATGGTGGCGCACTGTGCGGGAATACGGGCATGGTATCCGGGGAAGCCGTTGGCGCCTTCTGCGATTTCGGCGTAGCCATTGAGGTGATGATTCCGGCCGGTCAAACACGTGGAGCGGGTTGGTGCACACAGGGCGCATGTGTGCCACTGGGTGTAGATCAAGCCGTTATCGGCCAGCTTCTGCGCCGCCGGCATGTTGATGCCGCCGCCGTAGGGTGACCATGCCGCCAAACCGGTGTCGTCGTACAGGATGAAGAGCACATTCGGGGCGTCTTCGGGCGCCTTCGGCGGTCCGTATGGCCCCCAGTCAGGTGTGGAATCGCGGACATCGAGTTCGATCTTGCCTTTGAAGACTTTCTCGGTATATTCCTCTGGATACGTTTTCTTGTCAGCCATTGCTAGCCTCCTGTTGGCTGTTGTTGCCTTATCGATCGTCAATCTCGCATTGCACTGCATCTCCGCTTGGCCGATTCATAGCGCTCTCTAGGTCGCAAGGCGCCGAGGCTCATTGGGCCGTCCAAGCGCGTGCATAAACAGGCCGGTCACGGATGCGTTTCAAGCGCATACACCATCTCTAGCCCTTATCTGCCACCTTTTCTCGTAGCCAGGCCCACGCCTTGTCCATGTCGTCCGTATGGAAGTATTTCCCCTCTTTGGCATAGAAGGGATGAACGAGCGACGTCAACCACTGCTCCCATCGTTTGTCGCCCACGATGGCCATCTTGTTGATCTTGTCATGGAAGCGATGCCCAAACTTCAGGTCTGGGAGCCAGGCCTTGACTTCCTCGCCTGTGAACTCTTCGAGGTCGAGCAGTACGAACACACCGTCGTCGTGCTTGTCAACGAGGGCCTGAATTTCCGGCTCCAACTGTTTGTAGTCGTCTACTGTCACCTTGCCGACCACTTTGTAGCCCACAACCGGACCGGAGCTATTGTCGAGTTTCTGTAGCATGAGATGTACTCCTTATTATTGAATCTGCGCCATTCTGTTTGAAGAGTAGCTACTCGGTTTCTTCACGAGCGTAGCTGGGGAAAGTTCAGATTTCTAGAAACCGAGTATGTCTACGCACTGCGTACTAGGGTAAGGCCGGAGTAGGAATCACCGGTACGTCATCTGCGTTGGCCGCCTCCACATAGGCGGTGCTCACCCAACCATGTCCTTCGGGTCCGGCGGCGACGGCTGCCACCCACCACTGGCCGTCAGCGCTGATGCCCACGATCTCACCAACGGTTCCCGGCGGCGCGATGCCGATGATGGGATAGTCGGTGCCAGGGCCCGTGCGCACGTTGACGCCCTCATCTGCCACGATCATGCCCGTGGGAACGCCTCCGGCTACTTCGGGAAACTCCACAGTGGGTACATTCGAATCCGCCGTGACCGGGTCGGGGTCGGTGGCAGTCGAAGAAGTGCCTAACTCTGCCGTGTTCACCAGTTCCAGTTGGCCGTCCTGCAGCTCGTAAGTCTGCTGCACCTGTTGTGATGGGCAGCACATGGGATCGTCGAGACCCTGCGTCAACATATCCACCACAATTTGGTTGTTTTCGATGGTGACTGAGTTGACCTCCACACGGTCGCCGAGTTGTGTCGTGGCAACCGTGACTGGCTCTCCGTCCTCGATGGTGACCACGCCGAGGTCGACGAAGGTGCCCGAACCGCCCGGGTTCGTCGCGAGGATGACCGCAACTGCCGGCTGGCCGTCCAGCTCGCCGACTGCAGTATATTGGGGTAGCAGAGTGACCGTAGTGGAGATGGCGGATCCAGGCGCAGCCTGTTCCGCATACGTCCCGTCGGCTAGCGGCGCTGACCCGTCCTGCGTGAACTCCGAGGGGTACGTGGCATTGGCCAGCATTGACGCTACGTCACCTTCCGTTCTCGCCTCGGGAGTCGCTGCGGAGGCGTCCGACGACGTGTCGACTTCCTGCGTATTGACCAGCGCCAGTTGGCCGTCCTGCAGCTCGTAGGTCTGCACTACTTGCTGGGTTGGACAGCACATGGGGTCGTCGGGTCCCTGCGTCAGCATGTCCACCACGATCTGGTTGTTCTCGATGGTTACCGAATTGACCTCTACACGATCGCCTAGTTGTGCGGTGGCAACCGTAACCGGTTCCCCATCCCCAATCGTGACCACGCCCAGGTCGATGAAGGTGCCGGAACCGCCAGGATCGGTAGCAAGGATGACGGCTGCGGCCGGCTGTCCGTCGAGTTCACCTAACGCCGTGTACTCAGGCAGAAGCGTCACCGTAGTCGAAATCGCGGACCCAGGCGCTGCTTGCTCGGCATACGTACCGTCCACCAGCGGGGCGGTTCCATCGTGTGTGAACTCGGAGGGATACGTCGTGTTGGCGAGTAGGGATTCCACGTCGCCTTCCATGGTCCCGGCTGGCGCTTCCGCGCTCTCCGTCTCCGTAGGCGCCTCAGTTGCCTCGGCAGCGGGTTCTTCCGTAGCCTCCGGTTCCGCGGTGGGATCTTCGGCAACTTCCGGTTCAGCCGTGGGCTCTTCAGTGATCGCCGGCGCTTCGGTCGCCACCGGTGCCTCGGCAGGCGCAGCAGACTGGTTTCGACTGCGACCGCAGCCAGCGACCATCGCCATGATGGATAGGCTTACCAACACCGCCGTCACTGTGCGCAGCAGATGTTTCTTGGTACTCCACGCCATATTCATACGATTCTCCTTTTCCAACGGGACAGGTACAGAACCCACGAGCGTCTGTACCTGTCCGATCATACATCTCATGTCTGACAGATCAATCCACGCTGGTGCGATGGCAATGTTGAGCGGCCTCCACCGAATCCACTCATCCGCCTGATTGCCCCGTATCGCTTGCCTCGGGCATGACAAGTCAAAGACCGTGGTTGACGGCCTCGTGCGTCCATCGGCCACGGTCATGCTTACCTGCTTCGTCCAACGAAAGCCGCGTCCGTAGCCGCTGATCGAGCACGTGCTCTTCTCGCCTGCCCGTTACCGCCTGAGCCACAAACGTCTCGGCTTTTTGGGAACTCAGTCCTTCTCGTCTCCGGATGAGTCGCCGTCGTCTGACGCTTCGGCAACCGCGCCGGCAGCAACCACATTTCCTTCTGAATCGGCGGCCACGGCGCCCTCACCCGCCACAACGTCGCCGGATGGGTCTTCTGCGGCGCCTGCCACGTACGATGCAATCTGGCCTGAGAGCTCATCGCCCACTGTCAAGGTCACCACATTGGCACTGTAGCCCTTCATGCTCTTGATCACATCCTCGCTGTCGGTGTCCTCGAGCAACATGAGGAGGAAGGACGTGTCCGGGGTGAGCGCTTCACCGATCTCCTGCAGATCCCCCTTGGCAATAGGCCGACCCATGTAGTGGCCTGCCACCCCGCCGAGTACGCCGCCTGCGACTGCCCAGGCCAGCACGCCGGCGGGACCTCCAATCAACCCCAACAATGCACCGGCGCCTGCGCCGACGCCTCCACCCAGACCGCCGCGGCCCGGCTCGTGGATGTGAACCTTGCCCTTTGCGTCCTGCTCGACCGTGGCCTGCGCCGCGATCTTGTAGCCGGCGAGTGCGTCCGACGACTTGACCTGTTTCAGCGCCTCCTCGGCGCCCTTCTGGCCGTCAAAGCGGAAGGCTAGGATGTTATAGACTGCAGACGATGTGTCTTGTTGCTTGCTCATGCTTGAACTCCTTTATGAATAGAAAATGGAATACCCAATAGTGACTGCTGTGATGCCTTGTCTAGAACTCACCATAATCTGTCAGCAGGCGGTCGCCTACAGATTGCGTTCTGTCTCCCGGTCGCAATCTACTCGTTGCCAAACGCCTCCTTGAGCTTTGTTTCCTGGTCGGCAGAAAGGTTCGACTGGATGAGGTCCATCTTCGTCCCCTCGAATGCATCCGACACCTTGTCAATGGTGGCCTGGTCGCTTAGCAGGAACAGGGCGGACGTGCCCTCCGTCACCTT
>JBJYXA010000009.1:0-665 GCA_046259705.1 Caldilineaceae bacterium
AACATGGCCACGAAGAGGGCAAAAGCCAAGCGCAGAGGTACTGCCGTGAATACATAGTAGAAGGTGGCTCTCAAAGACTTCATGAAGCGCGCGTCGGTCGTAAACATACGCACGTAATTCTTCATCCCTACCCATTCTGGCCACCCCCGACTCAATACGTCGTAGTCGGTGAAAGAGAGTACAAACGAGGCGATAATGGGAATCAACGTAAAGGCGAACAAGCTGATCAACCAAGGCGAGATAAATATGTAGCCGGCGATGTTGTTGTGCCTTGCCCGTGTGCTCCCCCGTTTATGAGACGTCTTCGCCATGGACGCCGGCAATGCTGCCTCAGTTTGGGTAGTGGTTAACTGGCTCATGCGGTTGCCTTGTTGAGATATCGCCAAAACCTCCTTACGAAGAATCCGGTACACTAATGAGCGAGCACCGGTCTTCGTAAGGAGGAGACGTGTACTACAACACTACTGGTTGGCCAGGATATCGGTAGCCTGTTCCCGGATGATGCGCACGGCATCCTCGGAACTGATCTGTCCCAGCAGATACGGATCGACGGCCAGCGGCCAATACGCGTTGTTGATGAAGTCCGCGTGGCCTACGGGGTCGGGTGGGCGGATTGGGCTAACGTCCTGAACGACGCGGTCCAGATACTCGAACATCTCCAGTTG
>JBJYXA010000009.1:675-13775 GCA_046259705.1 Caldilineaceae bacterium
CTTTGCCCAGCTCAGGCTTCAGCGCGTCGCGAACCGCCGACGAGATCGGCACGCCACGCTCGGCGAACAGCACCATGTTGGCGTCAATGTCATTGGTGAAGTAATCCAAGAACATGGCCGCTTCTTTGGGATGATTGGCCTGGGACGTGATCGACCAGAACATGCTAGGCTTGATGTAGTTGGCGGATACGCCCCCCTCTAGCCGCGGCATTGGATGCATCCTGAAGTTACGTTCTTCGCCGGCCGCCGTCTGCACCGCCACGATTTGGTTGCTCCAGAACATATCCATAGCCGATTCACCGGTGACGATCGGTTTTGCTTCTACCGACACGCCCGCCTGTCCGATCTCCCATTCACGGGTCGGAATGACGCCGGCTTCCTGCAGCCGCATGATCATCTCCAGGTAGTTCTGGAAGATGGTGTCGTCCTCATAGCCCAGGCCGGTGCCGTCGTCATTGTACGACCATTCACCATTGCTCAAGTAGAGATTCTTCCACATCTGCTCATTGCTGAGGCCGTCGCCCATGCCCCAGATATCCAGCGCATCGTGAAGTTGCGTGGCGGTTTCTTCGAAATCCGCCCATGTCCAGTCCGGCTCGGGAAGGTCAACGCCGGCCTTTTCAAATGCGTCGAGATCGAGCAGAATCGCCATGGAATTGTTGCCGAGATTCAGGCCGTAGAGTTCGCCGTCGATGCGACCGCCGGCTACCTCGCTTTCGGTGACGTTGGTGAAGTCGATGGTGCCGTCGTCCACGAACGCATCTAGCGGCGTCAGCAGATCACGGTCCACCCATTCTTCCAGGCGAGCGTAGTCCTGCTGCATGATGTCGGGCAAATTACCGCCGGCTGCCTGCGTGGCCATCTTGGTCCAGTGATCATCCCAACCACTGAACTCGTAAACAATACTGATGTTGGGATGCAATTCTTCGAACATCTCGATCACCTTGATGGTGCGGTCATGGCGATCCTGTGATCCCCACCAGGCGATGCGCAGCTCGATGGGCTCATCGGCGGCGGCCTCTGCACCTGCATCAGCGCTCGTGTCGACAGCGGCTTCCTCTCCCGCTGCCGGGGCAGCCGGTTGCGCGGGCATCGCGCATGCGCCCAGGAGCAGTGCAAGCACAAAGATGACAGAGAGCACAGCATAGCGTCTTCGATACATGGAATCCTCCTCATTGATGGACTTCATTGTGAGTGACTTCAATTTACTTGGAAAGCAACGGCAGCGTACGGCTGGTCAGGCGTTTCGACTCACATTGAGAGACGAATGTCCGCAGCGCCCACCTTCGACCCAAGACGAGTAGAGACCTCAGGCACTTATCAAACCAGCGGGGTAGCCGGATAGGGGCTTGAGCATGAATACGCACCATGACCCGCTCTGTTCACCATCCAGCATGGGGAGTATACCTATCTGCCGCCGTTATGGCAACTGTCGAGGTTGGGCTCCATGCCTGCAAAACGATGAGGTGCAGGAGGAGTGTCCTGGCTATGATGGAGTCCGGCGAATATGGTACTATCTACGCGTCTTTGTTTAGCGCTTCCAGACCTACGCCGGGCAACGCGGGTGATGGTTGAGAATCGGCACCGTGTACATCAAGAGGTAACGAAAGCGAAGGACTATGTCCGTATCCATTGAAGCGTCCCCCCCTCGTTCGCTGGAAAATATCGACCTGTCCCCACGCGGCCCCGTCCACCCAAGCCCTATGGAGTGGCGAGATCAGATCTTCTACCAGCTCTTGCCCGATCGATTTAGCGATGGACGAGAGGACGAACGTCCGATGTATGACGCTTCTCAGCCTGACCAGTATTGCGCGCAGGATAAGGCAAAGTGGATGGCCGCCGGCAACCGCTTCACGGGTGGAACGCTGCGAGGAATCCGGAGCAAACTCGATTACCTGCGGGAGCTTGGCATCACTACCCTGTGGGTCAATCCACCGTGGAAGCAGCGCGCTGACCTTGAGACGTATCACGGCTACGGCATTCAGAATTTTCTGGATATTGACCCGCGCTTTGGCACGCGACAGGACCTGCGCGATCTCGTCGATGCCGCGCACGAACGGGGCATGTATGTCATCTTGGATGTGATATACAATCACAGCGGCAATAACTTCTTCTATCGCGACGAACAGACGGGCCTCCCTCGCGAGACCATGCCCTATCGCTTCTCGCCTCCATATCCCATCCACGGTTGGCGCTCCGCCACCGGGGAAAGTATCACCTTTCCGGAGGACCTGGAGGACGGTGTATGGCCGGTTGAATTGCAGAATCCGATCTTCTACACGCGCGCAGGTGAGATCGGAAAATGGGGCCTGGACTATTGGGAGGACGCACTGCACCCAGACGTGGAGTACCGGCGCGGCGATTTCTATGATTTGAAGGACTTCAACCTAGGTCGCGAAGATGTAACGCTAGCGCTCGCCCGCATCTATCAATACTGGATTGCGGTCAGCGACTGCGATGGTTTCCGCATGGACGCGGTCAAACACGTCTCCGTGGAGCAGTCGCGCCTTTTCTGTACCGCTATCAACGAGTACGCGCAGGCCATTGGCAAGGACAATTTCTTCCTGACCGGGGAGATCACTGAAGGACGTATAGCGCCCAGCTACATCGACTTCTTTGGACGAAACTTGAGCGCAGTGTTGGGCATCGTCGCCTACCCGAACCGATTGGCCGACCTAGTCAAGGGAATCGACCATCCGGACAGCTTCTTCTCGCTTTACTCGCAGGAGTCGCTGGGCGCGCCATACCGGCAATTGGGTGGCTTTATTGTCAACGTGTTGGACGACCATGACATGTCGTCGCGCTCGTACAAGGCGCGCTTCGCCGCTGATTCACGCGCCCCAAACCTTGCATGGCAGGTAGCCCACGCAGTCGCAATGCAGCTTACTATGCCTGGCATTCCTTCCATCTACTACGGCACGGAGCAGGCTTTCGACGGCTCCGAAGCCTATCACAACTATGAGATCGAGCCCCGGCGCTATGCCGAGGATCGATATGTGCGCGAGGACATGTTCGGCGGAGACTTCGGCGCGTTCGGCACCCAGGGTTGTCACTTCTTCAACCGACAGCATCCCACGTACATGCGCATCGCGGCCATTGCCGGACTGCGCAACGGAGACAATCACGTTGGACGGGCATTGCGTCGCGGCACGCTCTATGTGCGCGATACGAGCTTCGACAGTCTGGAGTTTGGCCTGCATGGACCGGGCGAGATTATCGGTTGGAGCCAGGTGCTGTTCGATACCGAAATTCTCATGGCGCTGAACACACATCCGGTAGAGATACGCCAAGCCGCGGTCACGGTGGACACGAATCTGCATGGTCCTGGCTCTCAAATGCATGTCTACTACGACAGCAGCTGGAGCGATGACGAACTACAGAACCCACCGGAGGGCCAGACCGTCACGGTGGCCGAACACGATGGCCGCGCCGTTGTCCACCTCGAACTGCCGCCATCCGGGATGGTCATCCTCGGGTAGACCCGTCGTCTAAAACCGCATCTGCGACCTGAATTCTCGCCGGAATGGCATCGTAACGTAAGGAACCGCCCCCCTCCCAGGCAAAATCTATGCGCGTTGGCGACGCAAAACAGATAGCTGGCAAGTGGGTGCGCGAGCAAGGTAGCGCCAGCGCCGGCTTTGTCGGCGCATTTTTTCATGGCTCGGTCAACTGGCAAGTGGACGACGCCTTGCTGCCTGAGACATCCGACCTCGACGTCATGTTGGTGCTGGAGGATGACGCAGAGGCGGCCAAACCCGGCAAGTTCGTGTACGAGGGCGTCCTGCTCGAAGGTTCGCTCCTATACGCTAGTGCTGTCGCATCACCGGAACAGGTTCTAGCCCAGTACAACCTGGCGGGCAGTTTTCACGTCCCGAGCGTAATTCTTGACCCAACTGGTCATCTCACGCGCCTGCAGGCAGCGGTTTCCACGCAGTACACAAGACGTCGCTGGGTGCGCGCCCGCTGCCGGCAGGCGCTGCTAAAGGCAGAGACCGGTCTGCTAAAACATGACCCCTCGGCCCCATTCCACGAACAGGTGACTGCCTGGCTCTTTCCCACCGGTGTGATGACGCATGTACTGTTGGTAGCAGGCCTCAAGAATCCCACGGTGCGCAAACGCTATGCCGCCGCGCACGATCTGTTGGACGAGTATGGGCATCCCGACTATTACGTGGCGTTGAGGTCGCTTTTGGGATGTGAGGAATGGACGCAGTCGCAGGCGTTCCGGCACGTGGACGCGCTTGCCTCCGCATTCGACACCGCCGCAACGATAGTGCGCCCGACCTTCCCCTATGCAGCAGACATCAGCCGGCTGGCGCGTCCGGTTGCCATCGACGGCAGCCGTGACCTCGTCGAAGCCGGCCGGCAGCGCGAAGCGGTTTTTTGGATCGTGGCTACTTTCTCGCGCTGTATGCATATCTTTGAGCACGACGCACCCGCCGAGATGCAACCGGAGGTATACACACACACGGAGGCATATCGACGCTTGCTGCATGACCTAGGTATCGCTGTGCCCGCAGACCTGCGCAGGCGTGCGGATCAAGCGACTGCTATGCTGCCAGGGCTATGGGCTATGGCCGAAGATATCATGGCCCACAATCCGGATATCGAGGAAGATGAACCGGACGGCTAAAGGACTTCGGTTGCTTATGCGCCCTGCGGACGCTCTGGCCATAGGAATGCCAGACTTGACCATGACGAGACGTCTCGTCATGGGCCTAGGCTTCTCGGTGGACGTCCTCCGGCTCCTTGTCCCGGCGTAGACCCTTGTAGCGCGGATGGCGCAGCTTTCCACTGTCAGTCCATTCCGTGAAGCCGATTTGGCAGACAAGTTTTGGCGTGACGAAATGGACTTCATCGGCCTTTTCGTCTCCCTGATCAAAAGGAGACGTGTTGCGCTCCAGGCTGGTCAAACGATCACTCAGATCCAACAGCGTTTGATGGTCAAAGCCGGTACCGACCTTGCCGGCATAGATGAAGGAATCGTTGCGATAGAAGCCCAATAACAGCGCCCCAAACCCCTCACGCTCGCCCTTCGGTTCCGTGTAGCCGCCGATGACAAACTCCTGTTCGCGGACGCATTTGAACTTCAACCACTTGCTTGAACGGCTGTGCACGTACTCGGAACGGGCATCTTTTGCGATTACCCCCTCCCAGCCCTTCTGGCAGGCCTCATCATAGTACGCTAGGCCTTCCTCATTGCGATGCGCAGTCCAATACAGCGGATCATCCCAGTCGACAGCTTCCTTCAAGAGCTTCTTTCGGCTACGCAGGGAACAGGCGCTCACGTCGAATCCATCAATGTACGGACAGTCAAACAAATAGTAGCGGACCCGAACTCCCGTCGCGAGAGCATCCTCCCGGTCCGATACTTGCATACGAGATTGCAGCAATTGGAAATCACTAATGTCTTTTTCGTTGAGCGCTACCACTTCGCCGTCAAGGACGCATGGCACATTTGTCTGCTTGCCCAGCGCTTCTTCCAGTTCCGGATAGCTCTCGTTGGCGCGCTTCCGATTGCGGGTGACCAGGCGTACATCGCCGCCTTGCGCCACATACGCGAAGATACGCTCGCCATCAAACTTGCGCTCGTAGATCCAATTTTCATCGTTGAAATGATCCTTCGTGAGCCGAGCCAGCATAGGTTCAACCCACTCGGGCATGCCGGTCTCCTGTGCCTTGCTCTGTTCCTCCTGCGATAGCTGTTGCAACAATTCACTCATCGTCGCCCCCTAGCTTGCTTGCGTCGGGACCTTTCCCGCAATGGGTTGTGGGTGACATCTTTCGGCCGATCAGTTCTCCTCATCCGCAGGTTCTTGCTCTTCTAGCAGCGCATCCAAGGCCTGGCGACGGCTCGCGATCGACTGAGCGTGGTACATGAGCCCGGACCAGGGATCCTCTTGCTGCGATAACCGTTCAGGGATATTTTCGATGGTCCAGTCGCGAGGCGACGCGCCGTCCTCCACCTCGCGCCATTCTAGGGGCGTCGCCACCGGCGCACCCGGGCGTGCGCGCACGGAGTATGGCGCCACTGATGTGGCCCCGTATGAATTGCGTAAGGTATCGAGAAAAATCCTTCCTTCACGTTTCTGCTTGCGTTGCTCAAGCGTATAGCGATCGCCGTGCCTGCGCACCAGCACGAGCGCGACGTCTCGGGCGAACTGACGAACGTCGTCAAAATCGGCGCTACGATCCAAGGGAACTGTGACGTGAAAACCCTTGGAGCCCGTAGTCTGGACCCATGACTGCATGTCGACCTCTGCCATCGCATCGCGAACGTCCAAGGCAGCTTGGCGCACGCTACCGAAATCCTCCGTGCCCTCTGGAGGATCCAAATCGAAGATCATTTTGTCCGGCCGTTCCAGATTGTCAGTGCGTGACAGATAGAGATGAAACGTCAACACAGCCTGGTCTACCAAATAGATCAGGACTGCCTTGCCGTCCACTATCGGCGCCTCGAAGCTGCCGCCTTCTCGTTTGGGTATCGTCACCGTATGGATCCACTCTGGAAAGTAATCGGGCTCGTCCTTATTGAAGAATCCTTCGTCTAGCAATCCGTCTGGATAGCGCTCCATGCTTACGCCGTAGCGATGCATATGGGTAAGCATCGTCTCCGAAACCTGCTCGTAGTAGTCGATCACATCCCCTTTGGTCAGGTTCGCATCGGGGAAGAACACCTTCTCTCGATTGGTTATTTCTACAACGCGACTGCCAATTCTCATGTGACACTACCACTCTCTCTTTCCTCGGAAGTTGATGCTTGGCCCGCACTACGTACCGTTTATCCACCCTCGTTTTCGGCGTCTTGTCGAATCTCATCCAGTGTACGGCCGGACTTCACAGACTCAGGTTCGGTAGAAGTGGGATTTCGACGCGCGTCGGCTTCGTCATCATCCATCTTGATCAGTAGCCAACGTTCATCGTCACCGCTGTCGGTGCGCACGAGAGCGTAGCCTCCTGTGATTTTTTCACCAGAAAGTGAGACTGTCACTTTCCCATCCTGGATCTGATCTACAATGCGCTTTCCGTCGTTCTCGTTTTCGGATTCCTGCAAGTTGCTGAAGCTGCCTCGATCCCAGACGAGCACTGTACCGCCGCCATATTCATCCTCAGGGATAACGCCCTCAAAATCAGCATACGCCAGTGGATGGTCTTCCGTCCGAATCGCGAGTCGCTTTTCTCTTGGATCGGTTGAGGGTCCCTTGGGTACGGCCCACGATTTGAGTACACCTTCAGCCTCAAGACGAAAGTCAAAATGTCTGCTTGTGGCTTCATGCTCCTGAACCACAAAGATAGGCCGTTCCTTAGCCCACTCAAAATCTATGTCACCATCTGCGGGTTCTGGCGTTGCGCGCAGTTCCCGTTTGCTCGCATAATCTTTGAGTGCTTCGTTTGAACCTCCCACCGTCCGTTCCCTTCTACCCTTGCGTCTGCGTAACTTGCTGTGTACGCAATTTAGATGGTCGATACGCCGCTAGCAACCTTACCGTGTCTCTTCATTGTGTGTACTGATTATGCTGGATCAAAAACCACAAGTTGAACATATGCCGTTGCATACACCACCGGTACAACGCCAGTTCTATTTGCCTCTACGACTCTGTTTGGCTTGGGGACGGTTGGCTTTGCGACGGAAATTGAATGACAGCCGCCAGGGTGGGTGGCGGAAAGAAGCTCTGCTGACGTGTGGGCAAGGACGCTGGCCAAAGTCTGCCGTTGGACATTTGGGCAACAGCGAGCCGGTACTGGCCCAAGCATTGGTGAAGGGGGGAAGCAGAGAGAGCCGTTTCGTAACGACCGCTCACCGTCTTATGATCCGAACTTGTGCATTTGGCAGAGCCCCTACGCAACTGCAGCCGGTGCGGTAGGATAGCTTTCCAAGCGCCGAAATCTCTCCTCCAATGCCGCCATCACCGCCAAGGCGATTTCATCATGCCAGTGCCGCGCGGCCACCTGTACACCCACCGGCAGTCCTCTGCTGTGTTGCTCGACCTGCAACGCGGTCATGTCCGTGATATCACCCGAAGGAGAGCGGTCGCTTTCTTCGCCACGACGTACGCGAGTGGTAGACACCACGCCCACAGGCATACCCAGCACGCTCCATATCAGCCCATAGCTTCCGGCCGGCAGCAGATGCTCGGTGGAATCATGCAACGGCGCGGGCACGCCGAATGGAGGGGACAACACCGCATCTATGCCATTGTCCGCCAGTTCGCCCAGGAAGCGTCCTCTGTAGATGGTGCGCGCCTCGACCAGTTTCCAGTATTCTTCGGTGCTGCGCGAGCCGGCATAGCGAATCAGTGCGGGTCTGTAGCGTTGGCTGCGCCGCGCCATCACCGCGCTCACGGTTGGTCTCAGGCTATTGGGTATGCTCGCGCCTTGTACGGTACCGCGCAGACTGGCCACGGGCGAGTCATCGTGGAGCGACCGCTTCAGACCGGCCGAGCCGTCCGCGGAGAAAATTCCGACAAAAAGGCGCATTCCCTCTTCGGTATCAGGCGCTCGCATCTGGACGACATCTGCGCCGAGCGCATTCAGTGCAGCCGCAGCCTCCTCTACCGCACGTCGAATGGACGGGGAGGCGGAGAAATAGCCGTTGTCCGTGAAGTACCCTATACGGAGTCTTGACACGTCCACTTTGGCGGGGTCATTCCAAGGCAGCGGCGGCGTCACATCATACTTGGATTCTGCCGTCGAGAGAACGGACAGCATGAGCGATAGGTCTTCTACGCGGCGGGCAATGGGTCCGGGTTGCGGCAGGATAGCCTCCTGGCCCAAGCCGAATATACCGGCCGGTGTATCCTCGTTGGTGAAGCGGCCTGCAGTGGGTTTGAAGCCGTGCACGCCACAGAAATAGGCCGGGAAACGGATACTGCCGCCCAGGTCGCTGGCCAGGCCGAACGGTGATCCGGCGGCGGCGATGATGGCGGCTTCACCGCCGCTACTACCGCCCGGCGTTCGCGCCAGGTCCCATGGGTTGTTGGCGCGACCGTAGACCGGGTTGTCACACTCCCAGCCACCCAGCGCCTGCATGACGTTGGTCTTGCCCAGAATAATGGCGCCGGCCTGGCGCAGGCTACGTACCAGCGGACCCTCGTCCTCGCAGACATTGTGAATGTAGTCTGTAAACCCGCACGAGGTTACCGTGCCGGCGACGCGAAATTGCTCTTTGATCGTCACGGGAACGCCGTGGAGCGGTCCCAATTCCGCGCCTTGTGCGCGCCTCCGGTCGGCTTCATCAGCCTCTGCACGCGCGGCGTCGAATAGGCGAATCACCACGGCATTGAGCTTATCGTCTACGGCTTCGATACGGGCAATATGTGCATCCACCACCTCGCGCGCCGACACATGGCCTGAACGGATGAGGTGAGCAAGCTCCGTCGCGCTCATTTCCGTCAAGGAAGAGCCGCTACCGGCCACAATCGCCGCGTTGGTTGCTAAACCCGCTTTCATACGCTCTCCCTTTCCGGTAGTACACCTACGGTCACATGAACGCAATCCCACGGCCCGTAGTCGACCCGCTGCGCCGCCAGCCCGCGCGCCATCATAAGCGGAACCTCGTCACGCATAAAATCGCCCATTGCTTCCCAACAACGCGCAAGCAGATGCGCCATGCGATTACCGTCCATTGCTTCGCCGGCGTCTACAATAATGACAGAGCCGCCGGGCCGCGTCACACGCACCATCTCATCCAGCGCGGAGCCGGCGTCGACAAAGGCGCTGAAGGCAAAGGTCGACAGCACAGCGTCGAAGGTCGCATTGGGCCAGGGAATCCCGTACACCGTCCCCACCGTCAACGCGGAGCGCCTACCCAATTCGGCGAGGCGGCGCTGAGTTTGCTGCACCATGCCCGGAGCAAAATCCATGCCCGCCATGTCATAGCGCGAAGCCAGAAGTCCGTGCAGCTTTCCGGTGCCCATACCCACCTCCAGCACTCGCGCCGGCGGCAGAGGCAGATAGTCAAGAGCACGTAATCGCAGTACGTGGGTGTAGTTCCCCGTAAACCAGTCTACCGCATCATAGGCGGCGGCGAAACGGTCATAAGCCGGGGACCAGAAGCGGCGCTGTATTGTGGACCTGCGGCGTACGGTGGCGGGAGGTAAGGGCGCGTTCATTGCGGTCAGTCACCTATCACGAACTGGCACATGCCGTTGCCCAACGTCTCAGTGGGGCGGGCGATGAAACCGTACTTTTCGTAAAACGGCTCCTTTCCCTTGGCGGCCAGCAAGCCGATTACGGCCCCGGATTTCACATGCGAGCGTAAATAGGCCATCAGGTTATCCATGATTGCAGCGCCCAATCCGCGACCCTGGAATTCAGGCAGTATGACGACGTCCTGGAGATAGTAGTAGAGGCCTCCGTCGCCGACCACACGACCAAGCCCGATGAGTTTTGCCTCGCAACGGATGCAGACAGAGTAAAGACAGTTTGCTACGCTGACTGCAGCCGCATCGCAGTCAGGCTCGCCCCAACCCACAGCCTTGCGGATTTCGATCAGTTCCTGTGCTGTGGGTGATTCTTCAAGCAAATAGAATCCGCCATCACTGTCCATGCACCACGATTCCCGAGTATGGGGGCAGCCAGGCAACGCTTGTCTCCGCATCGAAGGCGGCTTCCCCATCGGTATACAGAACAGGTGTGAGCGGCGCGTCTGCTGTGGTCTTCAATCGTATACTCGCCGGTTGGGCGCTGTTATTGAGGACAACCGCGTACCGTCCGCACGCGTACGCGTAAATGCCACGAACATCGTCGGTGGCAAGCGTGCGCCGTGCCCGCCTCCATACCGGATATGTCTTCCGCCGCAAGGCGATGAGTTCCTTATAGAAGCCCAGCAGATCCTGATCCTGTGCATCCCCCCACAGCATAGGCAAACGAGATTCCTCGAGGGGATCGGCCGGGCGCAATTGACTTAAGCCTACTTCGGTGCCGTAGTAGATAATGGGCGGCTCAGGCAACGTGAACTGGCAGAGCGCGGCGAGCTTCAGACGGCGGACATCGCCGCCCACACTGAAGAGGAAGCGGTTCATGTCGTGGTTGTCAAAGAAACTGGGCAACGCGAGGTCCGAATTGCTGTACCCGTCAAAATAGGCAAAATGCCGGCGAAGGAAACGGTCGAACTCGCTTGGGTACAGTGCGTGAAATCCGAAGAACTGGCGCAGCGCTTCCAGCAAAATGAAGTCCAGCTCGCCGTCCATGCGCCCTACAAAGCTACGCATGATGGCCGGCGTATCCGTGACCTCGCCAAAAGTAACGCTACTTGGTTTGACCGCACGCGTTGCGGTACGAAAGGCCGACCAGAATGCATGGGTTGCGCCGTGCGCGTGGTCCAAGCGGAAACCATCCGCACCCCGCTCCAGCCAGCAACAAGCGTTGTCAATGAGATAGGCGCGTACACACTCGTCGTCGGTGTTCAGCCTCGGCATGGATCGTACGCCCAGAAAAGTATCGTAGTCGTCCGGCCATGAGAAGAAACGGAACCAGGACGCGGTATCTGCGCTACGATCCCGCTGCGCAGCGACAAAGGCCGGATGCTCATTTGAAATATGGTTGGCTACATAGTCCAGTACAATGTGTATCCCGTGTGCGCGCGCAGCCTGTGCTAACTGCTCAAAGTCGTCAAGGTCGCCCAGTCGTGGCTCCACGGCGCCGTAGTCGGTAGCGTCATATCCGTGATGGCTCGGCGCAGGAAAGATGGGGCTGAGCCACAGGCAGGTAACGCCAAGATCCGCCAGATAGTCCAGCTTGGAACGAACGCCGCGCAGAGTGCCGCCGTAGAAGCCACTGCGGTCTGGCGGCTGTGCGAATTCCTTACCGGGGTCCGGCGCAAAACGGTCCACAAAGATCTGGTATATGACCGCATTGCGCAGCCACTCCGGCACGGCTTCCGTATCTACTGCGTAGGCGTAGACCTGAGGCAATCTACTGTGCGCTTCCGTCTCGGCGGTAAGCCGGAGTGTATCCCTGTCCTCGGCAACAATGATGGCAGGCGGCGGAGGCACATGTGGGCTGCGTATCGTCTCGCCGTCCGGCGTAACACCCTCGACCACATAGTGCACGACGGTTCCCAGCGGCTGCCCGGGGATCACGGCGCGCCAGCACTCGCCGTACGACCAAGTCAGCGTGTCCCACGTCTGGCCGGACCGCTGCATGGATACCGAAGACGTGCCGTCAGCGCCGGGCTCAGGTTGCGAACCGTCGGTCGTATAGTGTAGCGCAACCGCGGCAACGGTCACATGCGTGCCGGCGAATGCGCTGACTGTGACGTCATCCCCCGGCTCGGGATCGGCAGGTTCCAGTAGGAGGTCGTGATAGAATCCCTCACACGCCAACACGACGCTGGCGGCCCGTCCTTCGGGCGTGGAAAGGTGACCTAGGACGAATTCGGGGACGCTGTCTTCTTTGTGGCTCATGGCCGGCACACAGGGCGGGTAGAGCGGCGAGTGTTCATGGCGCCATTGTCTACCCGCCCTGTGGAATCAGCAAATCATTAGCTCGAACGAGAAGTCAAGAGCCAAGACACGGGCATGGGTGACCTACAACACGTCACCTTGCACGCGGGGCGCAGCGTAGAGAGTGCAGACTCATTCTGTCAGACTGTGGGCTTAATGTTCTGATTGATGTGAAACAGGTTTGCCGGGTCGTACTTGTTCTTGAGTTCGACTAAGCGGCCGTAGTTGTCGCCATAGGTGGATTGCACGCGATCCTCTCCCTCGTCCATGAGGAAATTGACATAGGAGCTGCCGGCTGAATGAGGATGCTGCGCCGTCCAGAAATCTTTCGCCCACTCGATTCCGGCAGGCATTTGCGCAGGGTCAGGCGTCGTGGCGCCAATGATGTGGACGAATTTGGCATCACGATGGTTATAGGCCGTGTCCTGTGCACCGACACGGTGCACCGCACCGTCCGTGGGATAGATGTGCATGACAGACTGCACTGTCGGGATTTGGGGACCGTACTCGGCATAGACATCTAGTGCGTCGTCACTGAGTTCGAGCATGAAGTCCGCCTTCCAGTAATGGTGGAGTCCCGGCGGAACCAGCGGGTCAAAGGCGCTCTGCAAGATCGGAAAGGGCACCCGCCCCACATGTTCGAATACCGGCGGC
>JBJYXA010000010.1:0-11908 GCA_046259705.1 Caldilineaceae bacterium
GCCGGGCCCGTTCCCAGGTGCCAGTCGCCAGCGTATGCCAGTCGGTCCGCGCCCTCGGCGGCGCTACCGTGGTCGTCTGTGGCACGCTGATCCTTCTGCTGGGCCCCGGTCCTTGGCTACCGGCCACAACCGGGGCCGCCTTGGTGGTGGGCTGCTACTTGGCAGGGGCGCTGCTCTTCTACTTCGCCGGGCGGCAGGCCTAGGAGCCGGCTTCACTGGGCAGCCAGGCCCGGTCGAGCACCCTCGACAGGGGTACCGGACACTCTGCTGGGAATGCCGATAACGGCAGCCCGGTATGACGCGCGGCAGCGTATCGGGCCTTGTGGTAAACACCTTCCAGATGCGATTCAGCCGCCTCGGCTAAACCAGGTGCAATGCCAACCGCACGCTCGATCTGAATCCTCCCCTCATCGATGAGGTCCCGCCAACGCTCCGACCTCTCCCGAGGTCGATACTGCCATTTGAGCAACCGCAGTAAGAGCAGGGTCAGCTGATCCTCGATGGAGGACGAGTCCTGATGTCCGAGGGACTCAGCCTCCGCCAATAGACGATTCAGGTCGACATCCTCCCAGCGGCCAGCTCTCACTAGTTGGGCGGTCTGAACCGCCCAGTCCGGCTTTGCCTCGGCATTATCCCCGGGCAGGGGCGTGGCCGTAGAATGCGCAGCCCCTTTCTTCCGGCCCCCAGAGGATGCAGGCGAAGCCTGAGGCCCCACCGGATTCGTCAGGCTGTCGCGCATCCTCCGGTACTGAGTCAGCACGTCCTTGGTCGTACCGGCGCCGATCACCCGGCCATGCTCCATCAACAACGCCTTGGTGCACATCCGGGAGATCAGCGCCTCGGAATGGGACGACAGCACGATGATGGAGACCTGTTCCGTGAAGAGCTTCAAGCGCTCGCTCGCCTTCTGCAAAAACGCCGCGTCCCCGGCACCGATCCCTTCATCGAGCAAGAGGATCTCAGGTGCGACGGCTGTCGACACCGCGAAGGCCAACCGCATGCGCATACCGGCCGAATAGGTGCGAATCGGCAGGTTTAGGAAGTCGCCGAGCTCCGTGAATTCCGCAATTTCATCGAGACGTGCACGGATTTGGGCGCGGCTCAACCCCAGGTAGAGCCCACGCAGGATAATATTCTCGTAGCCGGTGCTCTCCGGATCCATCCCCAAGCTGATATCGAATAAGGGCACGGTCGAGCCCTCGACCAACACCTTTCCCTCATTCGGCTCGTAGATCCGGGCTAGAACGCGTAGCAGCGTGGTTTTACCCGCGCCATTGTGCCCCACCAAACCGATTCGATCCCCGCTGCGAAGCGTCAAATCGACATCCTGCAAAGCCTGCACGACGGAGATCTTGTTGGATCCGGATTCGGAACGGATCTGCCCGCCCGTCGCACTCTGGATCAGGCGATTCTTGATCGAACGCGTCGCCGCGCTGTAGACCGGAAAAGACACAGACACCTTCTCGAGTGTGATCGATGCCATCGTCTCTGCCCTCAAACCCAGTAGGCGATCCGCCAGCGGTAGGCGGAGTAGAAAAAGAGCGTGATCGCCCAGCCGAATACCGTGATGAGCAGGACGGCCACCCAGTTCTCCAAATCTGGGACATGGCCCAACATCGGCGCGCGGAGGATCTCTACCATGTGATAGAAGGGATTGAGGTCCAGAAACAAGGCACGGTCGGGCAACATGTCAGGCCGCCAGATAACGGGCGTGAGGAAAAAGAGGACCTGAACGATGCTTGCGATGATGAGCGGCACATCGCGAAAACGTGCACTCAGGAGTCCGAAGAAGAGCGCAATCCAGAATCCGTTGACGAGAAGCATGAACAGCGCCGGGACCACCCAAATCGAATTCCAGCCCAAATCGACGTCGTACCACCAGGCTACCGCCAGAAAGATCCAAATATTGTGGGCAAAGGCAATGAGGGAGGACCAAACCTCCCGATAGGCATAGATCGAAACCGGCGCATTGAGCTGGCGAATCATCCCCTCGGCCGCGATGAAAGCATTACATCCACCGAGGATCATGGCCGAGATCAGGCCCCAGACAACGAAGCCCGCTGCGAGGAACGGCAAATACTCATGCAGGTCCTGGCCAAAGATCTTGCCATAGAGGAGACCGAGAGCGAATACCATGACGCCCATGGAGATGGTGATCCAGAACGGACCCAAGGTCGAACGGCGATAGCGCTGACGCACGTCGTGCAAACCGAGCGTCCCCCAGAGCTCTCTGCGCCGCCAACCCTGCAGGATGTCGAAAAATGCCTTATGAATCTGCTCCCATTTCATCCCATGACGAAGCTGCTGAGCGAGCGGCGAGCGGGGCTTCTTGGAGTCAGAGGTCATCGGTTGGCGTCCCCACTACAATCCTGCGCATTGCATCTGTTCTCGAGCAGCGGCGCGGCATCCGACCGCGTCGGTACGCACACAGCGGGGGGCACAGGCGCACCAAGCCCGGCGCCCGCCGGCAACCAGCCGGACCTCTGACCTCGACCAGACGAACCCTGCTCTTGAGTCCGCGGTCACCAATCTCCCGTGCATGATACGACGGCACCAAGTGCCTTAAGCTCATCTCACCCGACGTCGCGCAGACCATCGCCTCGGGCTATGAGGCGCGCGACTGCGCGGCGCAAACCATTCGATCAGGATCGCTCTCCTTGGTCACGTGCGAGGCAAAGATGACCAGGGCAAAGGGATCGCGCCTCGTTCATGGCCCCGAATCCGCAATCACAATCCAATCTGACTGCCCTGGCACGCGGACCTGGAGAGCGTCACAGTTTCCCGCGAGCGCAGCACACCGGCGCCTGAACTCTGCCAACCGCTCGCCCGAAGGATCGAGCTCTCGGTAGCGATCATCGACCAGATCGCGAACGCGCTGGATCAATGCATAGTCGCCTGCGTTAGCTGCAACTAACTCCGCACGAAACGCTTCACTCAAGAGCTCCTCCCGCCCCCCGTCGCTCTCCCGAGGAGACACGTTTTGCCTGATGTAACTCGCATCGAAGTGAATCCCCGACTGGTGCAGGCGATCTTCCAGAACCACCAGCCCCTCATCGAACCGATCAACGGTCATCGCATATGCCGTGTTGCTCACTGCCTCCAGCGCCGCCGAGAGATCCGCGACCCATTTCGGAGGCGCACCAGCCAGAGGCGTAGACGCACGCTTCGACTGGGGTGTGCAGCACCGTGTTTGCCAATCGATCCAGATGCCAGGCGCGTTGGAAAGCCACCATTTACAATACTCGCCGAAGTCCTTTTGCCTTGCCGCGATGTTCGCCGGCCGCGGCGTCTCGCGGCTGCGCTCGTATCGATACATCGAATAATAGCGTTCTATCGGGTCTCTAAGGACGACGAGATGAACGCTCGCCCAAGCCGATTGGGCATCTGTTAGCGGAAACGTGTGCGATGAGATGGCCTTGTGTTCGGAAAAACCATCCGCAACGCTTTTGACGCGCTCGGGCATCAATCGCGCGCCTGGTTGGTCCCCTTCGATATGAAGGACTTGCCCCGGAAAATTCCTCTGCAATACCCACTCGACCGTCGTCCCTGCATTCTTGAAGATGTGATGATGCACAATCTCAGTCATTGCTTGGTTGCCCGTCGCCAGAACGTCACTACGTGCTTTGTCCTGTGATCTTCGAAGCGTCAATGGGCGCTTCACAAGCAGAGAATGCCACACGGCGTCGATTGTTCCTCCTCCGCCCGCCACTGCGGCAGGGCGAAGCCATCCTCGCCGCCGCTAAACGGCTTTGCCTGAAGCAAGTCGCGGCTGACCGGCCCCTTCCGAAAGGGCGTGCCGGACCGCCTCCAAGTACAAGCGGCCGTTACGCTGATCAGGCTCCAGATGGCAGCCCTCCGCCCATTCGTTCCAAGCGTTGACAAAGACGATTCTCTCTTCGCCTAGGAATTGCTCCCGAGTCAGACCAATCACCGTGCTGAGCCACCGCTGAAACAAAGCCGGGGTGCTGCGTAGCCAGACATATCCGTCCTGACTCCGTCTAGGCGTGTTGTCCCACGCGACCATGACCCCTCGGAACCTTTTGTACTGCGGCGAGCTCCTATCGCACATATGCCGTACCAGCTCGTCGTACGGAAACAGCTTCCCGTCGAATCGGGATTCTGATGAGTGCCCCCGACCGCCTCCCTTGACAAATAACGATCCGAGATGTAACTCAGGGACGCTCACGTTCAGCGGCGGAAACTCATAAGCAGCGTCGAAACCGCAGTCCGCTGGGTCGGAAACCGTAAACGACTCCGCTCGACATAGATACAAATCCCCAATACCGCTGCGAACGCACTCCTCTCTCCAGATATCAGATGTCCGTTTCGGATCAGGAAGTAATTCCGTGCGGTATACAAGCAATAACGGCTTGCCGTCGATTCGGATATAACGCTCGTCGCCGAGCGCCGGAAGCAATTCCTGGATGAAGCGGCGGTCGTTGGCCGTGGTATGAACCTGTTCCATGAGGACTTGATTGTCCCGACCGTCCCATCGCCGCGTCCAATTCTCGTTGGCCCAACATAGGCAGAACGGAAGGTCAGGTTGCCCAGAACGCAAGACCTCATTGAAAGGCCTCTCGAGAAGGCGCTTACCGGAGAACCAGTAATGATAGTAACAAAACCCGTGGACCCCGTATTCCCGAGCGAGCGATGCCTGTGCCTCCCGCACCTCCGGAACACGCAAGTCGTAAAAGCCAAGCTCTCCGGGCAAATGCGGCTGATAATGCCCCGGGAAGAGCGGCCGGGCTCTCGTGACGTTCGTCCACTCCGTGAAACCTTTACCCCACCACAAATCATTCTCCGGGATCGGATGGAACTGAGGCAGATAAAACGCGACCACCCGAACATCCGACTTGGCGCCCGTTCGCACCGAATCGTTGGGCGCGAAAGCGCAGGGGGCCTCTTCGTAGACATACTCGCCGGCACCGCGGGAACCCGCGTGTGCAACGTCAAATGCCGGGGCCGCGTGCAAACCGTAATGCCCAAGCAACTCGCTCAGCCGTCTGTGACCCGCTTCGTGCGAGTACATTGAACGGACCAGTGAAAGGCCATTGTCAGACAGATGCGTCCAAAGCCCCTCATCGGAGTAAAGAGCCGCAATCGCGTCCGCAAACTCCTCCGGCTTCTCCCCGATCAAGACGTGCTCTCCAGCCTGGCAACTCATCCCCTCGACAGCCAATGGCGTCGCAACGACCGGCACGCCACAGGACATGCTGGTGACGACCTTGCCCTTTGTCCCCGCACCAAACCGGAGCGGCGCCACCGTCATGCGGCATCGGTTCAGGTATCGGTCCAGGGACCGAACGTGCCCGACTGGCACAACCGTCGGCGAGGCCCATCGATGGAACGCCACCGGCATATCGCTCCCGACGATCAGAAAGCGGACACCCGGGAGTCTGGACGTCACCATTGGCCAGATGGTGCTCAGGAAATAGTCCACCGCATCCACGTTCGGTTGGTGGAGGAACCCACCCACGAACATGATGTCGGCCCTCTCCCCAAACGGAGCCGAACGCCCGGGAATATCTCTGGAAAATGGCATCCACCATATCCGGGCCTCGGGACGCTCTTTTTCTAACTCCTTCTTTTCATATTCACTAACGACAATCGTGCCGTCACTCTTCTTCACGTATTCCAATTCCAACGCTTTCGTAGCGGCTGCCGCGAGTTTCAGCTCCCAAGACTGCTCCAGCTGCGCCTGACGCTCTTCGCGAAGATAATGAAGATCGACGGTATCAAAAATGATTTTTGCCCGAGGGCATTTCAATCTGGCGACCTCCATGTGCCTACCGCCAAATGCCACACGCCGAAGAAAGACGACATCGATGTGCTCACCAGCCGCGTCGAGAAACTGGTCTATGCTATTGACAAAAGGCGCGAAAATGCACTCGACGCCGATCCGTTGCAAATCTGTCGTGTAGTGACCGAAGTGGTCAAGCGTATTTGCCGGAAAAAAGGTGACCTTGTAATTGAAGGCCAAGAGTGCTTTTAGAAGGTTCACAGTGTCGATGGACCCGGAATCGCGATCCGGCGTCGGCCACACATCAACCACCAGTGCCCGCGCGGCTACCCAACGATCTTTGACAAGCCCAACATCCGGAGTCGGCTCTCCATGACTTTCAAGCACCCCCGCCCAGCGGTCCCAGAACTTCTTCTGGTTCGTTACCTGCGAACGCTTCACACCCTTTGAGACATCCAACCCGGCAGTGCCCCCCTCGTGATGAGTAATGAGAGCCAGAGGTTGAAACAGAACGCGCAAACCCGCGTCCCTCACTTTAAACGCCAGATCGGTGTCTTCGTAGTACGCCGGGGCGTAGCGCTCATCAAATCCACCGACCCTTTCAAAGAGGTTTCTCGGAATCAATATGCAAGCGGCGGAGCAGTAATCGACCTCTCGCAGATAGCAGTAGTCCGGCTTGTTGGGATTGTCGTCACGGCCGACGTTGCGCGCGGAACCATCGCGCCAAACAAGTCCACCTGCCTCCTGCAATCGCCCGTTCGGGTAAACGAGCTTAGCGCCGACCATCCCCGCCCTCGGCTGAGAAGTAATCGTTCCCACCAGGGCGTCCAGCCAACCGTCGTTAACGACGGTATCGTTGTTCAGAAACACCAGGTGTGTTCCCATGGCTGAAGCGGCCCCGCGGTTGCAACTCAGCGTGAAGCCGAGATTTCGATCGTTGCTGATCGGTCGGAGCCCGTCGATTCGTTCGAGCAAAACCAAGGTATCATCGGTCGAACAGTCATCGACTACGAGGACCTCATAACTGTGATTCGCCCCACAGTCTTGGATAGACTTCAAGCATTGCAGCGTGAGGTCGATGTGGTTATGAACGGGTATAATGATCGACACATAAGGAGAGGGGGAGACCGGAAAAGAAATCAGATCTGCCAGTTCCTGAAGGCTCCTCGGTATGATCGGCACACCAGCGCTCCCGCCGATCGACGCTGCCTCCTCGACGTCAGCCGACGCGGCCCTGACCAAGCTATGTGCCAACGGGTTTTCTCCCGATTCGACAATATCGCGGTGCTCTGCGAGATACGCCAGCGTATTGAATCGCGGGCTTGGGTCGTAGCCGGCGGAAGCTCCTCTGACGATATAATGAACCAACGGGTTAAGACCGGATTCTTCGACGTCCGGATACTGTTGAAGATACCAATTGGTGTCGAACGCGGGATTAGGATCCCGACCTTCTTTCCAGCCGATCAGCATCCAATGCATCAGCGGGCGGTAGCCGCTGGTCACGACATCAGGGTTGCGGTCGACGTACCAGCCCTCATCGAACAGGCCGGATCGCATGATGGCTCGGGCGTCTCGTCGGTTGCGCAATCGGTGTGGCAGCTTCAGACCGGCTGTCCACCAGAGCCACTTAGGGAGGGCGGCAGCGGCACGGACGGCGCTTGGCCAGCGACGCTCGATACTGTCGAGCCTCTTGGCAATCAGCCATGTATTGCGGCTCTGACGCGCATTGAGGTCGAAGAGAAGTTGATTTCGTTCATTTTGGAAGCGGCTAGCCCTTTCGCCTTCCCGGGCGAGGGCTTCGGTGGTTTCCGCCAAAGAGGATTCGAGCGAGTCGATTTTGGCTCGGAGACCTTCAACCGCAGAGCGTTGCTCGGTCAGCGTGCCCTCCCGTTTCTCCAGGCGCCGAGACAGGTCGGAGATGCGGTTTTCGGTCTCCTGCAGTTGCGCATCCCGGGCGGTTAAAGCGACCGAAAGCTCGGTGACTTCGGACTCGCGCCCCTGCGCCCTGCGAGTGAGCTCCTCAATCCTCCCGGCTTGCTCGGTGACTTCGGCATCGCGCCCCTGAACCCTGCGAGTGAGCTCCTCAATCCTCTCGGCTTGCTCGGCGACTTCGGCATCGCGCCGCTCTAACGCCAGGCTCAGCTCTTCGATCCGTGCTGTTTGCTCGGCGATGGACCGGGCGCTCGCCTCTTGCTGTTGCTGGGTGTGCTCAAGCTTGAGCTCGGTTTCTCGCACGACAACCCGCAGCGCCTGGCAAGCGCGATCAAACGCTTCCCGGACAGTGGCCAGCACCGCCAAGCCATCCCGACTGTCCGATTCTCCTTCAGCCAACGCTGACAGTGCCGAATAGGCCTCCTTCACCCATTCTACGACATCTGGGTGCAGCGTAAGGTCCGAGGGCGAAGCGGTGTGGTGCCGAAGTGAATCTCGCAGCAGCGTATCGATTTCCACTTCCGAGGTTGCGGAACGTCGCGGCCAAGCGATGTCCAGGTTGAGCGAGATCTTCGTGACCACTGCGCGCCAATCAGACAACAACTGCTCGTAGGTCACAAAAGACCTCGGAAGTCCGCGCGTCCCCTCTTCTGCATCGAGCACATGGCGAAGCCACAGCATATGCGATTTCGGAGGAATGAAATCGTTTCGCCTCTTTAGCGAGCTAGCGACTTCCAGGGGGTTTCTCACGATCAAGATACATCTCGGCTCGACGCTGGCGTCTTGCAGGGCATCCAACCAAAACGGAAGCAGGCGGCAGATACGCGGATCCTTCAGCACGAAAAGCGGGCTCGAGGCGAACTCCCGCACGATCATCTGGAGCGCACGTTCCCTGAAGCCATCCAGTTTCGCTGACCGAAACCAATCTGGGTTGACCTGCCCCCAATCGTCCCAACTGGATCCAGCGGACTGGAGGATCTCCTCGTTCAGTCGATAGACGTCGAGCGACTCCCAGAAGCCGGTTGGATTGTCCAGCTCTGCTGGCGCCATCAGATTGGACGGCAGATCCGCACCGAGCAGACTGAGCACCCTGGTCAAGGCAGAGGTACCGCTTCGGTGCATACCCAATACGACGATCGCGGTACGCGCAGCAGCTGTCTTCTGGATTTCGGGTGCCTGGTCAGACTTCATCGGAGCGGGGATGTTATGGGAAGGCATTGGAGTACAGTCGAGCCATCAAAGGCACCTCGGAGAGCCGACGCGGCTTTCAGCGAGGTCGTGGGGGGGAAAGGACGATCAGGATAGCCGTGACGCGAGGAGCGGGCAAGGCCGGCGGCCGTGTGAATGGGGCGCTTGAATGATCAAGTCGCTCAAGTTTTCCGCGGCGCGACGCCGCCAGCGGGTCATCAACGGTGAGCCCACAACACGGCCGCGCGTGAGCGCCTCACGCGCCTTGAGGTAACCAAGTGCGGATGCCGAGGACACCCAGCGACGAAGCCGTCAGCCTGGATCGCGCGGCGCTGCCGGCCAGTTCCTGCCGGAAGACGTGCGCCGGAGACCGGCTAACCACCCAGGGCCACCGCCCCGGCGCCACCGGGTGAGACTCGAGCGCTCGGTCCAGCCAAATCACCCAACCCAAGAACCGTCGACCGACGCCTCGGAGGCTTCTGCGTCCGATCCACCTCCCTCACCTTGCCTACCGCCGGACCGCCGGATATCCTGACTTCGTCAGACTCGAGCCGCGCGCGCGGAAGCGCGCAATTTTCGAGGACCCCTGTGCCAACCTACGCCAAGCGCCGGTCTGATCCTTCCCACGTTCCACCGCGGTGTGCTGATCCCACCCCGGGATATCATCGCGCTTCGCGTACGGTAGGATTGCGTTAGTCAAGCTGGCAGGAAACGCATCGGCATGGACAAGCTCAAGACGTTTCTCGAATATGACACGCCCTTGACGTCAATTCGATGAGGCCTGATCAATGACCAGCCTTCCGGCGCTCTTTAGTCAGGGTCCACCAAACGTGCAAAATAGCGGCGGCAGCCTACCAACGCTTAGTGAATAGACGAAGCGTTCCCAGTCAAACAAACCTGCTTGGACAAATCAAGGGCACCCCGAAAAATTCCGTTTTCTTGCACGATTCATTACCAGCGGCTAATTCTCGGAGCTAAAAATGCTGGAATCGGGCGAAAAAGTTCGCAATGCCTTGCGATTTGCTTCGCTAAGCGGCCGTTTCGGCCGCTTGTCCGCCTTTTCAGGCGGCAGCAGGCGCACCTTCCCTGTGTTTGGTCAGCTGCAGGTAGCGCATCAGGTTGTAGGTCAGGTTCATCAGGCCGATCTTCACTTCGGCGCGCGCCAGCCCAATGGTGCGCACGAGTTTCCCACCCATGCTGTTTTGCTGGAAACCGAAGACGTGCTCGACGCGGGAACGGGTCTTGGAGCGCCTGCGGTTTTGCGCTTGCTGCTCGGCGGTGAGCGGTTGTCCGGCCTGGCCCTTCTCGCAGATGTGGCTCTCGTAGCCGGCCTCTTCGAGCAGCGTCTCGGTCTCCTCGCTGCGGTAGGCGGCGTCGGCCCACACGCCGGGATCCTCGTTGTCGGGGTCGATCAGATCATCAAGGACTTGGCTGTCGTGCACGTTGGCCGGCGTCACAGCGAAGGTGCGGATCAGCTTATGCTCGGCGTCGACGTCGATGTGGTTCTTGTAGCCGAAGAAGCTCTTACCGTTCTTCTGCGTCCAACGCGCCTCGACGTCCTTCTGCTCACGTTTCGCCTCGCTCCAGTCCTCGGGCACCTCCCCGTCCTTGATGCGGCGATTCTCCTCGCGGCTGTTGCGCTGGATGGGCACGGGCACAATGGAGGCATCGACGATCTGCCCGCGCTTGGCTTGGAAACCCTCGCCAGAGAGGTAGTCGCCAAAGCGATCGAACAAGGGTCCCATCAGGCCAAGCTCCTTGAGCCGTTCCCGAAAACGCCACACGGTGGTGGCATCGGGCACCTCGTCCTCAATGCCCAGCCCGAGGAAGCGCGCGAACGAGAGCCGGTCGCGGATCTGATACTCCACCTGCTCGTCGGCCAGGTTGTAGAGGCTCTGCAGGATCAGCGCCTTGAACATCAAGACCACATCCAACGGCTTGCGACCGGCATTGGACTTGCGCTCCTTCTCGTGTACCTGAGCCAGCAGGGGTCGAAAGCTCTCCCAGGGGATCACCGTGGCAAGGCGCTCCAGTGGGTCGCCCATCTTGCTCACGCTCTGCAACCGGTTCTCGACGTCGAAGAAGCTGCGCTGGCCCATGAGCTCACTCGCCCGTGATCGTGGTGTCTGACTCGTAAGATTTTACCGCAACGACCGGAAACGGTGAATTTTTCAAGATGGCCTCAAGATGACCCGAAACAGCCGGAACGGCGAAGCGACGTCCGACGACAATGTCACACCAGCGGCCGCCGCAGAACCTGTCCTCTCGGCCAAAGGCTACTGTGTCACCTGTGATTCCAATGTCACCTTCGAGTCTTTCCACCCTTGGCTGCGAGACCATTTTCTCTGCTCCAACTGTCGCAGCATTCCGAGGGAACGAGAATCTGATCTTGGGTCTCGAGTTGAGCCGCGTCCGTGGACGCGGCTCATATAGTTTGGGGACAGCACGGCTGTTACCGTTGGGGCCCTCAAGTTCGACATCTAGAGCCGTAAGTATCTGATCTGCCGTTGCCAGGACTCAAAGAATTGCGCTACGCCGCGGCCTTGGCGGTGTCAGTTGTCGCTCGCTCGACCCCCAGCTGATCGAACAACTCCTTCTGCTCGGTGTACTCGAGTTCCGTCGTCCACCCTGCCTCCTTACCAAAGCACGTCGTCGATTTTCTTGCGTGCAACGGTGTCCGGTTGACGAAGCTCGGGTCGCCACAAACCGCCGCTGCATGAGCATCTCATAGGGCTACAGTCGTCGCGCAGGGTTGGTTGCTTGTTTGAGTTATTGTCAAATCTGGCGTATCGCCCTCAAGCGGCGATCCTGTCTGACGGATCGATGACCCGCTCTCCATTGCGGAACTGGAGGTTGTTGACGACCAGCTTGATCCTGAAACCCTTGATGCGCTTCGAGCGCTTCTGAGCGCTCTGGAGCGGTTTGAAGACCATTGCCAGGATGGTCTGGCGAGGGATAGGAAATTCAAGCGCCTCTGCGAGCCCGAGGCGGCTTCAGGATGAGAGGCTAGCGAGGGCTAGAGGGCTGGTCAAGGCTCAAGCGAGCGTG
>JBJYXA010000011.1:0-5520 GCA_046259705.1 Caldilineaceae bacterium
GTTGTTCATAGTGCGTTCGATATCCAATCTAGAGTCTCTTTGTACAACGCAATACCTTGTAAACGGTACCTACAAATGATGGCCGCTCAATATAGCGCATAGATGTTCATCCATCCAGCATACAATCAGTCGCCATTCATGATCTGCAGCCAGTATCCTGTCGCCGACGTTACGGACGAGTCGCTACGGTGAACTCCGAGAAGTGTATAGCCGTGCCCTCGGCAAACGGTCCGAAGTAAATTGTGCGGTCGATATTGCCCAACGCACATATGCCCGCCCGTAACTCGCGCGTGCCAGGAAAGTAGCATTCACCGACGGCGTACCAGGACTTTCCATCTGCGCTGCAAAGCGCCCGGACATGAGCGCCCCTCCGTTCCAGCCTTAGCAGCTTTTCTTCCGAACGCAGGGTACCGCGACCGAAAACGATGTCCTGGTTGGCTACGCATCCTTCCAACGAGACCTCGTTTTGAGCCCGGATACCGATACCCAGCCTCAAGTAGTTCTCTTCGTCCTGCCACAGCAGAAGTCCGCCCATGGCGAGCCGTTCTTCTGTGGCAGGACAACATAGCACCTGCATGGCGAAGTCATTCTCTACCTCGCGCAACAGCCGGGGCGCGCTCCGATTTTGAAACCATAGGTCCCGCAGAATGGCAGGGCAGATCGTGACTCCGCCGCTGTCCTCAACATAGCAACAGTCGCCATATGGATCGTCCCAGGTCCACTGCCCGTCATCCGCTATAGTTGCCTGCCCGGAATGCGCCTGCGCATAGGTAATGCGGTTGAAACGCACATCAGGGTCGGCCGGCGCTAAATGCCATCGCTGAAAATGAGTTCCCACGAATACTGGGTGGGCGCTTCGAAACTCGCGGCAGAATGCCATGAACTCGTCGGCGTCGTCGCACGTCTCCTCAAAGGCACTCAGGGCGTCCACGAGCAACGGACGCCACCCGACCATACTCCATAACCGCAAGCGGGCCCCCAAGTCGTCCACCATCATGGCGTCCAGTGCTCGAGTAAGGTGTAGTCGCGCCAGATCAGGCTGGCCTTGTGCCAACCGAATGCGCCCGAGCCACGTCTCCGTCTCAAGGGGAATGAAGTCCTTGAACAGATCAGTGCCAAGCCACTCTATGGCCTGCTGCCAATTATGTCTGGCGAGAGACAGCAAAGCCATGTCGAGAGTACGTAGGCGTGTGCCAAGATCGAATCCGGCGCGTTCTACCAAGTCCAGCGCAATGGCGAGATGCGCTTCGGCCAATTCCAAATCGCCTGAATGCAGAGCGACGGTGCCCAGCAAGCCACGCAGATGCGACAGGCGGACCGGATCGCCAATTTGCGAAAGCAAATCAGAGGCTTGACGCAATTGATCTAGGGCACGTGCGTGATCGCCATTGAGTATGATCAGGTGCCGGCCACGCCCCAACTGAATCTCCGCCAAACCCCATAAGTCGCCAACTCGCCGTGAACGCTCCTCATACAAATCTGACAATTGCGCCGCGCGAGCCTCGTGCTTCGAGAAATCGTGCGCGTCGATGGTGCAAGCGTAGACCGATCGCATGTCTTCTGAGAAAGGAACACTCTCGATGAAGGCATCGCTTCTGAGTCCGTACTCGACAAAACCAGCAGGATTCGGTTGGGCAATGTAGCTCCACGCCAATGCGGCGTTGAGCATCGCGGCCTCGGCGCACTCAGTATCGTCCCCTAGTATGGTGAGCGCCTGAAGGCTGAGGCGGATACTCTCGTCGTTCTTATCTTGCCAGTTTAGATTCTCGCCCAGCCAGAAATAGAGCCGGGCCAGCTCACGAGCCGGATGGGCTTGCTCGGTGGCCAACTCGATGGCTTGACGAAAACACTGCTCCGCCATTGCATAACGAGCCGTCCATGAGTGAATTTGGCCGAGTCCCACGTAGGCCTCTAGTTGTCTTGTGGCGCGCAGATGCGCAGCGTTTGTTGCTTCGCCACCTAACTTAGCCATCCGTTGCAGTGCGCGCTCGTACGCGGATTGAGCTTCTTCAGTAAGATAAGCGCGACGCGATTTATCTGCGGCGCGCAATAGGTAGTCAACTGCTTTTTCGTCCTCCCGGCTGCGTTCAAAATGATAGGCCAGTAACCCAAGTACCTCATCCGGCGAGATGTGATACTGCTTTTCCAGGGCAGCGCCGGCCAGCCCATGTAGCGCGCTGCGACGTGTAGGCGGCAGCGTGCCATAGACGGATTGTTGGGCCAATACGTGGCGAAACGCGTAGATCTCCTGGGGCATAGTGCGTTCGAGATAGATGAAGGCGTCATTCGCCAGCTCATCCAAGCTCTCATCGACGCCGGCATCTCCACCGATCAGCAGGTTCAATAGCATTTTGTCAAAGCGATGGCCAAGGACGGCCGCGTGTTGCAGTAGGTTCTTTGCCCGCGCAGAAAGGCGATCGAAACGGCTGAGGGTGACACCTTGTACGCTAGCAGGTACTGATACGTTCGTCAGCGTGGTCGGAAGCCTCCAACCTTCGTCGGTATCGACCAGCTCACCACTGCCGATGAGGGCATGGAGGATCTCTTCCAGATAGTATGGATTCCCCTGGCATTGCCGGTAGATTGTCCTTTGAATCTCCGGTGACACCTGGTCGTGCCCAATCAGGCGCGCAAGCAATTGGCCCAACTGAACGGGTGTCAATTCGCGCAGCCGCAGCTCCATGTGCCGATCGGGGCAGATGCGCCCAGCAATCGTCGCAAGTTGCGAGGACCGGTGGCTTTGGTCTAGCCGATAGGTACACAGCAACATGAGGTGGGCTCCCTGCAGCCTTTCCATGAGAAAGGCGATGAGGTCGAGCGATAGAGCGTCCGCCCAGTGCAGATCTTCGAGCACAAACACACAAGCGTGCCGTTGCCCCATTGCCAGAATCAAATCGCCCAACGTCTGAAATGTCTGCAAGCGGATGCGTTCAGGTGATGCTGAATCTGTCCACTCATCCCAATCGCTGTTGAAGCGAATCGACATCAGGTTACCCAACACCGATCCTGTCAAGGCCAACTGCTCACGGCGCAGCACTCCCTGATGCGCCATCTCGTTCAGTTTGTCGAAGATCTTGCCGGCGCGGGCCTCTTCTGAGTCATCAGGACCCAAACCAAAATAACCGCGCAACACGCTCACAATGGGCGCATATGCGGACGCAGACGTCATCTCAAGGCAGCGGCCTTCCAACCATCGCACTGCGCGGTCGTCGTCTATTTGCGTGGGCTCGCTGGCGCGTAGTTCTGCTATCAGACGAGACTTACCCACACCAGCTTCGCCGATCACAAACGCAATCTGGCCCTCGCCTTGCATCGTCTGTTCCAGCGCAGCTTGTAGCTTGGACAACTCCTCGTCGCGACCGACGAGTTGCGCGTGCAGTCCCTCGACCCCGCGCGCTTTACGCGCAATACGGCGCAACCGTTCGACACGAAAGATACCTGCCATGCCCCGACCCGCGTCGTGAGAGGTATAGCGCACGGCTCCACGCGTGTGTCGATAGGTAGACTCACTTACGAGTATTTCTCCGGGAGAGGCAACGCTCTGCAGTCGGGAGGCTAGCGTAACGGTTGGCCCCGTGGCCATGACGCCGGTTTCAGACCGGCTGACGTAGACGACGCCGGTATTTACGCCAACCGTAAGTTCCAGACCGGCTTCCTTAGCGGCTGACTGGATATCGATGGCAGCTAGAATCGCTCGTTCAGCATCGTCCTCGTGAACACGCGATAGGCCAAAAAGCGCTTGGAATCCTGCACCGGAGCTTCGGCTAATGAAGGCATCGTATGCTTTCATCAGGTCCGGAGCCCGTTGCAGAAGCCGAGCCAACTGCTCCGCTCCTCTAGCAATCCCGTCATCCCAGGACTCCTCAACGGGGAAGCTGAAGTCGGCATCAAGGACAGTGACTACACGTATGTCGTCCTGGACGTTCGCTGGTTCCGTGGCATCTTGGCCGCGTTCGAATCGACCGGTGTCCATATCCGTGAATGATTCAGGCTGAAATATACTGTTCCTGGGAACCTCGGCGCGCAGATTGCGTGCGACGATATCGTCACGCAGTTGAATCGTCTCATCTGAAACGGCTACGCCCAACTCGGTCTCGAGTAGATCCGAGCAGACCTCATACTGGCGCAGCGCGGCTGATTGCTGCCCCGTGCGCGCGTAGAGGCGCATTAGCTCATGGTGCGCCGGCTCGTGGAGCGGATCCAAGGATAGCAATTGCCGGGCGTGCGGTAAGGCTGAAGCATAATCCCCTCTCTGGTTGTACAGCGTAATCAGTCTTTGCAGAGCCTCGGATAGGGCAAGCCGCAAGTCCTCAGCCTTGAAAAACTGCCAGTCGTCGAATTCGGCACAGTCTTGCAGTGTGAACCCGGTCAGAAAATCACCCTTGTATAGGGCGACGGCGCTCTCCAGTGGTTGCCGGCACTCTGCGCATACCTCGCGCAGATCATGCCCGTGTGTAGCGCATTCGGCCAGATGAGCTTCGAACTCAGCTACATCGATATGTAGGTCAGGTGCGTCGCTCAGAGCAACGTATTCTCTCTCCGCTTGCAGCCATTCACCATCGAGGGTGAGGTCCAGTTCGGACAGGCGGCGGCGCAACGACGCGCGCGCCTGGCTCTGGCCAGAGTCCGGCCAGAGCAGCGTGGCCAAGGTATCCCGCGTCTGGCGCCCACCCTCGCAGGCTAGATAGACCAGGATGGCCAATGCTTTGCGCGGTTTGACCTCCGTCGTCACATCGTCAACCTCGACGACAGGTGGCCCTAACATCCGCAAGGTGAGTCTATGCATCGTTCCCGCCTTCCACCGGCGAAATATTACTCACGTGGGTTAGAAATTGCAACCGGCATTCCGGAAATCGGTCCCCAAGATTGGCTAGGACGCTTCTTAGGACGCGATCTAGGGCGATTCTAGGACGCCTCGTCTGTATGCTGTGACCAGATTCAGCGACAAAGAACTTACGAACAATCGCCGGCGCTCAGCGGCGAGGAAAGGATAGGCCAAGATGAAGCATACAGGGTGTGGCAACGAAGTTCGCAACGACCGACCGTTCGGAGAATACGAAAAAAGCGTGAAGCATTCCAAGGAGGAGATCATGATGAAACTAGCGCGAGGAACTGTAGTCCTGATGATCGTAGGCCTGTTGCTGATAGTCGGAGCGGAGGCAGCCCTGGCCGAAGGAGGACAACCCTTCGATCAGATTGAGAATCTCACGCAGTTGGCCCAGTACGAGGCACACTTAATGGATCAGACTTTGCCGGCGGTCGAAAAAGTAGCAGAAACGGATGCCGGAAACGGCCCAGAACAGATCACGAATCTCGCCGAACTGGCCACATACCAATCCACATTGGCGGATCGCGTGGCTCCCTCGATAACACGGCCCCACAATGTGCTCGTGATTGCTCAGCGCAGTTTTGGACAGATTGAGAACCGGTCGCAACTGGCTCAGTATCAGTCAACTCTGCTGGATGGGCGCATGCCCGAACCCAGCGCAACGATGCGGATGGCAGTCGTGCCGGTCACCG
>JBJYXA010000012.1:0-2744 GCA_046259705.1 Caldilineaceae bacterium
TTTGCCATGAAACCGGACCATCGGAAGCGGTCCGGCGAATGACAGCAACCGACCCTCAGCGGACATAACGTTGAGCGTCAGCCGCCGCAAGCCGCTGCAGGAGCCTTGAGTCTGCAAAAAAGCTCGGCTGCTCGCGGTCGGCTGGACGCAATTGTTGGCGCAAGCTAGTTGATGAGGTCTGGCTCAATGTCCCCGCTGGTCGTAGCAGGGATCGATTACAGCGCGCTGCGGCACAGGATAGTGCCGGTCAGTCTCTAGCGGATTATCTCGGTAAGTGCCTTAACTGAACAAGAGCGTCTTCGAGTCGGGCCCGCTTAGCGGAATCGCCTTCGATCGCTTGCGCCTGTTTTAGCACGAACTCGCTTATCTGGGGTCCCTCGACATAGCGAACTACCTTGATGGCCAAGTAGCGTCGAACGTGGTCGTCTTCTGTCGCTAGCAGCCCGATGCAGGGCCGTACCGCAGGCTTGCCGATGTTGATGAGGGCCTCCATCGCCGGGTAACGCTCCCATAGCGGCTCGGGCCCCTTCATGGGGGGATACCTCGCGTCGAGCCCGATGCTCTCGACCAGCGCCGGTGCACCTTCCGATAGCCGATGCCGGCCGATCAGATAGGCGGCCGCTGCCCGGACGTCGCGCGAGGGGCTCGATCCGAGGTACTGCATGAGCACGCCGAGGAGCTGACGTCGCTCCTCATCGACCTTCGATAAGAGGACGAACTGCTCGCGTTGCGCCAGCGTCTCGATCTGCTTCATCAGATCTATCACTTGGTCTTCATTCATGTCTTTTTTCGCCGTTTCGGATTCCACAGATTGGCAGCTGACCCCGCCTGAGAGCAACAGGATGCCGATCAAAAAGATCCTGTCTCCGACTTGAATTCTCCCCATTGCGTTTCAGCTCAGGGGTGATAGTGGGAATCGGTAGGAAGCGTGATGCTCCCGGTGCCAACGTCCTTGAGCTCCACTTGCGAGGACGCGCTCTTTTTCCAACGCCCCTGCCAGTACCATCCGGCCTTGTCCGAACACTTCCCACCAGTGTCCGCATCGCCCGCGTTCCACTCCACCCATTGCCGAAAGTTGTTATATGTCTCGGCGTCATTGGTGCCAAACGCCGCGATATTCGGGGCATCGCGATCGTAAATCTTATCGTCCGTATCGGGCGTGAGCTTCTGGAAAGAGGCGTGAGAGGTATCGTCTACCCAAGCGGTGTTCCAGTAATCCGAGGTGCCATTGCCTGGACTATCCTTTGCTCCGTCCGACCAGTCATGGGACATTCGCTCGCGCTTGAATTCCCAGCCGGACTTGACCACGGCATGTACGCCTGCTGGTGTAATCTTGGCATAGGGAACGACCTTGCCGACTGCCTCTTTTCCGCCGTTGTACGATTTGGCGCCAAGATTCTCCGTGGCATCATAGCGGGCGGCGAATTGCACCGCATTTGCCGGTGTCGTGCCGCTCGTCTTGTTCGTCACGCTGGCCCATAGAACCCAGATGTCAACATGATCCTTCACGCCTCCCAATTCTGCCTCTACATGGAGCTTCTTGCTGTCCGACCGAGAGATCTTACGTTGGCTAGCTTTACCCGATACCGGTGATCCGGAGTCGCCGGACCAGTTGATTTGACTCCATTCATCCGCGGAGTTGTTTGGCGAGGTCGTCGCTTCTACGATGACGTCATCGCTCGAGCGCTTGATCGTCGCCCAATTCTTTGCCCCAGTGACGTGGGTCTGCGTCGCATACTTTTTGACCGTGAGACTCACGAGCTTTGGCGCATTCGGGCAATCTTTCTTGGTCTCATCGCATTTGCCGGTCCCTTTCTCTTTTGCCGCATCCTTGTTGCCCTTTTTGTCGCAAGTACCCATATTAATCTACCGGCCTGGCGAATTCGAGCCAGCGTCTGGCGTATGCTTTCCCGGCTTCGTAAAGTTGTGCGCCACGGTCGGCCGGGGCGATGTGCGCAGAGGTCAGCACTTCGGTTGCCCAAGGATACATCGGATCTCTGTCGAAGCCGTTGCCGAGTGCGAACACGAGGCAACTGAGGACCGCATGGTCGCGGCGGGTAAACATACGGTATCTCCCCGCGCAGTGCTCGGCCTCGCGCAGTACGGCGTAGACCCCGGCATCACCGAGCTCAGCGGCCTTCTGTGACCACGCGTAGCGCAGGTGATCGATAATTTGCTGAGACGAAGCCTCGTCGAACTGCGCCACGGGCTGTTTGCATGCGTGCATGGCGTACCGGACAAGGCCGCTTCGGTCTCCGCTCGATACGCGCTCCCAGTATGCCATGAAGTCGTCATACAAGCGCTCGGCCCGCTGACCCTCGTCCACCAAATGCTCTTGCTTAAGAATCTCCCGCGCCCAAGGGTACTGAGGATCCTCGTCGAAGAACGAGCCGCACAAGAGCATGACGGTCGTGTATAACACAACATTGCATTCACCCTCGATCCGATGCTGAGCGGCCCGGTCCACACCTAACCGTATCATTTGACGCAACGGGCCGTCGCCGATGACATTGGAAGGCCCTGGGAAATACTGATGGAACTGCTCGAGAGTCCGTTCGACGTATCGGTCGAGGGCGTTCCGTCGGAACTCCTCCATTTGTTCAGGTCGTATTGTGAGCATTGGGCTTGAGCCATTTACTTTTCGTGAGGTACGGATCGTCCGGTCCTGCGTCATCCGAGCGTATTCGGGCCAACTACAATTCGACAGCCGAACCGCTTGGTAAGACCGTCGCGAAGTTATGATT
>JBJYXA010000013.1:0-13973 GCA_046259705.1 Caldilineaceae bacterium
ACGACGGTCGGCGAGGAAAGCTTCAGCGATTCCTTTGGCTCAACTCATACGCCACTCGTAGAATACCCGAAGTGGGCGCCTCACGAAACGGACACTTGGACATATTTGCATGCGTCGTCCGGCTATATCCAACTGGCCAGGCAATTGTGGCTATGATGCCGCCGACGTCGTCCTCCCGCCCAAGAGACCAACTGCAGACGCCCGGTCGCGGACCTTACATATCCTGCAACAGGTTATTCTGCACTGCCATCGCCACTGCCTCCGTGCGACTGCTCACCTGCAGCTTCGACAGTATGCCGCGCACATACTGCTTCGCGGTCGACTCGCTTACATGCAGTCGATAGGCGATCTGTCGATTGGTCAATCCTTCGACCAGGAGCGCAAGCACCTCCAACTCACGAGCGGTCAACTCGCCACGCGGCGATTGATCCGCCTGTTCTCCTTCGTGGATTAAGTCAAGCAGTGCCTCCGCGGCCTGTGAAGAAAGCATCACCGTGTTTCCGGCATATGCCCGGCGTATGGCGTCCGCCAATTCGTCGACGGAAGCGTCCTTATACAAATAGCCGACGGCGCCGGCCTGCAAGGTCTGATGGACAAGTTCTTTGTCGCGAAAGGTGGTCAGCGCTACTACCTTGGCTTTCGGATACTCCGCCCGTAAGGTGCGGATCGCGGTGGGGCCATCCATGGTCGGCATCACCAAATCCATCAGAACCACATCCGGCTCCAACTCCCTGTAGCGCTCCAGCGCCTCTTCGCCGTTCTCCGCTTGTCCGACCAACTCCATATCGTCGAAGCCCTCCAGAAATACCGCCAAACCACGGCGCACTATCTCATGGTCATCCACCAGCAGTACGCGTATAAGCTGCGAGTCCTTCATCGCCGCATTTGCATCAGGCATGTTTGTTCGCCGTCCCCATGCCATTTCTCACGCCAGCTTCTGCGTCCCCGCGTTCGCGTGCAGGTGTGGGGCCTTCCGTCCAAACCACTTCCACGACGGTTCCCGCGTTAGGAACGCTATGCACGCGCAGGTTGGCGCCAACCTCTTCTGCGCGTTCCTGCATGATAGTAATGCCTAAGTTTTCGGGCCGGACGTCTTCCATAATGAACCCGTCGCCGTCATCCTCAATGCGCAGCGCCACCTCACCGTCGGTGCAACGTATCGCCACATCTATTTTTGACGCGTGTGCGTGTTTGACGGCGTTGGACATCGCCTCCTGAGCAATTCGATAAAATGCGATCTGCACACCTTGGGGTATCGGACATACCTCCATCGCGTCCAGCGCAACACGCGCCGAGGTACGCGCACTCGTTGCGTCCACGAGATACCCCAGCAATACCCCCAGATCCACATCCGTCAAGATGTTCGGACGCAATTCCAGGAGCAGCATACGCATCTCGCCCATTGCCCCTTGGATCAGGCGTTGCAGCTCCGGCAGATAGGTCCAGACGCTGTCGGGATCCCTCTCTTGCAGGCGCGGCAACATTTCTGCAATTATTTTGGCAGAAAATAGCATCTGGCTCACCGCATCATGGAGATCGCGCGCCAACCGCTGTCGTTCCTCTACGGCTGCCAAGTCTTGCGCCTGCGAGTACATACGTGCATTGCGTATTGCCGACGCGGCATGCGAACCAAAAGCGCGTAACCGATCAGCGTCCTGCGGCGTGAAGTAATTCGCCACGGCGCTTTCAAGTATGATGAAGCCAATCACTTCCTGGCCCAGGACAATTGGCGCCCCGAGGTATGAGCGCGCCCAACCCAGGTGAGGATTTTGGGCTGCCAGAGTTCCCTCTGCCCTGCGTGCCAAGCTACGCAGGGACCGAGAATCGGCGACTAGGAAAGGTTTGCGTGTCTCAGTCATATGCTCAAGGCGGTCGACGTCGGATACCCTGATTTCATGGCCGACCTCCCAGTCGTCCATGCCCCTACCCGAATAGCCACGTTCGCCCACAACGCGTGCAATGCCATCTTCCACCAAAAGTATGGCGGCGGCATCAGCAGGCACGACGCGCACGACATTCGAAAGAATACGTTCCCAGATCTCGTCGAGGTTTAGCGTGCTGTTCAAGGCCAGGGCAACGTCCTGTAATGCCTCTGCCAGGACGCGCTGCTCGCGCTCTGCCGTTTCTATCAGCTTACGTTCGGTGATGTTGCGCGCCACGATGACGTAACCGGACGCAATTTTGTCGTCATTTCGCAACAGTCCCATGTTCGCAGAGTACCAGCGTTCCTCACCGTCAACCATGACGAGGTGGTCGTAGCGCTGTGTCATACCCGTTTCGCGAACGATCTCCATCATCTCTGTGAGCTTGCGCGAAGTGTTATCGGGGAAAACTTCCTGATAATGCTTGCCGAGCATCCACTCGTTCCCCGGCGCAACGCCCTCACTCGCGGGCTGGTGAAATTCGATTACGATTCCCTGAGGGTTAATGACGATGACTAGGTCATCCATCGACGCCAAAAGAGAGCGCAGGCGGGGCGCGCTGCGTGTGTCGGCCCCATCCTCTGCGTCCATAAGGACTAGCCAGCCTGCCAGCTCACCATCCGAGTCGCACAAGGGTGCGCCCCGCACGCGCACGTACGTATCCAAAGGTAGACACTCAACCCCCATACCCGTATCGAAGCTTTGCTTCCCTTGGGGCCAAAACGCCTCAATACTGGGCAGCACCTGCGAGACCGGAGCGCCACAGAAAACTGGACGCCCTGTCGCAGCACACAGAGACTGCATCATTCCGTTAAGCTGCCGAATTACGCCGTTTGTATCGACGATAAGCGCGGGCATATCAAGCGCCGCCAGCAACTGGTTGTTCTCCAGCAAGCTGCGGCTTGTAGTATTTTCAGTTCGCATGCCACTCCCCCTCACCAGGGGACCCGACCATCCTTACGGTTCGCTGAAACCGTACTCACTATACCATAAATTCAGATGGCAATGTAGAGGCATGATCCACGCAAGGTCTTCACACGATCTGAATATCTGCCACCTATACTGATTGCGTTGCGATGGATCGATGCTGCCATATAGAGTCGTTTGCGATGGATGTATTGACGAAGTGATGCTGTACCCGTAGAATTGGCACCAGAATCCAGCAACCGCACCCGGTGACTATCGTGACTCAAACAATCTTGATGGTTGACGACAAGAGAGAGATCCGCGACCTGGTGTCGGCGTATCTTGGCCAGGAGGGATTTCGCATTGTCACGGCCGCTAATGGTCATGACGCCCTCTTTGTGGCGCGCCAGGAACATCCGGATCTGATTATCCTGGACCTCATGATGCCCGAAATGGGCGGTTACGAGTTCATGCGCGTCTACGGAAAAGAGGCAGACACGCCGATTATTATCCTAACGGCCAAGGTGGAGGAAAGTGAGCGCGTACTGGGACTGGAACTCGGCGCAGACGATTATGTCACCAAGCCTTTCAGTCCGCGAGAGCTAGCAGCCCGCGTACGCGCCGTCCTGCGCCGCACCCGCAAGCAGAGTTCGACACCGGAACGGCTCCAGGCTGCCGACATTGTGCTGGACCAGGATGCTCATACGGTCACCGTGGCCGACCGCTACGTCGACCTTACCCCGTCGGAGTTCGACCTGCTGGCCGTTCTCATGGCGGCGCCAGGGCGTGTCTACTCACGCGGTGAGCTGCTCGATCGACTTCAGGGCGACGCCTATGAAGGCTATGAACGCACCATCGACGTTCACGTTCGCAATCTGCGCACCAAAGTAGAGCCCGATCCAGGCAAACCGCGTTATATCGAAACCGTATTTGGCGTCGGCTATCGTTTTGCACCCGACCGCTAGCTGGCACGAATGAACATACGATCGCTCGCGGTCAAGCTAACGATTGCCTTCCTCGCCGTCGGCGTCATCGGTGTATTGCTGGCGTCGCTCATTATCAGTGTCAGTACCCAGCGCGCGTTCGATCAATTCTTGTTTGGGCGAACTCGCCCGGCCACCGAGGCGGCGCTGCGCGCCTACTATGAAGAACATGGCGGCTGGGGTGATTTGAATCAGGCGTTTGAATCTGGGCCGAACGGGAACGGGCGAGGCCAGGGTCAGGGACCGCCTCTGGCAACTGTTGCCGATGCGAACGGAGTTGTGGTGTTCGGCGGTGGCGGCCCTGGGCGAATCGGCACTCGCGTTTCCGCTGATGTTTTGCGCGACAGTGTTCCGATCAATGTCGACGGCAAGGTAGTGGGCTACCTACTGTTCGATTACTTCGGCGATCGTCGCCAGCCGAATGCTCCCGAACGGATTTTCCTGCGTGACCTGAATCGAAGCATTCTGTGGGCATCGGCCGGCGCGGCAGTCGTGGCGCTGATACTCGGCGCACTGTTGGCCAGTACGTTGACCAAGCCGATTCGACTTCTCACCGCGGCTACCAAACGCATCTCCCAGGGTGAACTTGGTGTGCAGGTTCCGGTACACACCAAGGATGAGCTTGGTGAACTCACTGCCTCTTTCAACAGCATGAGCGCCGACCTGGAGGAAGCCAGCCGTCTTCGCCGCCAAATGACGGCTGACATCGCTCACGATTTGCGCACTCCGCTGAGCGTCATTCTCGGATACACGGAAGCTCTTAGCGACGGCAAGCTGCAGGCAACACCCGAGATCGCCGACACGCTGCACCGTGAGTCCAAGCATCTGAACCATCTTGTCGACGACCTGCGCACGCTCTCCCTGGCTGACGCAGGCGAGTTACCGCTTCACCGCAGCCTCTTGTCGCCGGCCACATTGCTGCAACGGGCGGAGACCTCCTATGCTATGCAGGCGGAACGGCAGGAAATAACACTGTCGGTCAATGCCGCGGCGAGTCTACCCATGATCAATGTTGACAGCCAGCGGATGGCCCAGGTCCTTGGTAATCTCGTCAGCAATGCATTGCGCCATACACCTGGCGGTGGAGCCGTAAGCCTTTCTGCACAGGCCGGAGCAGGTACGGTCGAGTTGCGTGTCCAGGATACAGGCAGCGGGATCGAGCCGGAAGTATTGCCCCACGTCTTCGACCGCTTCTATCGAGGCGATCGCGCTCGCAGTCAAGATGGTGAATCCGGTCTCGGACTCTCCATAGCAAAATCTATCGTGGAGGCGCACGACGGCACAATCCAGATAGCCAGCGAGCCCGGAAAGGGAACCGTCTTCACGATTCAGCTACCCGCAGTGCCGAACCCATAACAGACTGTGGCCACCGGTCCCGGCCTTAGTCGCCACGGCCACCAGCAGGAAGACCCGTTCCAATGCGGCACAGGTCGCACCATTTCACCGCAGTCTGACAGTCCCTGAAGTATCGAAATCACATTTCAGCCGATAGCTTTGCAGGGCGTATACTGGGCGCCTGTATGCATTACTTTGCCTAAGTGGTTCGATACCTAAATGGCCAAACGGCCATGCCGGGCGGAGCAGCCCTCCCTCGGGCGACGCAAAGGGAAAATCTCTGCTACTTAAGACGAGATTCTTCACTGCGCTCTGACCGACGTATCCTAAGCGATCAGACGACTGAGATCTAGCGCATGAAGGGAGCAACAAACACGGTGAGTGTTTATTCAGTCACGCACGATGCCAAAGGTAATCGCTTCGAAAGCATCGTGGATGGCGAGTCAGCCATTTTGCTCTACCAGCAGTCACCCGGGAGTATCACGTTTGTCAGCACTCGTGTTCCGCCTGCTATCGAGGGGCGCGGCGTCGGTAGTACACTGGCGCGGGCGGGACTCGAATATGCCCGTGAGCACTCTCTGACTGTCGTACCCCAGTGCCCCTTTGTACGCGCTTACATTGAGCAACATCCGGAGTACAAATCGTTGTTAGGGTAAACCTCGTGCACGAACAAACCGGCAGATTACCCTGACAACTTGTGGGTATCTGCCGGCCGATGTTTGCAGACTAGAGGGCACAGACCAGCCTTATTCTTGTTCCGTTCGCGCTTTCACGCCCGCCATGTCCTCGATGATATTGAGCACTGCAGAGTGATCGAGTTCGCCGCGTCCCGTGGCCATCAGCGCAGTAAACAACTCGTGCGCCACCGCCGTCGCCGGCAAAGGCACCTGCAAGGCGGTAGCCGTGTCCATGATGATGTTCAGATCCTTGTAGTGGAAACGGCTACGGAAGCCCGGCTCGAAATTGCCGCGAATCGCCATCGGACCGCGCACATCCATCACGCGTGTCTGAGCGTAGCCGCCTCTCAATACCTGAATAATGATGGCCGGGTCCACGCCAGCCTTTGCACCCAATACCAGCGCCTCTGCCATCCCAACAAAGTTGAGGGCTACTTGGATCTGATTACATGCCTTCACGGTCTGGCCGGCCCCGTTATCCCCGCACAGCGTGACCGTTCCCCCCATGATTTCCAGGATCGGTTTCACTTCTTCAAACAGCTCACTGGGACCGCCCACCATGATCGACAGCGCCGCGTTTTGGGCACCGACCTCGCCGCCGCTCACGGGTGCATCCAGGCAACGCACACCCAGTTCACCTAGCGTCTCAGCCACCTTGATGGCAGTTCCGGGCGCGATCGTGCTCATATCGACGTAGATTAGTCCTTCGCGCGCCGACTCGACGATGCCTGCATCACCCAGGGCTACCTTCTCGACATCGGGTGAATCGGGCAACATGGTAATGACCACATCGCTGCGCGCCGCCACATCTGCACAGGAAGCGCCTTCTTCCGCGCCATCTGCCACAACGGCGGCCAGCGAAGGCTTGTATACGTCATAAGCGACAACCTCATAGCCCGCGTTCATCAAATGGCGGCTCATGTGGCTGCCCATAATGCCAATGCCAATAAATCCGATCTTTGGTTTCATGGGATCATCCTTCGGTCAGCGTGATTGGAATTCTCAACTGGGTAGCGAGCGTCCCCGTATGATAACGAACTGATTTTGGCCGCGTTGACGTCGAACGCATGCCTAGTATACCACCTCGCGAAAGCTCCGGTCCCATTTCCGATACTTCGAGCCCTATTTGTCTGTTTGTGACGTGCCTATAAACCTGCTATTATTGCGCGGGCGCATTCCAAGCTCCGGACCAAATCAATCAACGGTGTCACTATGTTCCTCCAGATTCCTGGCGCGCACTCAGCTCGTCTGTCTGTTATTGCCGGTCTATTAGCTGTAGTCTGTCTGCTACTACATCCGGTTTCTGCCCGTGCCGCGGATATCGAAGGCGACAAAGCACAAGCGCTTCTGCCGCTGGTCGTATCTATGCCGTCCCCGTCGTCTCCCGCGTTCGTGTCGGAACCTAACACCATCGGTGCGGTCGGCGTTCCCTACAGCTATCCCGTCCAGGCCAGCGGTTATCCTGCCCCGCTCCTTAGCCTGAGCCAAGGTCCGAATGGCATGGCCATAGACGGGAACGGTGTCATTCACTGGACACCTACGGTGCCGGGCAGTCAGGAGGTGGCGATACATGCCAGCAATGGCGTCTTCCCTGACAAGGATCAGATCTTTGACATCGACGTGGCGCCGGGGCCCACAGCTCCGGCCATCACTTCGTCGCCCGCTTTGAACGCAGCCGTGAGCGTGCCCTATATCTATACTGTTATCGCTAGCGGATATCCGGCACCGGAGATCACGCTCGAACAGAATACTATGCCTGATGGTATGACCATCGACGGCGACGGCGTCATTCAGTGGGCGCCGACAGCGGAGGGAGTCTACACCGTGACGGTGCGCGCTGACAACGGTGTTCCGCCCAGCGCGCAACAGACCTTTTCCATTAACGTAGCATTTTCCGCCCCGCCGCAGATCACTTCCACGCCTTCACCTACCGGAACGGTGGGCGCCACCTATTTGTACCATGTGCAGGCATTGGGAGCCCCTTCACCTACATTTATCATAGATGAAGGGCCTGACGGCATGACCATCGACAGCGATGGACTGCTGCAATGGACCCCAGACGCGGGAGGCTCATATGACGTAACCGTCCGTGCGCGCAACGGCGTTCCACCCGATGCGAACCAACACTTCACCATCGAAGTGCCGCAGGCACCATCCGCGCCTGCGTTCATTTCAGAGCCGGTGCGCATTGCCAAGGTCGGGCAACTTTATGCATATGATGTGGCGGTGTCGGGCTATCCCACACCTACTTTGGAGTTGTCGATAGCTCCCGGTGGGATGGCCATGGACGACAAGGGACACATTGAGTGGACGCCTACATCAGAAGGACCAGCAAAAGTCGGGATCCGGGCAGCCAATGAGGTGGCTGTTGTGCGCCAGACTTTCGAGATCGATGTCGCCAGCGCGCTGCCTGAACGATTCTGGGATCCGAGACTGGACCAGCGTGGCGTCAGTCTAGAGGAAGCAGATGTCGAATCAGGACAACTTTTCTGGCGTCTTGTGGAGGCAAGATGGTACGACCAGTATGAATCTGAGGGCCGGCATCATATTTTCATTGATGTCCTAGACCAGGACGAACAACGCATGGCCGGTGTGGATGTTGTCGTTAGCTGGGTGGATGGGTCGACCGTCTGCACTACTGAACTCAAACCCGGAGAAGAGTACGCGACGGACTTCCCGATGGCCAACGTAACGGGCTCATACAGCGCAACACCAGTCATGGGATTGTTGCCGAATCCGACCGATAAGCTTCCGGCTGATAGTGTGCACGACTTAGGCCTGGGCACCATTGAAGACCCGTATAACTCCATCCATACCAGTTTCAGGCTTGTGTGGCAGTTGACGGTCATGCCGTAACGGGCGGTGGCCGGCATCGTTCACGTCATTTTCGCCCGTCCTCGTCCATCGCTATAATATTGCGACGTTTGTATTGGGACTGAACGTTGAGTCGCTGCGATGGAAACCAATGACGCTACCTACCGACATACTTGTTTGGGCAATTGTTCTCCATTTGGTGGCGGATTGGCCTCTGCAGAATGAATGGATGGCCTGCAACAAGACCGATCTGCGACGGCCGGCGGCATGGGTCCATAGTGGTATCCATACTTGTCTGCTGCTTCTCGTCTTCCCGTGGTTGTATGCGGTGGCCATCGGTATCACCCACCTCCTCATCGATACCCGTGTCCCCGTCCAGTGGTGGAACGCGCACTATAAACACATGCCTCCCGGTGTGCCTCTATTCGATGAGATCGAACTATGGATGGATCAAGTCTTCCACATCATAGTTCTTGCCGCTGCTGTTGTACTCCTAACGCTGAGTTCGTAACATGCAGGAAAGCCTTCTGGCCTACATCCCCATGGACCGCCGGCACGCTATGGCGGCAGGACGCGAGCTGCCAGACCGAACGCGCGGCGCAGCGCTCTTTGCCGACATTTCCGGCTTTACTCAGCTTACCGAAGCGCTGCTACGAGAACTCGGCGCCTTGCGGGGCGCAGAAGAACTGACGCGCTATTTGAATCTGGTCTATGATGCCCTGATTGACAAGCTACACACTTGGGGCGGCAGCGCCATCTCGTTCGCCGGCGATGCTGTGACCTGCTGGTTTGACGGAGACACTGGATTGCATGCCGCGGCCTGCGCGCTCCACATGCAACAAGCGATGGACGCGTTTACCGACGTTCGGACACCCTTCGGTAGCAGCGTAACGCTCACTATGTCAGCCTCTGTAGCCGCAGGTTCCGCCCGCCGCCTGCTAGTCGGTGATCCCTCTATTCGCGTGATCGACGCTATCGCAGGAGCGACCATAGAACGTCTGGATTCGGCTGAGAAACTCGCTGGCCGTGGCGAAGTGCTGCTCGACCGCAATGCACTTGAAGCCCTGCGCGACCAGGTCACAGTTGCAGAGACGCGTACCGACGAGTTGAACCGGCCGTTTGGACTCTTGACCGCGCTACGTACCGAACCACAGCCGCCGGGCTGGCCCGAGCTGGACACCGACCGGATGACGGAGGCCCAAGTCCGTCCATGGCTCCTGGCTCCCGTCTACGATCGTCTTAGCAGCGGCATGGGTGACTTCTTGGCCGAGATTCGACCGACGGTTGCCGTATTCCTGCGCTTCTCGGGCATCGACTACGACAACGACGAAGCGGCGGGCGACAAGCTCGATCTCTTCGTCCGGCGTGTGCAAGCCATTGTGGAGCGCTACCGAGGGACGTTGGTGGACCTAAACATGGGCGACAAGGGGAGTTATCTCTATATCAACTTCGGTGCACCGATTGCCAACGAGGATAACGCGGCCAGAGCAGCCTCTACGGCGCTCGAGCTTCGTGCCTTGCCCGATGAGCTGCGCTTCATCCGGCCGTTGCAGATAGGAGTCACGCAGGGCCGCATGCGCGCGGGTGCCTACGGAGGCAGCATGCACCGCACCTACGGCGTCCTCGGCGACGCGGTCAATCTCGCCGCACGCCTCATGATGAAATGTGAACCGGACCAGATTATCTTCAGCAAACAGGTGCAGACTTCGATCCGCGACCAGTTTTCCTGGGAACCGCTGCCTCCTGCGCTGGTCAAGGGCAAAAGCGAACCCGTCGAAATCGTGGAACTGTGCAACACGGGTTCACGACCAGCAATGCATCTTCCCCAACACACCCAGCTCTCGCCACTCATCGGGCGACAATCCGAGGTCGGGTATTTAGTCGATGGTATGGAGGCTGCGCTTTCCGGCCACGGTCAGATTCTTGCACTCGTCGGCGAGGCGGGTTTGGGCAAGTCTCGCCTCGTCGCGGAAGCGATCCATCGAGCGCTAGAGCGCGGTTTCAGCGTCTTTGGCGGTGAATGCGAGTCATACGGTGTAAACACAAGCTATCTTGTGTGGCAGCCTATCTGGCGCGCGCTTCTTGGCATAGAGGCGGACTGGCCCGAAGAACGGCAGATAGCTGCACTAAGAAGTCGTATCGGGGCGATTGACCGGATGCTCACGCGCCGTCTTCCGCTCGTAGGTCCATTACTCGGTCTCGCCATCCCCGACAATGACCTCACGAATTCCTTTGACGCGAAGCTACGCAAGTCATCGCTGGAAACGCTTTTGACCGATATCCTGACCGCGATCGCAGGCGATCTGCCTGTGCTTATCGTCATCGAAGACGCCCACTGGCTGGACTCACTCTCCCATGACCTGCTCGAGGTGCTTGGCCGTTCGATTGCCGACCTGCCCGTCGTCATATTGTTGTCATTTCGGGCCATGGAACTGGAACGTCTAAAGGAAGAACGCGTCAGTACGCTGCCGTATTACAGCGAGATAACATTGTCACCCCTTGGCGCCGGCGAGTTATCAGATATGGCGCGCCGGCGCCTTTCAGACCTGACAACCGCCGACACAGATGCTATCTCGGAACAGTTAGTGCAACGACTCGCACAGCAGGCTGAGGGCAACCCCTTTTATCTTGAAGAACTTGTCAACTTCATCGGAAATCGCGCACTCGATCCATCCGATCCATACGCGCTAGTTCAACTGGAACTGCCCTCCAGCGTACAAAGCCTTGTGCTCAGTCGCCTAGACCAGCTTGAGGAACGTCAAAAGACGCTACTGAAGGTGGCCAGCGTAGTCGGTCGCGTATTCCGCGTGCTCTGGCTGACCGGCGCCTACCCCGACCTCGGACTTCCAGAAAATATACGCGACAATCTGACGCTCCTCAGCCAGCAGAACCTAACTGTACAGGATCAAGCGGAGCCTGAACTTACCTACTTCTTCAAGCACGTCATCACCCACAGCGTGATCTATGACAGCTTGTTGCATATGCTTCGGACCTCCTTGCATGAGCAGATTGGCAACTTCATCGAAGCTACGTACGCCGACACATTGGACCAACACCTCGACCTCTTGGCGTACCATTTTGACCGCAGCGAAGTCCTGGAGAAGCGTATCTACTATCTGCGACGCGCTGGTGAAGCTGCCCAAGCTGCCTACGCGAACGATGCTGCCATTGACTACTACGAGCGCGTCATTCCTCTTTTATCGATAGAACATCAGGTAAGCATCAAGCGGAAACTTGGCGAGGTATTGCAGCTTGTTGGCCGTTGGGACGAAGCGGAAAAGTTATATCACGAGGCCGCCATGCTGGCGCAAGAGACCGACCAGCGGGCCGAGGAGGCGCGCAGCGAAACCGCGATCGGGGAGCTTCTGCGCTTGCAGGGACATTATACGACAGCGTGGGAACAATTCGAGCACGCGCGTCAAGAATTCGACCAGATCGGTGACCAAGAAGGTGTGGCGCTGACGCTGCATTTGAGTGGCAATGTGGCCGTGCAACAGGGCGATTACACGACCGCCCGCTCCCGATTCAATGAAAGTCTCGCCATCCGCCGTGAAACAGGTGACCAAACTGGTACCGCCCGCCTACTCAACAACCTCGCTATCGTTGCTGAGTTTGAGAGCGACTTCGACACCGCCTATGCGCTGCACCAGGAAGCCCTTGCCATTCGACGCGCGGTCAACGATCGCGCCTGGATTGGCTATTCGCTGAACAATCTTGCCAACGTGATCGCTGAGCGAGGCGATCTCTCCGCTGCACGCGCTTATCTAGAAGAGGCTGTCGAAATTCAGCGAGAAATTGGCGACCGCTGGGGTCTGGCCAATGCGCTGGGCAATCTGGGAAACGTAGTGCGCTCGCAAGAGGATTTCGACGAAGCCAAGCGGCTCTATAACGAAAGCCTAATCGTGAATCGCGGCCTCGGCGACCGCTGGGCAATCGCCGAATTGCTCGAATACATTGCTGGGCTGTGTGTTCTACGAGGTGCGTATGCCCGTGGAGTCAATCTACTGGGAGCGGCTGAACACTTGCGCGACGAGATCGGTGCTGCACTCCCCCCAAATGATCAGGAAAAACTCGACCGCCTGTTCGCGCCGGCATACGCGGCGTTAGGTGACGAATATGACGCGGTGAAGGCCAAGGGTAGCGCCCAGTCTCTAGACGAGGCTATCAACTTTGCGTTGGAGTAGGCATACTTCCCCTGCCAGCTGAGGGACCATAGTCCGCAGAATCCGGTGTGTAAATCGAACCGGATTCTGCGATACAATCTGCGCATCAATCGAGTGGGCTCGGCGGCAGGCCGAGTTCCTAGGCCGCTGTTACTTTTCGGTTACAAAGGGCAACTGCACCACTCCAGCCTCGGACCGCGCTCCACTGACGTCACCGGCTCGGATTCGAATCGAGCTAACAGACGGCAAGAATAATCTCTGTATAGACGGCGACGCCGGAGTTTTGCCCTGTTGGTACTCCAGTGCGTTCGATTCGCTGCCAGAATATGATGGCGAACCCTTGAACTCTGCGAAGACCCTGTACGTACCCTCCCCGATGCCATCCACGTAGCCGTCTCTACCTAGTCGCGCCTCGCCGAACAGTCCTGTAATGGCCGTACGAATGATTGTGGCGCCCTTCTCGTCTGTGAAGTAGAAGAATACAGTTTGTTCCGCCAGGATATTCGGATCTGGAGACACACCGTCCACGAGGGTCGCGACAAATACTGCGTCCTCGTTCGGATCACTTGCGCCAGCCGATAGCTTCAACGTACTTGACTGCTGCGAGACGACAAATGATTGGGGCGCAGCAGTCGACGGCGCGTAGACCGGTGAACCCGGGAACGATGCCGTTATGTCATGTGTCCCAGGTATGCCATAGATGGGCAGATCTACGGTTGCTCGACCATCGGCCCCGGTTACACCTGTGCGCGTTTGCTGGGCAAGACCGAAAACGATGCTGCGATTTGCGAGCGGCTTGCCCATGTCGTCCAACAAAGCTGCGCTGGCCGAGATGGTGGCTCCTACTGGACCGGAGACGTCTTGTGGCGCGTCCAAGGTTAGCGAGGTCACTTCTCGAACGGCATTTGCGCCAATCGCGTAGAACGGGCCTTGATTGGTGGCCCAGCTCGTCGCTCCCGCTTTGCCGGCGGCGAAGACAATGAAGCGGATACGATCAGCGACTTCCGTCGGCGATAGGCCAAGACCTAGGTTCGCCGACCAAAGCGATGCATCGGCGGGGTTCTGCACAAGCGGCAAGTCATTCCAGCGCATCTCACCTGGAGCGCAACCCAATGCAACGTTGTCTCTGTCGAGCAAGTCCGTCCACAATATCCACACGTCCTGTACACCGGA
>JBJYXA010000013.1:14073-45360 GCA_046259705.1 Caldilineaceae bacterium
TCGCTCCAAATCTGTTCCGGTATAAAACGGTCCGAGTAGAAGCGGATATGCGCCGAGCTGGCCTCCGTCGCCGGCGCACCCGTGAGCGGGATGCGTTCGTCCAGTACCTCATCTGTATAGCAGGCGCCCGTCAACCCGACGCCCCGAAGGGCAAGGCTGCTGTTTGGCGGTGTCACGTTTAGGCTTTCAACCGGAACGATAGGCTCGCCAGGATTGGCCACTACACCATCTCCAACCCAGTAGCCGGACTGAATCACCGTGTCCGGATCTTCCACGGATCGCAATTCCTTCGGCTGGAACTTCAGGTCCGGTACGTGTGTATAGGAGGCCACCCGCAGTCCGAGGTCATTGCCTGCCACAGGGGTCAGGTCGCCTTCCTGGAACAGCGGTGTATCGCCGGGTGCAACGATAGGGCGGCTAGGAAGATTCACCTTCAGCATGGGCAGGCCGTAGATAGTCGAGATGAGCAGCGTCTTTTCATGGATGCCCCGCAACAATGGCGTCTCACTCAGATACCGCTGCTTGGCGGCAACCAGGGCGTCGCCAATGGCCACGTCTCTGACATCCGCTCCGGCGCTGTCCAGCTGCTTGCCCAACTCCTCTGTGAAGTATAGATAGAGTCGCTCGCTGAATTCCAAAATGTCCGTATCACCGTACTGGTATCCGGTACCGCCGATGAGCGTCGCGCCCCGACTGGCCAGTGCCTGCGCCCAGTCAGGTTCCAGCGTTGTGCCGGGGATGTTGTGCCAGTCAACGCTATTATGGCTGACATGGCAGCCGGCGCTGTAGACCAATTTGTTGGTCATGTCGCTCGGCAAGTCAGTTGTCAAGACGGTCGTCTTGTAATCGCCAGCCAACGCCGATGCAGAAGTGAAGTGTCCCGCCAGGAAGAATAGGTCGAAATTCACGTCTGCCGGATCAGCAGGATTATAGCGCAGTTTGTCGATCAGTTCTGACGCTGTCCAAGCCAGGCCTTGCTCAGCTAATGCCACGGGTCCCGGCTTCTGTGGATCAATGAGATCCCCATCCACGGTGGGGACGCCGGCCGCCAACTCATCGCGTATTTCCAGCGCAGCGTCTTCCAGGAAATCATAGCCCGTGACCAGCGCTGCGCGCGGCGTCAACACTTCACCGCCATTGAGATACGCATCAAGCACGGCCTTCATGTCATCCGGAGACTCCACTAAGCGGCCGACAGGTATCTGCGGAATCGGAAAACAGTTCTCTTTGAGAGAAATACACTGGTCGGACCCATACTGGTCTTGTGTCAGCACGTAGTTCTGGCGCAACGCTGCATAGGACGACGTGCCAAAGCGATTAGGAACGAAGTACTGAGCCTCCGGCCCGAGCAGTGCATTGTCCGGATATCGATAGAAGGGAATGATGTCATCATTTCCCACGATCACTATATACTTCACGGGATTCTGGATTCGGTAGTCGTCGACAATAGTCTGAATCGCCTCGGCCACCAGATTCTTTCCATACGAACAGTCGGCATGGGCATCTGCCAAAGCGTTCGCTGCGGCAACGCGGGCATCCTGTCCCACGTCCACCACGACTCCACCGACCTCTGCGTTCAGTGCGGCGAGTCTGTCCGCTAAGCCCTGGTCGAATGAGTAGCCGGTCAAATCCGTATCATATAGGCGCTCCCAGTCCGCGATGATCAATGTCTCATAACCACCGGCAACCGCCGCTAACGATGTGGCCGGCAGGGAATCAGCGGTGACGGCTTCACAGAGACCCCGAGTCAGGGTTGTTGTGAGCGTGAAAGGAGAATCCGTATCGAAAGCGCCCTCCGTTCCCCACACCCGCAGATAGATGTACCCCGCGTTATTCCACGTATTGATCTCGACGCTCTCCGGGCTGTTCCCTTCGGCAGCCGACACTGCTATCAGCGTGCGCGCGAGCGCGCTGGACTGAATACGCGCCAGTTCCTCGGCGTTCAGAGCGGATCCGTTCAAGGCTGAGCCATTGAGGGCCGATCCATTCACGGCGAGCGCATTCAGCGCAGAACCGTTGAGGGCGGATCCGTTCAAGGCTGAGCCGTTCAATGCCGAGCCATTTAGGGCGGACCCATTCAGAGCGGAACCATTTAGAGCGGATCCGTTCAGGGCCGAACCGTTCAAGGCCGACCCATTCAGCGCGGAGCCATTCAGCGCTGATCCGGCCGTTTGTGCAGTGCGGAATGCATCGGCAGTCGACGCGCTGGGATTCAAGGGGTCGGAAGCCACCTCGGCGCCGAGTTTGTTCAGGTCCTGCACGCCGCCGTTGAGTTCGAGATACGCCTCTTCCACATCCTTGTACACGGCTAGATTGTAGTCTGCCGTCAGGTCCGTCAACTCAAACTTAACCTTGCTATTGGCGGACACCTTGAGCTTGTACCAGCGGGATTGTCCAAACCTATCCAGGTATTGAGAGATATCGAAACTAGAGGTGGTGTCGTCGACGCTGGAATTCTGCACAGATGCCTGGTCACTGAGCTGAGATGTCTGCTCGAATGAATTCACCCAGTTATCGTTGCCGTAGCTGACGTGGATACAGTTATTCTCTTCTGAGCTGTTCCCATCAGCATCGGTAGCAATGGCGCGCACCCCGTAATCGAGTAGCCCCGCGACATCTCCAACCACGCCGATATTGGCGGCAAACCCGGTTTCCGTTGCGTCCGCGGCAATTGTTACCGATAGAGGCTCAGGGTTTAGCAACGTCTGGCCGCCCGTGTTACAGGTTGGGCTGATGAAGAATTCAACGGAATAGGTTCCCGGGCGGCTGTTCAGTGTACCCACGATCTGCAACGTGTCAGGGTCGGCCGCCGCCGCAAAGCCCACAGCGCGAATTAAGTCCGGGTAATTCTGGACGAAATTGGCGCCATTGTCTGGGTCACCCGGGTCGTTATCCGTCGGTCCATCGCCACCCAAATCAATGGGCAGCCCACCATTATCCGAGATATCGTTTCCGACGATCCGGTTGTTGGCGCTATTGATCACCGTGATGCCGTTGCCGCCGTTGCCGACGATCGTGTTCCCCGAGATAGTATGGCCGCCGCTACCGACAAGATCGCCGAGTCTGCCTTGGATACGGATGCCGTCTCGCCCGAAACCACGAAGTACCAGGCCACGGATCGTGCTACCGCCTGCATTCTCGGTGAGCACCAGACCATTGAAGTCACCGTTTCCGCCATCCACTACTATTTGCCCGCCCGCCTGTGTCGTGCCGTCGATAGCTACCGGCGCAGTGATCAAAGGCAAGGCCGCATGCAACAGGATCACGTACGATGTCCCGTCGAAGCCCGAATCCGAACCAGGAATATCGAACTCAATCTGATCTAGCTGGGGCGTACCGTTTGCCAGCACAATGGCTTCGCGCAGGCTGCAATGTCGCCAGTCACAGACCCCGTCATCACCATCGTCGGTGGTATTTACCTCGATGATGCCGTCCGAGGCCACGGAGATGGTTACTGTCGTCGGCGCACTGGCTCCAGACGCGTCGTTGGCCGTATAGGTGAACGAGTCCTCGCCATAGAAATTGTCGAATGGTCGATACGAGAAGGAGCCGTCAGCGTTCAACGTGAGTACGCCGAAGTTCGGGCCGCTTACCACCACGGCAGAAAGCGCGTCATTCTCCGGATCAGTGTCATTCCCTAATATGCCCGGAGCGGAGACGTTCAGCACCACATCTTCATCGGTGGCGTAACCGTCGGAAACGGCTTGCGGTGCATCGTTGGTCGCGTGGACCGTAATGGACACGGTCGCGATGTTGGAATCGAGGGCGCCGTCGTGTGCCAAGTAGGTGAAGCTATCGACGCCGTTGAAGTTCGCGTTTGGCGTGTACACGAACGAGCCGTCCGGGTTCAAGGTCAATGAACCGTTGCTCGGATTTGCTAAAAGTACAGCGCTAAGCGCCTCGCTGTCTATGTCGCTGTCGTTGCCCAGTACGCCAGGCGCCGGAACGGTCAGGACTGTGTCCTCATCCGTGCTGTACGTATCATCTGTAGCGGCAGGCGCATCGTTCACCGCGTCAACGGTGATCGTGACCGTCGCCTGATTCGATTCCAGCTCGCCGTCGTTGGCCCTGTACGTGAAGCTGTCGACGCCGTTGAAGTTCGCGTTTGGCGTGTATGCGAACGAGCCGTCCGGGTTCAAGGTCAATGAACCGTTGCTCGGATTTGCTACCAGTACAGCTGACAGCCCGACACTCGGATCGTCATTCTCCAGGACGCCAGGCGCTCCAACGGATAACGTCTGATCTTCATTGGTGCTGTACTCGTCCGCTGTTGCCACAGGCAAATCGCGCGGGTACTCATCCGCCCCAAGATCACATCCCGCCGGTGAGTTTCGAGCTTGGCCAAGCTGGTCGGTAAGCGGACAATCGTCGAGCCCGGCCCCAATCGCTGGGCTTCCTGCCTGCAGAGTGAAAAAGCCTGGAAGGACTGACGAATCCAGCAGAGGATCCCCGCTAAGCGTGAGCGGGCCCGCCGGACAACCACCAGCGTTATGAAACAGATTGGCGCCGGCCGAGGAGACAGAGCCATAGCAGGAATCAGATGTAACAATGGCATTACGCAGCGTGATGTTGCCATCAGCGGCCACACCACTCCCATTTGCAGCGATATTTTGGGATATGGTGGTGTTGGTCAGCGCCGCCGTGCCATGCACAAATAGGCCGCCGCCGTTGCCGTTGCTCGCCTCATTGTCAGTCAGCGTCGCGTTAACCATGGTTAGCGTCGCGCCACTTTCGACCAAGATACCTCCACCGTCACCGTTGGCGGTACCGCCCAAAATGGTTACGTTGCGGAGTGTTGTAGCTTGGCTGACGATGTGAAAAGCACGATCATTTATGCCGCTGGCGTCGATGACGACGAGACCGGGGCCGGCCGCCGTAATCGTCACATTGCTGGTAACGTCCAAATCGCCTGTGGTAGAGGCGTCCTCGCTGCCGTTGTCCGAGCGCGTCAACGTGTAAGTGCCCGGCGGCAAGAGGATTGTGTCATCCCCGTTTCCGGGCGCGCACTCGCCTGGCTTATTGAAAGAATTGTCGTTATTTGCGGAGATGACGGCCTCACGCAAGGTGCAGGAACCGTCGTTTGATTTTGCGTCGCCGTAGGAATTTACTTCGATGGTAACGCCTTGGGCATAGCTAGTCCCATGCCCGACGAATACTGCGAGAAGGAATCCCACCAGAATCGCAGCCAACCACCGAAAGCCATAGCGGACGTATACCTGCTCCATCCCAAGCATGGCACACCTCCCTTTGTGTAACTTGTGTTGGTTGAGCCGCGACGTCCGCAGCTCACCGTTTGCCTTCCACAACTCCTTAGGACCGCCGGTGTGGACGGCGGCAAATACCACAGGTGGGGTCGGCTACAACAGTGCGCCAGTCTACCACTACAGGCACAATCGAACAAGCATGACCAATTCCCGCGCGCACAGTTGGGCGTGCAAGGAGTCACCATGTATCATACGAACCGATCCCATACTATTAGGGTTCTATTAGAAGCAGATGTGAACTTGCGGCCGATCATAGAATCAGCGTGCTTGCTACGCGCAACGACAATACAGTATGCTGCCCATGTATAACCGAAGGGGCTGCCCGTGTTTTTGTGCTCGAGGATCAGCCGAATCCCTTATGTAGCTCTCCGCAGAATATCAGGTAGCTATCGTGACAAATGACGAACCGGCGGCGAATGTCGACGATTTTATCGCCGCACAGCCGCCCACTTTCCAACAGACGCTGAACGAACTGCGCGCCATCATCCGCGACGAAGCGCCAGACGCCGAGGAGCGGATATCCTACCGTGTTCCCGCCTACAAACTCAACTATATGTTGATCAGTTTCGGTGTCACCAAGTCCGCTTGCAGCCTGTACACGCAAAGTCCAGGTTTGGTGGAACGGATGTCAGACGAACTTCAGGGGCAGAGAGTCTCCGGCACAACGCTGCATTTCCCGCCGGGCGAGCCGTTGCCGGAGAAGCTTATCCGCAAGATCATTCGCGAACGGATCAAGGAAGACGAAGCAAGAGCGAGCAAGCCCAAAGGTTGATTCCCACCTCGGTTTCTATACGTGGGGCCAATCCTGCGGCGTAAACGGCCAGTCGACCCGTGTGCATACGGCGCGCCACCGTTCCGTCATCTCCGGCAAGTACAGGAAGGGCTCGTACCCCAATCTCAGGTAGGTCTTCAGCGCGGCGTAGCGGTAGTCTTCCGTATAGAGGTGGATGTCTGAATACCCGCCATCCAAGAATCGGGTGGTCACCGCAGAACAGACGGCACGCCCCAGACCCTTACCAGCATGGGCCGGGTCCCCAGCAACCCATCCCAACTCTCCGCCGAACGGATGCAGATTGGTGTGGTCGTGCAGGCACATGGCCGAGGCAACGATTCGCTCGTCCATGGCGGTCTCAGGGCAGTGCAAAACCATAAACCAGCCATCGGGCAAGATCCGCTCCAACCACGGCTGCAACTTCTCGTCATTCCAGCCGGGCCAGCCGGCCAGAGCCATCAGTTCGTACCAGAGCGGTTGATCTCCCCACTCGAAGGTGCGCATTTGGTACTCTGCCGGCAATTCTATCACCGGCGGTGAGTCCAAGTAGCGTTCCGGCCACAGCATCTGCAATTGTGTCGTATAGGGATATTCTTCCGTCTGCATAGTCCTTGTACCTATTTGGGGATAATCGTGGGTTGTCCAGCATGGCGCTCCGCCTGTTCGCCGACGTTGCCTGCCCGGATGTTGCACTGCTAGGGCGTGGTACAATTCGCAAGAAACTACTGACACTGATTCTACTCCACTTCTACTCCGCAGAAAGCACAAGCCATGAGCATCAATGCCAGCATGATTGACTTCTACCTGAGCGAGCATCTCCAGGAACTGATTGCAGAGACTTCCGAACTCTGCGCTCAGCCCAGCGTGTCGGCAACGGGAGAGGGCATTGCCGAGTGTGCAGACCTAGTAGAGACCATGTTTGCACGCCGGCAATTCGCCGTTAACAGATTTCCCACGGACGGCAACCCTGTCATCGTGGCGCGTGCTGCCGGTCGGTCCCCTCGCACCCTACTTTTCTATAACCACTACGATGTGCAGCCGCCGGAACCACTCGAGCTATGGACAACACCGCCCTTTGAACCAACCGTTCGCGACGGTGCGCTCTACGCGCGCGGCTCCGTCGACGACAAAGGCGAGCTGATTGCCCGGCTCGCTGCCGTCGACGCCGTGCGCTACGCCAACAACGGCACATTGCCATGTGGCGTGACCTTCGTCGTAGAGGGCGAGGAGGAAATTGGCAGTCCTCACATCGCGCAGTTTGTGCTCGACCACAGGGAGCTGCTTACCAGCCAAGGCGCCGTCTGGGAACAGGGCTACGTGGACGCGGGCGGCAGACCCATCAACACGTTGGGTGTGCGCGGCATTCTGGCGGTAGAACTGCACGTCGAGACCATGGACGTCGATGCTCACTCCGGCGGTGCGCATGCGCTTCCCAGTGCTGCCTGGCGCTTAGTGCGAGCGCTGAATGCGCTGAAAGGCCTGGACGAACGCGTGCGTATCCCAGGCTTTTACGACGATGCGCTGTCCCCTTCGCCCCTAGAGGAACAGATCCTTGATGAGATGCCCGACCACGAGGCCATTATGCGCAAGGAGTACGGCGTAAGGCAGTTTGTCCTAGGCATGACGGGCAAAGACCTGGAACGGGCCGTGTTTTCGCCTACGTGCAACATCCAGGGCATCACGACCGGTTATCAGGGCGGCGGCATGAAGACCGTCATTCCGCACGAGGCCAGCGCCAAGATCGACTTTCGACTTGTCCCGTATCAGGATCCTGATGACATCTTCGCCAAACTACGGGAGTTTCTCGACGCACAAGGCTTTACCGACGTGGCGGTGCGCAGGTTGGGAGCGATGTGGCCCGCCAAAACTGAGCTTGCCAATCCGCTGGTGCAGCTCTGCATACGCACCGGCCGGGAGGTATACGAAAGGGAACCAGTCGTGCATCCATTGGTGGGCGGCAGTTCGCCGATCTACGCCTTTGCTCAGCCGTTGGGCGGCATTCCCGTCATTCGCCCCGGCGTAGGCCACACGGGCTGCCGCACACATGCGCCGGACGAACACATGCAGGTGGAGAACTTCCGAAACGCCGCCCGCCATATTGCACGTATTCTGGAGGAATTTGCAGACCTGGCCTAGCACTTATCACATACAAAATCGCCTATAAATAGTTGACAACGTCTACGGCTTTGATACACTAAATCGTGACACGTGTTCTGCGTGCGCCTCCCGTTGCGCGTACCTTGTTGTCTCACTACTTGCGCCCACGCATTCGGCCAGGCACCGCGACCGTCACCCGGTTGTTGGTTGATTTGGTTACCCCCGCATTAAGGAGGACAGCGCATGAGTCTCAAGTCCCGTCTATTTGGCAGTGGTTACGACGACAAAAAGTTGCAGTCGGTCGCCCAGACTGCGGTCCTGGAAGACCCAACGATCCCGGCATCCGACCAAGTAGTCGTCGCCTGTGAGCACGGCGTCGTAACGCTGACCGGCAGAGTCCAGAAGTCGATCGAAAAGGATCATCTCGAGGGCGCCGTTCGCGATGCATTGCGCTACCGGGGCCTGAAGTTTGAGCGGATCGCAAATGAAGTTACGGTAGGTGTTGTGAAGTCGGTCGCGCAGACATAGACAAGCGACCTTGGTGCAGGCGCAGCCGGCGAAGGCTCATGAAAGCCGAGAAGCCTCGGGAGCGGCGGTTGGGCGTTACGCATTACGCCGCAATACGGTAGAGTGCGTTTTGAGAAGGGCCTCAGCGTCGTGATGCCCGGTTCCAGCAAATATCGGTTCATATGCCATGTGAGCAGTCGCGGATCCGCGACTGCTCTTTGTATTCCGACCGGGCATGGCGAGCCCACTTAAGTCATTCCCATCGCGCGGCTTGTACACCTGCGGTGTGCTTTGCCAAAACGTCATTGCTTGCGCGAAACTGCACGTGCCGTAGCGGTATCGGGCGGAGTACCAAACGCAGCACCGGCGGCTTTCTCAGCAGGTCAACGCCACGGACCAAATCTTCATAGATAGTACCGCAACAAAGGATACTGAATGTCTACATCCTACGACGTGATCCTGATAGGCGGCGGCATCATGGGCTGCTGTACGGCCTTCGAACTCGCCCAGCGCGGTGTGAAGGTCGCCGTGTTCGACAAATTGACCATTGGCGAAGGACCGACGGGGCATTCGTCCGCCATTATTCGTCAGCACTACTCCAACGAGTTGACGGCGCGTATGGCTCAGTTCAGCCTAAACGTGTTCCACAACTTCTTCGAACTGGTGGGTGGGGAATGCGGATTCGAGCAAACAGGCTTCGTCGTTCTCGTTGACGCAAAAGACCAAGCGGGACTGGAAGCCAATATCGCGATGCAACGTAGTCTGGGCATCCGCACTGAAGCCATCTCGACGCAGACGCTGCAAGAGTTGATGCCGGGAATCGCCGTCAGCGATCTGACCATCGCTGCCTATGAGCCTGACAGCGGGTATGCCGACCCCTATCTTACCGTCAACAGTTTCGCCGCTGCGGCGCGCAAGCACGGAACAGACGTCTACCCCAGCACAGAGGTGACCGGCATTCGCTTTTCCGGCGGAAGAGTCACGGGCGTGGATACAAACAAGGGCCAATTCGATGCGCCTATCGTCGCCAATTGTGGCGGCGCATGGGGCCGCCGCATCGCGGCAATGGCCGGGGTGGACGCACCCATTGATCCTTGCCGTGTGCAGGTTGCGCTATACCGTCGCCCGCCGGGCGAGCCAGAGACACATCCGGTCGTTATCGACTTCATACAGGCGGCCTACTTCCGCTCAGAAACCGGCGGCCAGACCCTGGCTGGGTTGGTTGATCCTGCCGAAGCCGACGCAATCGTCGACCCGGACCGCTTCAAAGAAACTGTGGATATGGATTTCATCGTCGAAGCCGGCGAACGGTTGGTGAAGCGTTACCCGGCGATGGAACGCAGCGAAAGCACGGGTGGCTTCGCCTCGCTATACGCCGTGACGCCGGACTGGCATCCCATCGTGGATGAGGCTCCTGCAGGCAGCGGTTTCTTCACGTGCAGCGGTTTTAGCGGGCATGGTTTCAAACTCGGTCCCGCGGTAGGAAGGATGCTGGCGGATCGTCTCCTACAAGTGGCTGATGCCCTCTTCGACCCATACCCGTTCCGTCTCAATCGTTATGCTGAGCATGCAGAAGTGCGGGGCCAGTATGAGTACAGCATCGTCGGGTGATTTTGTATGGATTGGCCCCTCCACATGGATGCGATCAATGTCCGTCATCCGATCGCTCCTACCGGCTTGGGTGCGACGATAGTGAAGATGTATACTGTAGCGCAGTCGGCGGCTCACCATTCATCCCGCTATCCCACGCCAAAAATCGATATCGTGAATAGAACACGAAAGGAAAACAGGCATGGCTTCCAATCTTACGGTTATCGCGTTTGACAACATCGACGAGGCCGGAAAAGTGCACGATGCTTTGGTTGCCAGTAAGAATCAAGGCTTTCTGAGTATCGATGATTCGGCTGTCATTGTGAAGGACGAACACGGCAAGATCCACGTTCAGAATCAGCTCGATCGAGGCGTAAAAGTCGGCGCCGTGGGCGGGAGCCTGTTAGGCCTACTGCTCGCCGGCATATTCTTCCCATTTGCCGGGCTGATCATAGGCGGTTTGGCCGGCGCAGGTATCGGCGCGCTAATGGATATGGGCATCTCCAAGAAGTTCGTCAAAGAGGTAGCCGCATCTATGGAAGACAGCTCTTCGGCACTCTTCATCATCACTCGCAACGCTGATCCGGACATGGTGATGGCCACGCTGCGGCCATACAAAGGCACTGTACTGCAGACATCGCTGGACGAAGAAGCCGCGGACTCGTTGCGCGACGTACTCTCCAAGCGTATCGTGTAGCATTTCGACCTGATGTGAACAAGGGGCAGTGGTCAACAGCGCTATTGACCGCTGCCCCTTATTGTTGCATGCATATTCCGATGTGCGAGGCGCTAATTCTGTCGCAGGCTCAGCAGCATAGCGACTGCTCTAGCGCCGATAGACGGCCGGGAGCAACACCCGATTTTCGCCGCTGAAAGCACCCGCCTCCAGTGCGCCTATATCACAACCCTCGTCCGGGCGCTGGGCGCCCGATTGATCGACGGCACGCACACAGGATGCCCGCCCGATAGCAGGGCTCCCCGCTAAGAGCGGGTAAGAGTACGTCTGGGCCGCGTTGACGTTCGTGGCGTCGATCAGGGGCGGTTGCCCTGTGACATTACCATCCTGTGAGCCTGAAAGACTGCAGTCTTTCAGGGAACCAATAACGTTGTGGCCACCGGAGGCCAGATCCGGCGCACAGTCCGGACCGATGGGCGCGTCATTGCCGGCAAGCAAGGTGTTTTCGATGCGCACCGAGTTCCCTGTGCTGTTGATGCCGCCGCCTGCGTTCGACGCGGAGTTGCCGACCAACGTCACGTAGAGCAGGGTCGCACTGCCGCCCACGCCGGCGATGCCGCCGCCGCCATTGGCCTGGTTGTTGCCGACGGTAGAATTCTCCAACGACAAGGTGGCCTGGTTCAGGATCCCGCCGCCACTGCCGCTTGCGGAATTCTCTACGACGGCGCTCTGAATCACGTGCATCTCGCCTTGTGCGTTCAGGATCCCGCCGCCGTTCACGGCGGAGTTTCCGTCCACTACCGCGTAGCTAAGCGTAACTTTGCCGCCGTTGTTCAGAATGCCGCCTCCTTCTGCGTTGCCGGCGTCGCCGCCTGATATGGCGAGCCTGCGGATCGTTACCGTACCGCCGTGGATCTCCAGGACCCGGTCTATGGCGTTGCCGTGCAGCGTCGACGCCTGTGCGCCGATGCCGACCAGTGTCAAGTCGCCGTCGACATCAAGATCGCCTGATGCAGCATCTTCTGCCGCACTCGACGCGGCGTCGGGGATATCTTCGAGCACAAACACGCCGCTTCCCAGCACGATCGTCTGCGGCCCGCCACTGGCGTTGGCTTCCATGATCGCTGCGCGCACCGTACACTCGCCCCGGTCCGAGGCACACGCGCCGTCTCCTGGTGAAGCGTCGGGACCGTCACGGAATGAGTTCACGTAGTAATCGCCTACGGGCACGATCGCCAGCTCGAATCGATCGCGATTGTTCTCGGGTATTGCGTCAGATGCGTTGGATGTGGCCTGCGCATCGAGAGTGATGACAGAGCCCACGTCTGCCCCGCCGCCCATACGCAATTGTACTGTGACCTTGGCCTCCTGGTCCGGGTTGAGAGAGCCCAGATCACAGATGTACTGTCGAGGGTTCACCTGGCAGTCTCCCGAGGATGCAATCGCTGCTGCGAAGGTAGCGCTACCGGTGAGCACCTCGGTTACCCGCACGCCGCCAGCAGATGCGCCGTCGCCACTGGGCGATTTGTGATTGCGAATCGCAAGCTCATATGAATATTGTGGTTCGCCCGCGGGCGTGTATGGCTGCGCGTTCCTGTGCAGCCGCAGATCGGCCATAGCTTGGACCGACACCGATACGTCAGCGCTGCCCTTTGCACTGGCGGCGTCTGTCGCCTCGATGTGAATGGTGTAGTTGCCCGGACCGCCATAGGTATGATAAGCGACAAGTTCGGCGACTCCGCCCACGAGCGGGGTTAGCGATGGGCCTTGCGCGCCACCGGAACTGGCGAGATCGTCTGTGACCTCGACCGTACCGTCTCCCCAGTCTATTCGCACAGTCAGTTTGTCGCCCGAATCAGGGTCCAGAATCGAAGCATCGAGCGTTGCCGGATGCCCTAGGCCCGACTGGAGCGAACCACTCTTGGGCTGGATGACGGGCGCGTCATTCTCGGGCGTTACGACGATGGTATAGGCAGCGGGATCAGAGGTGAACCGGCCATCGGATACCGTAAAGCGAACAGTATCTGTGCCCGCGAAGTCCGCATTCGGTGTATACACCAAGTTGGGTGGGCTGCCTGAAAGCGTTCCGTATTGTGGTTGGAAGGCAACGGCATAGGTCAGCGTATCCAGAGCGCCGTCAAGATCATAGCCCGTAAGTGCCAGGGGGACGGGCTGTTCCTCGCCTGTTGTGGCCCAACCATCTTCGGCAATCGGAGGTCGGTAATTACGCGAAACGTTGATGGCTACCGTGGCCGGCCCACCCTCGACTAGGTCGCCGTTGGCATCATGGAAGCCGTCCGTGGCGCGGAAAGTGAAGGAGTCCTGGCCGACATAGTTGGTGTCGGATTGGTACTCCACCCATGCCGACGCGTCGTCGATATTGTGAATGACGCTAGTCTCAAAGACATGGACGAGTTCTTCATTCTTGTCCAGGATATAGAAGTTTCCTGAGTTGACGGCGATGTTGCCCGGACTGCCGAAATCGCCGAGCACGAAACCACTGCACCCTGGGCACGCGGATTGTGAGCGCGCTTCACCTGCGAATAAACCCTCGGGCGTGAAACGCTGGACGCGCTGATTGGCCGAATCCGCAACGTAAAGCACATCGTTGGGGTCCATGGCGATGGCCGCAGCGTTTTCGAACTGACCGGGCTTGCTTCCGAACGGATCGCCGTTGACGACACACGTGTCGTCCGTGCAGGCGAAACCGATGCTGCGCTGTTCGATGTAGTTGCAGTTCGGGCCGCTATCGCATTTCCCCATCCAGCCGATGAAATCTCCCAGCTCTATGCTACCATCCGGGTGCTTCACCGCGGGGCCGAACTTGTAGATACGGTCAAAGCGGTGGCCGCTCTCGACGTTGGCCAGAACATAGATATTGCCCTTGCTGTCGATGGTGATATCCGCCAGACGTTCCAGGCGCATAGCGTCCAGATCCAGTCCAGGAAAGTTACCGATCTTGGTAGACTGAACGATGGATGCGGAATAGACCTGACTGCCCACGTAATCGAGACAGTCCTCGGGGCCTGTACCGCCGCCGTTGTTGCACGGCGCCTGGCGAAACGCCGACATCCCCTTCAAGTTCTGGTTGCGGTCACCGATGACGTACAGCACGCCGGCCGTATTGTCGAAAACGGCGGCGCCGGCGTTCTTGTACTCGGGTGTACGCGTAGCGTCCTCGGATTCGATATAGATCGAGTTGATTTTGTTCCACAGCCCATAGCTGCGTATGTCCACGACGGGTTCGTTCGCAATTTGAGGCTGAATGGCTGAGATGTTGACGAGGCTGTTCCCGGTGCTGCTGCCGTCGCTGGATGTCGTAAGTATCGTTCCACGGCCGACGTTAAACTTGATGTTGCGCAAAGGCCTGCCGCTGCTGGAGTCGCGTTCCTGCTCCCCCACATACAGACCCTGCGGATCCCACACGGATATACGCGGCGACATCGTGGGTGCAATCGTGCTGCCGCCCGGTGAACACTTACGGTATGCCTGGTCGTATATGTAGGTGTAGCCATCGTCGTCCACGGCGATGTACTTTTGGTCGCCGCCGACAAAACTGATGAAGTCCTTGGGGAGATCTGTACGGTTGATATCAACCGCACACAACTGCTTGATGTAATCCCGTAGCGCATCCGGGTCCGCTGCCAGGCGCCACGCTTCGTCCTCACCCTCACGCTGCGCAATCCAGGGACTGTAGCGCGCAGTCATGCGGTAGTCGTCGATAAAATAGGGGTAGAGCGGCGCAATGAAGAACCCATTGCCAGGGGCCTTGTCGATGCGGAACCAGATAGGGTCGCGCATGCCCGCGCCGTCCACATCCGGATCGGAGCCACGCACAGTGACGCGAACGGGTTCGTCGGCTATGGCCTGAACCGTCTCTCCACCGGTCAAGGATGTTGCGGTTGGCGTGTTGTTCGTACCAGGCGCCTTGATGTTGACGAGCTGTTGTTGCGGTTCGGACTGGTTCTTCGACTGGTCCGTGGCAGTCCACGTTACGTAGTGGACGCCCCTGCCGAACACAGGCCATTGCGCCCCCTGGGTCGTGCCGGGCGCATCAAAGGAGATCGTCGGGCGCAGGTCGGCCACATCGAAAACCTGCGGGTTCCCCAAAGGTACTTCTTTGGTTTCGCCCTGCGCGGCATACATCATTACGGGCGGCGGGGGCACCAGGAGCGGCGCCAATGTGTCTTGGACCGTGATCGGCTGGCTGACCACAGTGGTGTTCACGCCGCCGGAAGCCGAGGCAGCGCCGTTGTCGCTGGCGCGCCATACGATCTCCGCGGAGGGCTGGGGATTGCCGTTGGCATCGACGAGAAGCGGCCAAAAACGCGGCGTTGAGTAAGTGAGATTCGGGTCCGGATCACAATCATCGGTCACCGAAATCGCAGCCATCAATTCCTGAATCTTACGTCCAGACTGAACACCGCCAGGGTCGAGCGCCTCCATGATAACCGGCTGTACGCCATTGATGGCGGGAGCGTTTGTATCCACGACCGTCAGTGGCTGAAAAGCTATCGTGGTAGCGCCGGTGAAGTCACCCATGGTCTGATATCGGGAATACTTGGCCACGACCTTGGCGGAGGCGATCCCCCCTTTCTTCAGCGCGTTGGTGGCTATCTCTTTGGCAATCTGTTTGGCAAAAAAGACATTTCCCTCTTTCACCACCTGCTGAATCTGCTTCTGCAGGGCAACGTTGGAAGCGTCGATCGCGAATCGTTTGCGAGCCTTCGCCTGCGCCGCCTTGTAGTAACGCATGGCGCTGCTAGCCAGGAAAAACGGTATCTTGTCGAAGGCGGAGATGAGTGTGTCCGCCTTCCACTGAATCTGCAGGTTTCCTACGGGTACTTCTACCTCAGTGGACGAAACTCGATGTCCGGGAACCGTCATCTCAATCAGGGCGTCCGAATTGTAGTGAAATACGCTCGGTTTGCCCACGTCACCCCAGTAGGGCAGCGAGAACTTGTCGAAACGGATGGGAAGAGAGATCCCATAGATGTTGCTGTAGTCGCCATACGCTATCGTGTCGAAGCGGCCGTACTCGCTACCGAGTTCGCCCTCTAATTGTGACCTTTCGTCTCGTGTTAGGTTCACTTCCGGGTCGTTCAAGATCTCGCGAATAATGGCCTTGTCCATTGCCACGAGGTCTGCGAAGCCTATCGGTACCGGGACCTCCAGGCGGTGTGAGCAACCTTCGCTTGGATTCGTAACCACAATGGGCGGAGGAGGCACCAATTCGGGCGGGCAATACTTCAACGCAATGTTGAACGCATATGCTGCCGCATCCGCGGCGTCGGCAAATCCCGGTATGGGCAGAAGGGAAGCCAGGGTAGACGCGATATGCGCAGCCATGAGCGGGTCGATGCAGTCACGGGGCGCCTCACCAGCACTGGCCTCGGGGACGGCGTCCTGAGCGCTCACGGCTTGTATAGGTGCGGCGTTGGCGGTTGTACTGCCCAGCACTAGTGTCCAGAGCAACGTCACCAACAGAACGGTGGCCGGCCGTATCGGTCTGAATCCATGCCGCCATCGTCGCATGAACCGTGCGAAAACCACATTGGCGCCTGCGCTTCGATCCATCGAACATCCCCCCTCGTCGTGTACTGCCAACCATCGGAGTGCGCGCCTGCACCGGGCGGGAACCACTCTCGTGGTTGCCCGCAATTCCGGAGACATGGCCGTCGTGTGCTCTGTGGCGCTACTGAGTAGCGGACAGACCACAGAGCCCGGTTTACGCTTAGCGGTTACGGTTGCGGGCGCTATAGGGGCGCCAGTCTAGCGCGAAGCGATTAGGAGCGCAAACCGCTCGAATTCATCCTAGTGCGCGCGCAGATGAGATACTCGGTCTCTGTAACAGGGAAGTCAGAGAGCGATGGAGTGGACTTCCCCAAAAAGAAGGAGCAGTATGGGGATTGGAATAGCACATTTGAGCCGCCGAGACTTTCTCAGGCTACGCCCCAGAATATGGCCACGACGACGATACCCAGGTTGATCAGGATACCGACTGCTCCTTTCGCGTCCAGTTGTCGCCACGTGACGTCCCAAAGCGCTATGTACAAGAGGGTCGAAAATGCTGCGGCAGCCACAACAGCATAGCGCCACCACGCTTGGTTGAGCAGGACGGCTGTGCCACCCAGTAGAAAACCGGCGGCTGTTATGACCAGTAGCACGGCTGCAAGCTGTCTGGTCGTACCGTTGTCCAAGATGTCTGATAATGCCCATGAGCCATCGGGCCAAACCAGGCCGGCTTGTAGCTCAAATAGCCTCAGGCTTTGGCCTGCGTACAGCAGGTGGACAAAGCCATGCAATACTAGAAAAATGCCAAATACGATTCTGGCCATTATCGCCCTCCTTGTTGACTGTACTATGTCGGTGGCTGAATCTTCTGCGCGTGCAATTGGGGCACGCCCTCCGCGTACGATATAGCGACAACAAAACATAGCCCCGGTTATGTAGAAAACGTATCATTCCCACCAATCCCGATTGGTCGGCGCGGACCGTGAATGATGTAGTGTTCGATCCCACGCGCGTCACGTCTACCGGATAAGGGCTCGTAGCATTGAAAGCTAAGGGATCCAGTCCGCCCTCTATCCTGATGCGGTAGGTAGAGTCGCAGTGCATGTTCAGTCCTGTTGCGCTGCACGTGCTCGGTCTGACATGCGTACATCATGCCAAAAAGAAGAACGCCGTAGACCACATGAACATGTAGTCTACGGTTGCGAAATGATGTAGTTGTTTCTGTGCAGTGCCTATAAGATGCGAAGCTGGCGCGCTGCTTCGAGGGCCTGCGTCCGGTTATTCACGCCAAGCTTTGCGTAAATTGCTTTGACATGATAGCGCACGGTGTTCACGGAAATCACCAGGTTTGTCGCAATTTCTCGGTATTTCTGTCCCTGAGACATGAGCGCAATAACCTCTAGTTCTCGCCGCGTCAGGGGCTCAACAGGGGCACCCTTTTGTGCGAGCGTCTCGTTCGCCCGCGAACCGCCGGTGTCGTTCATTTCATCCAGCAGACTATCGCCGCGTTGCACTTCAGCAAATGCATCGAGTATACGACTGCTGTATGCGAACAACTCGTCAGTAAGCAAATTGCCGCTTTGCAGATTCGACAGCGCTTGAGCTACCGACGAGCCCTGCTCCAAGAAGACGGTGATGAAGTTCTCCGTTTGGCCAATTTCCAAGGCGCGCACGTAGTCGGCTCGTCCTGCGTTCGAAGACCGTGCGCTGGATACTAGATTTGTCTCCATTTGTGCACGCAGCACTAATGTTACCAAGCTGACCGACGGGTATTGTCTTTCTACTGCTCTCTCTATGAGCCGATTCGCCAGCCGAATACCAGCCCTCAGATGTATTGGACTCGCCCAAGTCGGAGCATGCAACAGAATCGCGAGCAGGCTAGCAGCAAATAGGTGGGCCGTCGCAAAGGTGAATTCACTGCCAGGGGGAAGGTCCGGGAAGGAAAATTGCTCTTGATAGGAAAAGCCGTAACGCTCAAGGATCATGATGGCCGCGCTCGGAACATTGCGAGCCAAGAAAACGCGCACCTGCTGAGTTTCCACTTCGCAGCGCAGGTCAACCGGAACTTGCTCGTGCAGGAGACTAACGGCGACCTGTAGCTCGCGGTCGGCGGCGTCTAGGTCTTCCTTCAGTAGATCAATGCGCGCCAACCTCACGTGACACCCAATTACACCGGATGTATAGCCGCCCAATATGCTCAGTTCGAGCGCACGCCGCGTAACTATGTGGGCTTCGTCAAGCCGAAACCATTGATAGTATATCTCCCCCAGCAGACCGTATAGGACCGCGCTGATTGGCGGCTGTGATGGTGACCGCTCAAGCCGATCCACGACCGGCCTGACAATCTCATGGGCCAACGTGAGTTCGCCATGCTCAAACGCGTTCAGTGCGAGACCAACGGAGCTGAGCATTTCTGCAACGGAATTGTCCCCGGTTCTAGCGAATGCGATGGAGTTTTGATACGCGGACATTGCGCCCGGATCGTCGCCTAACACCTTACAGGCGCTGGCGAGGGCAAAATAGGCCAGACTCCGCACGCGCTTATCTTGTTTTGCGCTAGATGACAATGCTTTGGAAGCCAATGCCTTGGCATCAACCGCTCTTCCCTTCCAGTACATCATCAACGATTCCATGACAAGCCATTCGGCCTCAAGGGCGGCGCGTTCGCCTCGTTCAGGAACTGTCCGATAGCCTGCCCGTGAACGTTCGAGATAATCTGACGCTTGGCCGTAAGCGCCTCTGAGCAGGTGCATCCAGCCAAAAGCGAGGTTGGTCCTAGGGCTCAATGCTTCCCAGTTCTTCGGGATCTCCTGGACCCAGCGATTCACCGTCTCAGCATATCCTTGCATGATCATCACCATAGCGTGCGCGTCTAGTAACGTCACGACCGTCGCGTAATCTTTCGCAGCGAGCGCGTGCCCTATCGCTTCATTCGGCATACCGGCACGCGCGTACCATTCACTCGCACGCTCATGCAACTCGGAGGTTTCGTCTTTGTTAATGGCGGTCTGGCGATCGCGGAGCAGTTCGCCGAAGAGATGGTGATAGCGATACCACCGTCTCTCATCGTCCAGCGGCGTCACAAACACGTTAGCCTCGAGCAATTCCTCCAGCATCGCGTGGGCATCCGAGCGTTTCGTGACCGCGTTGCAGAGATCCCCGTTCAACCTGTCCAAAATGGACGTTTGCAGCAGAAACTGCTGGACATCCATGGATTGCCGATCGAGAACTTGCTCCGTGAGATAGTCAAGAATATGGCGGTGACTGCCGGTCAGGGCGGAGATGAACGCGGAAGGATCGTTCCGATCGCGAATGGACAGACCTGCGAGTTGGAGACCCGCAACCCAGCCTTCGGTTTTTTCCTCAAGCGTTTCGATGTCCGGCCGGGAGAGCGATAGATCCATGACCTCATTCAGAAAACGCTCGGTATCGTGTAAACTCAACTGAAGGTCGTGCGCTCGAATCTCGGTCATACGATTCTTCGCGCGCAGCTGACCGAGCGGCAGCGGTGGATCCTCGCGAGTGACCAAAACGACGTGCAACGATTCCGGTAGATTGACGAAAACCTTCTCCAGAACAGCGATCACAAAGCTATCCTGGATCACTTGAAAGTCGTCAATCACCACGATACTCTTGCCGGGAAGATCCAGCGCGTCATTCAGAAGATGAGTGGCGATCGCTTCCTCAGGAGGGAGTTGACCAGAGCGGATTGTCCTCTCGACGTCGCGTCCTAGGCCACTATCGAGCTGCTGCAGGGCGGCGATCAAATAGAGAAAAAAACGTGAAGGATCGGCGTCAGCGGTTTCCAGGGAAAGCCAGGCAACGGGCAGAGTCTCTAGCTCGCTCAGCCAAGCACACACACACGTGGTCTTGCCAAACCCTGCAGGCGCCGATACCAACGAAATCGGCCGTTTGTGCGCCAGTCCATCGTGCAACCGTTGACTGAGATGCGGACGATCAATCCACTTTGCGGGCAGCGACGGTCTGCGAAGTTTTGTCGCTAGCAAACCCGGTGGCGATATGGGATGGTGAACCATTTATTGCACATCTGTGGATTTAGCTGCTTCTGCACCCTAACCAGCCTGCAAATTCCAAACCTGAAAGGTGTATCTACCGCAGCGACAACTCGATCAGCGTTTCTAATTTCCCCCTGGGTGGTATTCTCGCCCCTTCATTAGCCGGGTGATGGCGTCGTTACAGGGAGCAGATAGACCGAGCCTCGCGCTCTCGCGGGCGCAATACCCATTCAGAGCGTCGATCTCAGTGGGCAGGCCGCGATCCAAATGTTGCATCATCGAGGGGCGGTGGAACCGCTGCGCAGCCCAGCTTTGTATAGTCGCCACCGGGTCGTCGTCTGGCAGCGTAACGCCGGATGCTGCGGCCAATGCCATCGCTTCTCGAATGATACAGGTGCGAAACTCGTCCAGTTCAGGGACGTCACGCACGTAGCCGGGCGTGAGCCCCGTAATGGCGCAGACGGCATTGACGGCACAGTTGTGGACGAATTTGCCCCAGATGATGGACATAATGTTCTCGTCGATGACTGGATTGAGCCCTGCGACGTCCAACGCTTCCGCAAGCGCCTCCAGCCTAGGACTGTGTCCACCGTCAAGTTCGCCCATGTGCGTAGCGCCGTTGCCTGTCTGCTTGACCGCGCCGGGGCCGGTCAGCGTCCCGCTGATATAGCAAATACCTCCTGCGACCCGATCTGCGCCCACTACCTCCTGCAGCACCTCAATGTTGCCCAAACCGTTCTGCAGCGTGATCGCGAATCCATCCTCGCGAAGCAGAGCCAGCGCGGAGCGTGCCGCATCCCGGGTCGCGTAGCTGTTGACGATGATGAGGGCAACGTCTGCCTTATCGACCAGGGTAGGAACAGTGACAGCTCGAACCGGTACGGCAGTCATCGTGTCTGAAAACTCGAAGGCGAGTCCGCCGTCATTGATATGCGCAACGTGCTCCTCGTCGATATCAAGCAGTGTGACCTCTTGGCCGCTCAATGCCAGGCGTGCGCCGTAGACGGCGCCAAGGCTTCCGGCGCCAATGACTGCGATATGCATGTTGCGTGCCTTTCCGTTGCCGCGCCCACAGATGGAGACTCTATACGCGTGCTACTCTATCACGGCTCAACGATGGCTGCCAGTTCCACGCAAGCCATGGGCCGACCTCGCGACCGATTCGGCAATGCCGGCCTCCCTGGTGAGGCGAACCCATTTGTGGTGGTCCGTCAACTCAACTCAGACCCGTACTAGGAGAAGTAGCGGAGTGCGCTATCATTGAAAGGAGATGGGTGCTCACTCAAATGCGCACTTCGCTCGTTCTCTATTACGTCGACTGCGGACCACTACGCCATGCCTCAGCAAGCCACATCATCCGTTCATTTGCGCTCAAATCAGGGTTGGGACCCGCGGCTTCTGGTCTGCGACTATGATTTGGCATACGCAGGGTACTTGCTGCCTATGCACGTGTTCATTATCGTCAGCGAGCGCTATGTGGTGATCGTGGACACGCTGGTTAACGCTGAGACGGCTCAGCTGCTGCTCGACATCGCTCGCCCCTACCTGGACAGGCGTAGATTGCTGATCGTGAACACGCACGCCGACTTTGATCATGCATGGGGCAATCAGCTTTTCTTCGATGCAGACAGCCGAGCACGGGCGCCAATCATTGGTTCGCGCGCGTGCGCGTCGCGGCTGCGGTCAATTGAGGAGCAAAATCGACTTTCCCAGTTGCGCGCTGAACAACCGGCCATCTATCGGGACGTACACCTGTGTCCCCCCGATATGCTGTTCGACAATTCGCTTACCATCGACGGCGGCGATCTGTCGGTGCAACTGTTCGCCACACCCGGCCATACGCCAGACCACTGTTCGATCTACTTACCGGAAATCCGCATGCTGCTGGCCGGCGACGCTGCCGAGTCTCCTTTCCCCTTGCCGGATGACGGAGGATTGGGGGATCTGCGCGCCTCGTTGCGACGACTGGAAGCATTCGAGGCACATGCTGCGTTTTACTGTCACGCGCCTGTTGATTCCGGGCCGGCGCTTATTCGCCACAACATACAGTACTTCGATACCCTGGAGAAACGATGCCGCGCTGCGCTGGAGGCCGGGGCGCCTGTCTATCCGGATGACGGTGTGGACGTGGAAGCCCTGATAGGATATGACTACGCCGAAGCCTTGCCGGCGGGGACGAGCGAGGCCATCCCCGAGTCGTATTATCGCCCGGATCACCGCTCCGCCATACGCGCCATGCTGCAGTATGTGAGTGAAGGCGTATAGCCCACGCATTTACGTTTTGACCGGGGAGGACATCGCGCGGGATACTGGTGTCATCATCACCAGTTCTGCAAGCCAGCGCCATCATTCCGTACCATTGGTTGCCTAGCCAACCAACTGCCAAAAACGCCACTCTTGAAAGGACCTATCGTGCCCGTCAGACCTGCGCCCTCGCCCGCCTGGGGATACGCCGAAGACAATGGACCCGCCAAATGGGGAGATCTAGCTCCGCAGAATGTGCTGTGCAAGACCGGCAAGAAACAATCTCCTATCGACATTCCATCCACAGCAAATTTGAATCCGGATGATCTGGTATTCGACTATGTTCCTTCGGCGTTGCAGATTGTCAACACCGGCAACTCAATTCAGGTCAACTACGATGCAGGCAGCGCCCTGGTAGTTGACGGGCAACGGTACCCGTTAATCCAGTTCCACTTCCACAACCCCAGCGAGAACACGGTAGACGGCCTAGCCACCCCAATGGAGATGCACCTTGTACATGTAACGCAGCGCGCAGAGATCGCTGTGGTAGGCGTGTTCCTGGTAGAGGGAAATGAACATGCCGCCTATGCACCCGTATTCGACAATATGCCCCCGGTCGCGGGCGATCTCGTGACCGAGGCGGGCTTGTCAGTCGACGGCTTGGCTTTGCTGCCCAAGGAGCGCAACTACTGGCGTTGGGACGGTTCGCTGACAACACCGCCGTGCTCGGAAGGAGTAAAGTGGTTTATGCTAAAATCGCCGGTTGAATTGTCGGCTTCACAAATCGAATCGTTTAGGGCCCTGTACACGGGCAATGCGCGGCCCGTGCAGCCCATGAACGACCGCGACTTCATTGTCGGGCAGAAGAAGTAGACTGCGAACCACACGCAGCGTGTACCGCTTGGATTGAACGCCGTCTCACCGACAGACCGTCACGCATGTGATTCGATAGAGATAGTATACCTGTTTGTCCTGTAGAGGACATGAGTTTGATTGCTTATAGGGAAGAACAAGAAAGGGAGTGACCCTTTGGCTATTCATGCAAATTCGGTACAAGAGACATACGAAGAGATGCGCAAGGTATTGAGCAACGTTGTGCCGGACGTGGAGCTTCGTATCAAGGCCGAGCTGGCGTATGAGATCAATCGACTGAAGGTGGAAAAGAACGCCGTCATTCTAGGCCACAATTACATGGAACCCGCGTTGTTCAAGTCGGTTCCGGATATTGTGGGCGATTCTCTCTACCTAAGCCGACAGGCTGCGGAAACGGACAAGGACATCATCGTCTTCTGCGGTGTGGAGTTTATGGCGGAAACCGCCAAACTCCTCAACCCGGAGAAGATGGTGCTAATCCCGTCGGAAAAGGCTGGTTGCTCACTGGCTGCCAGTATCACGGCGGAAGATGTGCGCGCACTCAAAGCGCAGTTTCCTGGCGTACCGGTCGTGACGTACGTCAATACCTATGCCGATGTGAAGGCAGAGAGCGACATCTGCTGCACCTCCGGCAACGCAATAGAGGTCGTCAACTCATTCGATTCGGACACAATCATCTTCTTGCCTGACGAATATCTGGCCAAGAACGTGGCCCAGGAAACCGGCAAGCGCATCATTATTCCTTCGCGCATGTCGAACATTGAATTGGATGCGGTGGACGGTGACTTCGACATGGTCGGTTGGCATGGACGATGTGAGGTACACGAACGCTTCACGGTAGAGGACATCGAAACCGTGCGCGCCCAGTTCCCGGACGTGGCGATCCTGGCCCACCCCGAGTGTAGCCCTGAGGTGGTGGCGGCATCTGATTTCTCCGGCAGTACGACCGGGCTGATCAAGTTCGTGGAAGAGACGGATAAACCCCACTATCTACTACTGACCGAGTGTAGCATGGGCGACAACGTGGCGGCCGCCAATCCCGACAAAGAAATGCTGCGCCTATGCATGGTGCGCTGCCCGCACATGAACCAAATCACGCTGGAGGACACGCTGGAAGCCCTGCGCAAGGATCAGTATCAGATATCCATCCCTGAGGATATTCGCGAGCGAGCGGCGCTGGCGGTGGAGCGCATGATCGCGATTGGATAGAATTCGGATACACGAGGTCAAGAGCACACCTACCACAACACCACAGATCGGAGACACTCCCCCATGAAGAAACTGTTGCCATTGGTCGTAATCACATCGTTAGCCGTCGTGCTGGTTGCCTGTGCAACTCCGGCTACGCCATCGTCGTCAGACACCGGCGCTGCCGAAACGGAAGCAGCCAGTCTGGAAACACCCGAAGCAGACATGGCCGAGGGCGAAATGCAGATGGATGAATCAACGGCTGATACGACGGACATGGCCGAAGGCGAGTTGACCGTCACAAACGTGCGTGCAAATATGACCCTCCCCACGGACACCGGTTCGGTGTGGTTGACCATCGTGAATGGTACGGACATCGATGACTCGCTGACCGGCGCGGAAATCCCGGGCTGCGGCGTGGTTGAGCTACACGACATGAATATGGAGGGCGACGTCATGGTCATGCGACCGGTAGAAGGCGGCCAGATTCCGATTCCGGCCGGCGAGACTGTGGAGTTGAAAAAGGGTGGCTTGCACCTGATGTGCATCGAGAAGGAGGCTCCGCTGGAACTGGGATCGACCGTCAAGATGGTGCTGCACTTTGCCAACGCCGGCGACGTTACGGTCACAGGCGAGGTAGTTGCGCCAGGCGCGTCCGGTATGCAGATGCAAGGCGAAGGCAATATGCAAGGTGAGGGAAAAATGAGCGGAGACGGCCAGGGCAAACAGTCCGATTAGGTCTGGCTACGGCGCAATCCCTCGCGTGACCATTCACAGCTCGGGGTGCCGATTTTGGCGCCCCGAGACCCGGACAATATAACTTACCTAAGAACGCTTTCCCCGGAGGGCCCATGAACACGCTCTTCTTCATCACCGACCAGCAGCGGGCCGACACGCTGGGCTGCTACGGTAATGCCGTCTGCCGCACACCGAACGCCGACCGGCTCGCGGAACGAGGGGTGCGCTTTGACTGCGCGTTCACGCCGACATCGATCTGCACCGCCGCGCGGGGTTCGCTACTGACAGGCGTGATGCCCCATAAGCACGGGCTGCTGGCCAACTTCGAGCGAAACGTGGGCTATCCCGTGGAGCTGCCGGAGGGCACTATCCCCTTCTCGCGCTACTTGCGTGAAAAGGGCTGTAATGTGGGCACGGTGGGCAAGTGGCACGTGGGCGTCCAGCGCGGACCGGCGGATTACGAATTCGACGGGCAGCATTATCCGGGCTGGTGCGCGCCGGTCGAGCATCCGGATTACGTGCGCTATCTAGAGGAGAATGGTCTGCCGTCGTTTCGCACGCATGACCCAATTCGGGGTCGTTTCCCCAACGGCCAGCCGTCCATCGTGATCGCGGCGCGCTACGACGGACCGGTCGAGGCGACCTACCCCTACTTTCTGGCCGAGCGGACCATCGGGATGCTGCGTCGATATGCGGAGGAAGGCAAACCTTTCTTCCTGGCCTGCCAGTGGTTTGGGCCGCACCTTCCGTACTATATTCCAGACCGGTACTATGACATGTACGACCCGGAAGAAGTGACACTGCCGCCGGGCATGGCGGAGACCTTCACGAACAAGCCGCGCGTGCACGAGCACTATTCGCGTCATTGGGCTTTCGACAGCTACTCGGAGGCGGAGTGGCGCAAGATCACCGCCATCTACTGGGGCTATGTGACGCTCATTGACGAGCAGATGGGTCGCGTACTGGCCGAGATGGAGCGGCTTGGTCTGGCAGACGAGACGACGGTCCTCTTCACTACTGACCACGGCGCATTTGTGGGCAGCCACAAAATGCAGGACAAGGGTCCCGCCATGTATGACGACACCTACCACATCCCGCTGCTCGCCAGCATGCCCGGCGGTCTGGCGGGGACGTCCGACGACCACATGGTGTCGCTCATAGACCTGCCGCCCACGTTCCTGGATCTGGCCGGCGCGCCCGTCCCCGACTATTTCGACGGTCGCAGCCTCGTGCCCCTGTTGCAGGGAAAGCATGTCGCGGACTGGCGCGAGTACATCATCGCGGAGTTCCATGGGCATCATTTCCCGTACCCGCAGCGCATGATCCGCACGCATACGCACAAGCTGGTGGTGAACCCGCCCGACATCGACGAGCTGTACGACCTGGTAGCGGACCCGAACGAATTGGCAAACCAGATCGACAATCCAGCCTACGCCGACGTCAAACGTGAGCTCTTCGTGGCGCTCTACCGAGAGTTACGGGCGTCGGGGGATAACTTCTACCACTGGATGACAACCATGTATGACGTGGGAGAAGAGGTAGGGGATGCTTCGTTGAGCCATATCGCACATTAGTGTGCATTCCGCGCCCTGTCGCGCGTTGAAATCACTAGAATGGAAACCGGGCCTGCTACCTTGACGTACGCCGCGCACACAGGTAGAGTGCTGTACAGCGTTTCGTAATCATCCAACCGGCTGCCAGTGGACGCCACTTCCGGAATACCCAACGCGCTACCAAGCGCACAAACGTACGCTCAGTTGACGCCCGAACAGCGTGCGGCCATCGAACACGGGCTCGGTCCTGCGGTTGCGCTTGGCGTTGCCGGCTCAGGGAAGACCACCGTAGCCGTTTATCGCGTGGCCCACCTGGTCGAGAGCGGGCGCTTTGATCCGTCGCGCATCCTCCTGGCTGCACTCAACGGGGCTACCGCCCTGGACCTGCGCAAACGTCTCTCGCGCCATCCGGGTTGCGGCTCCGTACAAGTAGTTACCCTACATACACTGGGGCGAGGAGCGGTCAAACTCGCGTATCAACGGGGCGATTTGCGTGAACTAGCCCCAAATTGGGAACGCGAAGTCTTCTCGGCAAGTGAAACCGTTCTGCACAGAACGCTGGCGGAAGCGCAAAGGCGAGGGGTTGAGTACCTGACTGAGTTGGGCTTGTTGGAGCCGGACGATTTCTTGCGCTGGGTATCCGTCTGCAAGGGGAATCTGCGCTATGCAGATCAAGGCAAGTTAACCGGGGTACTGGCTTACAGCGAGCTGGTGAGTCAGGCGAAGCCGCCGAGCCATGCACCTTGGTATCTCGATCTACTTCGGCTGTATGAGTCGTTGCGCGAACGCATGGGATTGGTTACACCCGACGATCTCTTGCGTACCGGCTGGGAGATGCTCTATCAGCACGGCGACATACTTCACGATCTGCGCGACCGTTTCGACTGCGTCATCGTAGACGAATACCAGGACATCAATCTGGCGCAATCCGAGATTCTGGACCTTGTGGCGCACCCCCATCTCAATTACATGGCGCTGGGTGACGATGACCAGGCGATCTACGAGAGTCAAGGCGCCAGCTTCGCCTACCTGACTCGTTTTGCGCAGAGATATAGCGCTAAGCGCTTTCCCCTGGGACAGAACTTCCGTAGCAAAGCCGGGCCGGTGATGTTGTCGGACGCGGTAATTCGCAATAACCGGCGCCGCATCCCCAAGTCACTTCGTCTGACACGAGGGCTAGGCGGTCGAATGTCGGTGTTGGGCCTGCGCAGTGCGCGAGAGATGGCTGCAGCCATGGTCGACGACGTAAACAAGCGACACGCGGCCGGAACGCCCTATCGCAACATGGTTGTATTGGTGCGCACCTACGCACAGACACCACCCGTTGAGCATGCGTTCGTCGAGGCCGGCATTCCGTACTCTATCCTGGGCCAACAGCCATTCTACAAACGACCGGAAGTACAGACGCTCATCGACTATTGTCGCGTGGCCTACATGGATAGCCAGTTGGCCGCCAATGCCTACTTGAACGCAGCGCAGATCGACCAGTTCCGGCGCTCATGGAATCAGATCTACTCCAGGCCGAAGCGGGAGATCAGCAACGAACTGGCGCGCACCGTGGTCGAAACCGCCTTGGTGCAGCAGGCCCCCGTATATCACACACTGTTCAGCGCCGCCGCTTCCCAGGAAACAGACATACAGGAGCAGATGCGCGAGCTTGCTTCCACATTGCAATGGCTTGCCGGCGCATTCCGAAGCGGCGACCTATATGAACGATCCGCGTTCGACGTGTTGCGCGAGCTGGACGACCGGCTGGATTACAGTCGTTACCTGCAGCGGCGATATGGGGCATCGGAGACTGGCGACGAACAGGCGGAGACGGTACACCAGTTGCTTGCGTTTGCCATGGCGCGCGGCAACCTGCCCACCTTTTTGGCCAACGTCCAGCAGCTAGACGAGCAGCGCGCCGATGCCCGCGCGCAGGCTGGTGACGAGGCGGTGAACATCCGGACCATGTATTCGGCCAAAGGACTGGAATGGCCCGTTGTTTTGGTACCCTCTTGCAATCCCGGCATCATGCCTCGCTATCTCCACGGTAACCTGGAAGAGGAACGACGCCTCCTCTATGTGGCGTTGACGCGCGCGCGCCAGCATCTATATGTTTACTACCTGCAGCCGGAACCGTCTCAATTTCTGGTGGAGGCAGATTTCAACCAGGTACTCCTCGACTTGGCGTCCATTCGAACGGCCGCAAGCAAATATCCCGTGGCTTGGACGGAGAGTGACGTCGAGGCAATGGCGGTGACCGCTGTGCAGCGGGGCCTTTGGACCTACTTCCGTGATTGGGCGCCGTGGCCGGATGAGGTACGCAGGCAGGCGGGGCGCCGCGTCATCGGATATTACCGGGACCTGGACAAAGAGGGCAGGTTCGAGCCATTGAACCTACCGTCCGAGTCGGTGCAGTTCTGGTACCATCTGGCACGCGCACCGCAGACACCGCCTGGCGACGATGATGGTATGGCAGGCTGGCTGCGCAAACTGGGACGCTGAATTCGGTTCGCTTGGAACGAAATCCTACAACCGCTCGCCGCAGCACCCTTTTGTTTCTTCGACGGACCGCCTGCGCTCTCCAAAGTCGCAAAATATCCCCAGCTATATATGAGATATTGCTCGATTCAGCGGGCATAGTGCGTCAGTTCCTATCGGCGTTCCGTTCTCGGATCGCATTCCGGCAGCATGGGAACGGTTTGGGAACGGAACGGCTGGTACTCTACTACCAGCGGCCCCGTAAGGCGATTCGCATACGGTTTGGTGGCGAGGAGGAGCGCGCTATGCCCATCTACAGATTCTACCGGCTACGATGGCTGGACGAATGGTACCGACTGTCGGAGGAAGAAAAGGAGACGCTGCTGAGCAGGGTAGGCGAGGCGCGTGATGAAGTCTGCGGGCACCGCATCGTGGAATGCCAATCGGGCTGGGCAAACGAGACGTGGCATGTCTTTGGAATTGAGGAGTATCCCAGCGTAGAAGCGCTTCAGGAACACCGGCGGTTGCTGGAGCGTGTGAATTGGTTTCAATATGTCGAGAGTGAAAGTATGGTAGGCACGAGCCTGGAGAATCAAACAGGCACGTGGTCGAATACTTGGTAGGCGTAAACGCCCCTAAGTTTGGCCTCTCGCATAACACTCCTCGAAGTAATCCTTCGCCTCCCAGCCGAGTATGCGCTTGGCTTTGTCCATGGGATAGACGCCGTGCGGCAGTTCAGCGCCGATGTGTATATATTCGAACGGTGAAGGCAATTTCCTGACTTCCAGTGCCGCTCGCACGGCAAGTGCCGCGTCTGTCCAGGATACACTGAACGGGTTGAGGCGCCACCCGGGAGGCGAATCCGGCGTTCGGCCTGATGTCGCTGGGTTGCGAAAATGTACGAAGGCTAGCGCGGGAACCTCTAGCCCATAGTATTCTGCGTAGATGCGGCAGATCTCCTTGCCCAATAGCTTGGTTGGGTTATACACCCAGCTTGTTCCCGGCCGCGCCGGGACGTCGTCCACGATCCAGTCGTCCCAGCGGAACCCTGACGGGCCTTCTTGCGCCACCAGAAAGGGACCGGTGTGAACGACTCGGCTGATGCGATTCTGAACAGCTGCGCGCATGACATGATATGCACCGAGCGTGTTCACGCGAAAGGCATCGATTGGGTCGCTGCGCAGCACGGAACAATTTATGATGGCGTCCATGCCTTCGCAGGCAGCCATGACCTGGTCTGCGTCACGCACGTCCATCACCAACCACTCATGTGGCGGTAGTGGCGGAGTGGGCAATGGTGCGCCGGGAGACTGTGGCTTGGCTGCGGCCGCTTCTTCTACCGGACGAATATCGGCAAGGCGCAATTCGTAGGACGCCTTGAGATTCTCCGCCACCGCAGCGCCCAATGGCCCGCCTGCGCCAAAGATGATCGCACGACGAATAGGTCTCTGTGGCAGCGGCTCCGGCAGTGGATCGCTGAAGGCGGGAAAAGGTTCGTCCACCTCCAGAAAAGTGTGCACAGGCGCATAGGAGAAAGGCGCCTGTACAGATTGGGCATTGGGCACAGCCGCCTTGTCTCCGGCGGCGCTGATATGGTACACATGCCAACCGGTGGCTTCCACGTTCGTCGCACGTAACGTGGCCGACACGGCGTCATCAACGTGAATCCAGCGAGGGTCGGGCGGCTGGCCGGACAGAGCATCGCTTTGCACTTCGCCCTCGTCAACGACGCGGCCGTAACGTAGACAAATCGCAGGAACGCCCGTAACGCGGGTCACCTCACGCAAGG
>JBJYXA010000013.1:45460-46709 GCA_046259705.1 Caldilineaceae bacterium
CTTGCACTGCCTGAGACACGAATTCTTGGTTACGCAGGTCCCCAGGCATCAATTCAACGCGCTGTAGGCTAGGCGGCAAAGGATCGCTAAACGCTAGATCTACGGCACGGACAACCGCAGATTCCGGCAGGGCAAGTGAAACGGCTGCGCCAAGCAGACCGGCCGCCCCTGTGATCAATATGCGCATATGGCGTCTATCTACTCATTGTGGTGTGGTGGGTTATCACACGTGGCGGCAATTCGGCCTAACGCACCAGACTTCCCCTGTGACCTGTCCGGCGTATTGCGGACGAATTTGCGCTTGTCCGGAACTCCACCACTGTCTGATGAAGGCATTTCTGGTTTGGATACGCCCCCCATCTCCAGCGAGTCGTACCAAGTATCCACCCTTGCGGTGCAGATGACCTCAGGCTTTACCTTATAGGTTCGCAGTATAGTTGATGCAGAGCGCCCACCAAAACACAAGCGCCACCTTACAAACGTATTCTCCCGCGTGCAGACCTCTCCCCATATTCGGGGGTTCTACAGCACGTCTGTGAGCGATACTGGCGGGCGAATTCTAGACTTTCTGGCGCGCCGCGTGCGCCTGAGACTGTATCCAGGCGAACAGTTTCTCGGCGTTTTCCAGGGGATCGCGGTCGTCATACGGGCGCGCAGTAGGATGGCGCCGGCGCGTGTTGATGGTCTTGACACCGCGCTTGCCGATCTCCAGTAGCTGGCTGTGCAGGAAGCTGTCCTGCGCGTGGCTGTGCACGACGATGGTATCACCCGGTTCGGCGACGGAAGCCGCCTGCAATATGGGACCAACCCAGGTCTCGGTCTGCGAGATTTCGATTGTTCTGCTCATCTATCGCTCCTTCGCAATGGACCAACTCGCGCCCGGAACACATGTTCTAATACAGTATAGAACAAACGTTCTTATTCTCCAAATGGGTTTCACCGTCGTTTCGCTCCAGCAGTCGGGACCTCCCACAAACCAGCATGATTTGCCGTAGGAGAGCCGGCTGCAGATACTACGTGGAGAGATACGAATTCATCTGACATCTTATCCCTGGAGCAAATACGACAATGACTGCGCAAGCTTCACAAGACCCTGCTAAGAATGCCCTCGCCGCGGCTGAGGCCAGCATCGCTGCCAAGGCGCCGGGCGTCGCTGACGACCCCAACCGCCCCATCTACCATTTTCGTCCACCCTGCTGTTGGATGAATGACCCCAACGGGACCATCTACGACGATGGCTGGTACCACG
>JBJYXA010000014.1:0-3742 GCA_046259705.1 Caldilineaceae bacterium
GCTCTGCTTCCGCAGAACCATAGAAGTTCCGATCCTCCAGCTCGATGGAGACACATCCTTCGTAGCCGTTTTCTGCAAGTACGGAGAAGATATCTCCCCAACGTGCTACACCATGGCCCGGGATCGTATAGCGCCAGGTGTAACCGCTGAATGGCTTGGTCTCAGCAAACGTTGCCGGCTGCTCTCGACCAAACTCGTAGTAGTCGTCCACCAGTGGCTCAGTGCTTTTTCCATGCACATGGTAGACGCGATCGACGAATTCACGCAGGAAGCGGACATGGTCAATGTCCATACGGATCAGGTGAGACGGGTCATAGTTGATGCCCAACGCCGGCGAAGGAATTTCCCTAAAAAGGGCGCGGCAGCCCTCGGGCGTGCAACAGAGCGCACCGGGCCCTGGCCACCCTTCGATGACGATGCGGCCGCCCGCGGCCTCCAGAGCCGGTACGATCTGGGCATAGCTCTCCACCATATATCCGAAGTTCTCCGCACGCGGCAACGACGGATCCATAGGAATCATGACCAGAAAATGGTTGACCGTGCCCAACTTGGCGCACTTGGCAATGTGTTCCTTGTTCTTCTCAATTGCTTCGGCGCGCACTGCAGGATCCGAGGAAATCATTTGTCTGGAGGCCGCAAAGTCGACGGAACCGATTCGCAGCCCGGCGTCGAGAACGACCTGTGCGGAATCGACGTCATTTGACCGAATGTCGATGACTTCAAGTTCGTTGTCCACCGCCCATTCCACAAGTTTGCCGAGATCTGATTGCCAGTCACCCCGACCCCGTCGAAAGCCAATGGGAAAGTGTCCAGTTCGAGTCTTCATAATTTCGTCCTCTTGAGGTGTTAGTACTGAAAGAAAGTCGTCTACTGATTACTGCAAATGCTTTGTAAGTTCTGATGCTGTCGCATCTCGTCTTCCGGCCGCGCTCCGTAGCCACAACGGTTGGCAACATTGCTTTCGTGGCGATGGCGTTCGATATTGCCGACGATCCGCTTAGGCGCCGGCGTCTGCGAGAGCGTCCAGATCGATCAGCTCGTCTATGTTGACCGCTCTGCCCTCCGCCATGGATCGGTTGGCAGCGATGCCCAGCAGAATGGAAGCCGCGCCGTCCACATGCGAGGCTGCCCGGCGGAACGGATCTTCGGGCGGTTCCGGCAGGAATAGTTGATCCAACATGACGGGGTCGCCGCCTCCATGACCACCGCCACTGACAATAGGTACCGGCACCTCATACGGGGTCCCGAAGGTGGGATAGACACGGATATGTGCACCGCCAAACCGACTCAGCGTCTCGGCGTCCGCATCCACGGTTTCTTCCTGTCCGCCGACGAATGTCTTGCCTACCTGCTCGACCAACTCAACTTCCAGACGGCCCATGTCGCCCGTAAACGAGACGCGATACCCTTCCCACGGGCAGTAGGCCAGCAATGCGTAGGTCAGGATGACGCCGTTCTTGTAGCGCGCCGTCACGCTCATGGTGTCCTCGATGGTCACCGGCGCGCCAAAAACGTTGCGGTCACGAATATATCCCGTTTCCTCTTCGGCGTTCAGGTACAATTCGGTCAGCGTCTCGTTCTTGTCCAGCATCAGTGCGAAGGGATCGCTGGCCGCTTCGGGTACGCCGGTATATCGCTGGTATGTGTACGTCTGACCGCGTTCTGCGGCGTTGTCGGCGCCGTAGAAACGCAGGGCGCCCAGAGCAAATACGGTTTCGGGTCTCGAACCGATCCACCAGTTCACGAGGTCGAAGTGATGCGTCGCCTTATGCACCAACAGCCCGCCGGACTTGTCCTTTTCTCGGTGCCAGCGGCGGAAGTAATCCGCGCCATGGTACGTGTCCAGCAGCCACTGAAAATTTACGTGAAACGTATTGCCGATCAATCCCTGCATCAGCAGCTCGCGGACCTTCGTACTTAGGGCGGCATAGCGATAGTTGAAGGTAATGCGCAGCGTACGCCCGGTGCGTCCGATGGCATCTAGTATGGCCTGCGCTTTGCCTGCGTCTATGGTCATCGGCTTTTCGCAGATGACGTCGCAGCCTGCCTCCATCGCTCGAATGATGTACTCGTGGTGCGTCGAATCCATGGAGGTAACGATGACGACGTCCGGATTCGTCTCAGCCAGCATGCGGTCAAAGTCAGCCGCCTTGTAGGTCGGAACCGGCCCATGACCGCTCTCCTCGATCTGGCGAACGTAGTAATCCATGCGCACTTGGCTCAAGTCACACAGCGCTACCAGTTCCGCAAAGTCTGCATACGTGTCGACGATAGCCTCCACGTACATGGCTGCTCGGCCGCCGGTACCTACGATGGCATATTGCTTTTTGACGTTGCTCATCTGCTCGCCTTACTTCGTAAAATCATCCTCTGAGCCGCACACGGTCCAGGGGAATGGACGCGTTTTGGAGCTAGAACTGGTCGGGTACGTGCTGTCGCAGTTCGTCGAGCCACGCGCTTGCCGAAGAATCACTGGGCGCCCGCCAGTCACCGCGCGGCGACAGCGAACCACCCGAGCCAACCTTGGGGCCGTTCGGCAACGCAGAACGTTTGAACTGGCTAACTTGAAAGAATCGAAACAGGAATACCTCCAACCAGTGTTTGGTGGCCGTCAGCGAATACTCGTTTCGTTTGGATTCCGGAATAAACGGCGGCCAAACGCCGCTGCTCTTGTCATGCCAGGCATAGTAGCTGAGAAACGCCACCTTGCTAGGCCGGAAGCCGAAACGAGAGGTGTAGTAAAGGTTGAAATCCTGTAACTCGTAAGGGCCGATGGCCGCTTCCGTACTTTGTGCGGGGCCGTCACCACTGTCATCGTCGCCGGGCACAAGCTCAGGCGAAATCTCCGTCTCTAGGATCGCGTTGAGAACTTGTGATGCCTCGTCGCCAAACTGTCGCGTCGAAGCCACCCACCGTATGAGGTGCTGGATAAGCGTCTTAGGCACCGAGCTGTTCACATTGTAGTGTGACATCTGATCGCCGACGCCGTACGTTGCCCAGCCAAGTGCCAGCTCGCTCAGATCGCCCGTTCCCAACACGATCGCGGCGTGGAAATTCGCAAGACGAAACAGATGCGATGTCCGTTCTCCGGCCTGCACGTTCTCGAACGTGACGTCATACTGTGGAATCCCGTCGGAAAAAGGATGCTCAAGATCCTGGAGCATCTGCCGGGCCGAAGGTCGAATATCGATCTCATGGCTGCTGACGCCGATCACCTCCATGAGCCGGTGAGCATTCTGCTTGGTTCCCGAACTGGTGGCAAAACCGGGCATCGTGTACGCGAGCACATTTGTGCGCGGCAAACCCATGAGGTCCATCGTGCGCGCGGCCACTATGAGTGCCTGGGTCGAGTCCAGCCCGCCCGATACGCCAATTACCACATTTTGGATACCCGTAGCCTGTAAGCGCTTGGCCAATCCGTGCACCTGGATGTTGTAGACTTCGTAGCAGCGGTCGTCGAGCGATGCCGGGTCGCTGGGTACGTATGGAAAACGGTACACGGGGCGCAGCGGCGGGACTTCGTTATCGGGAACTCCCAGCTCAAATGGAATCCTGCGCACGGCTGCCACGCGATCGCGATGATCCGTGGCACTGTCGATGAAGCTGGTCATTCGGCTGCGGTCCTGTACCAGCCGTTCCAAGTCCACGTCGGCCGTGACGAGTTGCTCTTCCATCGCGAATCGCTGAGACTCCGCCAGCAGGCTACCGTTGGCATACACCATGGCGTGACCATCCCAAGCTA
>JBJYXA010000014.1:3842-13038 GCA_046259705.1 Caldilineaceae bacterium
TCGAAGACCAGGTCATTGCCAAATGGCATCGACCTGCCTAGAAACTGTACTTCTCCACTAAGTGCATCGCGTGCGGCCGCAAACTGGCGCTTCTCGTAGAACTCTCGATAGTTAGGTAGATAGGACTTGGGCACAATGCCGAGGACGGCGCCGCGGTGTATCACTAAGGCGCAGTTGAACAGCCTTTCCTGCAGCCGAAGCGGCGCTCCCACCACTATCAGTGGTCGAAGTTGCGTGCTCTCTCGCACCAATGTAGCGATTGCATCGCGAGCCGCGTCCTGCAGCGCATCTTGCTGGAATAGGTCGTCGTTAGAATACGCCGATATTCCCATTTCGGGGAATACGACCAGCGCAGCGCTCTGTCGGTCGGCGCGTGCGGCCAGCGCCAGCGTGTGTTCCACATTGAACGCGGGATCGGCTACCTGTACATGCGGCACCGCGGCTGCGACACGCACAAAGCCATGGGTATAGATTGAATTAAACGGTCTTTGCATTCGCTGCTTGCGAGTCGACACTTTGCATTGTCGATGCGCTAGAGTGTCGGCGCTCTTAGGTGACGATGGGATGGAAACGTACAGAATCCATTATAGCGTGCCGCAGTCAGAACGCGAACTTGTGCGCAAGGTTGAACGGGGCCGTTTTTGTGTTGTACCCTCGCTATCGGTACACTGCCCACGTTGACCCTTTTCGTCCTGCTGCAAGGAGACGTGATCGCTTGTCCAATCGAGCCGCTGCTGCCGTAGGCATCCTTGCCTTAGCTTTAAACGCCCTGATACTTGCGCCGGTGCCCTGGCAATTGCGCGCGCTGTCCGCATTCCTTCTTGCCGTTCCGGTGACCGGCTTCTTGCTGTGTGCGGCACTGAGACTGGACCGGCAGGTACGCCGCGCCGAGTACTTGCTCTTGGCCATGGGCGCCGGCTACGCCGTCACGGTGCTTTTTGCCCTGATGCTCACGTATTTACCCGGGGGGCTGGGGCAGTGGCCGACCGTAATCGCATTTGATGCCCTCGCCGGCGTGCTATTTATCATCGCGTTCTTGCGTCGCAACCAGAGCATTGCCGCCTCCGATGTCGCTGCACTCGGTCGCGCGTACGAACATCACGGCTCGCATAATGTGTGGCTGTGGCTTGCTATTGCCTCTCTGGTGCTCGTAGCGTCTTTCCTTCGAGTGCCGGGCATCTCCTATTCTGAGTTTCAAGATGACGAAGTCAGCGTGATCACGCACGCAGCAGAGGCAATTCAGGGCCGCGAGGACGGTCTGTTTGTCCACGATAAGGGACCAGCAGAGATCCTGGTGACCGCGGCAGTCTACACGATGGCCGACCGGATGAATGAGGCTTCGGCGCGGCTTCCCTTTGCCATCGCGAATGTAACCGCTCTCTTGGCGTTGTTCTGGCTGGGCTGGAGATTCTTCGGCCCGGTTGCCGGCTGGGTTGCCGCCATGGTACTGGCCGTGGATGGTTACTTCATCGGATTCTCGCGTATCGTGCAGTACCAGAGCCTCGTCTTTCTGATGGTCGTCCTGGTTGCCGGCATTATCTACCTCTATGTGGAACAACCTCGTCGCTCTCCAGTGCTCCTATACCTGGCAGCGCTCTTTTTTGCGACTGGCGTACTTGCCCACTTTGAGGCGGCCCTGGTGGCTATCCCCGTTATCTATCTTGCAGCCGAGTCCATGCAACGGCGTGACGCGACTTTGCGGTCGGCTCGCAACTTTGTTCTGCCGGTACTGTTGGCGTTTGCGCTCCTGCTGCTCTTCTACCTGCCGTTCAGCCAGCATCCGCGTTTCGCACGGACGTTTGCCGAAATCACGGGCAACCGCATCGGTACAGGCTTCCCGTACAATAATCTTGCCGATTTCTTCACGCGTACCATCATCTATAGCTCTACCTACTATTTCGCGTTTCTCGTCGCAGCGCTCACCGCCGCGACGATCGCTGTGTACCGCAAAACGCTGCCGATACGGTTGTTCTGGGCCGCTAGTGCGGTCCTGGTGGCCGTCCTCGCAGGCTTTTTCATACGACCTGAATTGCTACGGCTCAGCGGCACGGACTACGCATGGCTATTCTTTGCCGTTGCCGTCTTGCCTGCGATCTTGGGCCGCAAGGTCTCTGTCCCCGAGCGAGCCGTGTGGCTCTGGTTCTCGTTCGCATTCATTCTTGCACTTTTCATCACTCAGAAACCGCGCACGCACGTCTATGATTTCTTTATCCCCATGTCCCTGCTGATAGGCAACGTGTCCGGGCTCGCATGGCAGACGCTTGACAGACGGTTGGGCCGGCGGCCTGCGGCGACAATCGGCGTGTCATTAGCCACCGTGCTGACGCTGGTGTTCGCAAACTACGGCTACTGGATGTTCGTGCATAACCAGGTGGAAGTGTTGCGCACCTGGGAAGAGAACCGCCCGCGCCTCTACTGGACCCCGATGAAGTCAGCGCGGCAGAACGCTATCTTCGGGTTCCCGTTCAAGAATGGCTGGAAGGTTGTCGGCGCCCTCTACGCCGACGGTACGCTTGACGCTCCCTTCGCCCGTAACGGCAAGCGCGGCGTTTCTAACTGGTACACGCGATTCTCGGCTGAATGCCCTCGCGATGCGCAATACTATGTGTTCACGCCTTGGAATGAACCGACCAACAAGGGGCTGACGGCACCACCGCAGCGTCCGAGCGAAGACGATGGGTATTCGCTCATCCACGTAGTCACCGTCAACGGGGAATCCCGTCTGGAGATTTACGAACGCGATGCGGACGAAACAATTTCACCGCAAGTGCACGACATTGCCGACTACGAGTCTTTCTTCGACGCTGAATTGAGCGGCCCCCTGTTCGAGGCGCCTGGGGTGGCCGGCTGGACTGAAATCGAGCATCCGCTCGACTTCCGCTTCGGTTCTGATATCTGGCTGGAGGGGTACACGCTGCAGAACAAACAGCCGCGGCCGGGCGAGCGCGTCGACGTCACGCTCTATTGGCAGACGACGGCCACCCCGGGCCAATCTTATAAAGTGTTTACGCAGATCATCGATCCGGATACTTATCACAAGGCAGGTCAGCGCGACGGCGTACCCGTCTGCGACCGGTTGCCAACCGACCGCTGGTTGCCCGGCGATACCATCGTGGATCGCTATTCCATCGTTATTGCCCGGGACGCGCCCGCGGGCGATTATGCGTTATTGATTGGCATGTACGATGATAACGGTGACCGTCTCGATATTTACTCGAATGAGGGCGATCCTGTCGGGGATGCACTGGGCATAGACACGATTACGGTCACCGGATCATAACTCATCGAACCAGAACGGGTTCGTCCACGCGTGACGACCGTACGCATCGCGAACCGTAACCCGGGCATAGGGGCTGTCAAATTTCTGCAGATCGATCTCAACTCGACGCAATCCTCTGCCGCCGGCTACAACAACGGCCGGACCTTTTCCCGACACAAGCACACGCTCGGCTGGCGAACAGCGAACCGTCACTTTGCCCGTCGCAGACAAAGTGACCTCGTGTATCATGGGGCCGGTGGATGAATAGTAGCGTCCCGCCTTCAACGACGCGAGCAGCGCTTGTGGAGTCAGCTCTTCGCTTTTCACCCATACCCATCCCTGCTGGAAATCCCACGCGTTTGTAAAGCCATGAAAGTCGTCCGCTGCCGTGATATTCGTGCGCATGCCCCGACTAAGGAAGATGTCGGCGATATGCCAACTATCCGGCCGGTCATTGTGGTCCACCGCGACGCCGTTGAACACTTCGATTGCATCGAACGAGGTTAGAGACTGGATGTCGGTTTCCGTGAGTGTATACCACTGCGGATGCGCGACAGACACGAAAGCACCGGCGTCGATCGCCATCTGTGCCAGTGCAGGCCCCGTACTATCCGGGTTCGGCCGAAAATCCAGCGGCAATCCATTGGCAACCAGGTGCCACACGTTGCCCATTTCCGTCTGCGGACCATGCAACTCCGCCCCAATCAGGGTGGTGAAATGTTCCGTGCGCAACTCGCGCGTGTCCAGGATCGGTCGACCGAACATTTCCATCCAGTGTTCCGTAAGCGAAACGAAATCGTAGCCGGCCTCCTGGTAGAGACGGCACACTTCCTCAGGCGTATGGGTGCCGTCAGAAACCGTAGAATGGGTATGTAGATTGCCTCGCCAGAACTTTCCCGGTTGGTCAAACGGGGGGATAGACATACGCACCTGCTCGATTGTGAATGGATGGACACGACGGCCGCCTCTGCGACCGCCATCGAATGGAATCTGACCCTGCTCCTGGCCTAGCCGTTGAAGTCCTTGTACACGATTCTGTTGGGATGCAGCACAATGAGAATATTCTCTTCAGCCGCGGACGCATCGTAGTAGGCGCGGGCGCTCTCGTCACTGTCGTGGTATTTGCGAATGATGCGATATCGCATCTCTTCCTGCAGCGGCGAGCCGTATGGAACGATCTCGACTTCGCCGCTCATGGCTGTGTACCGATAGTCGCCGCTGCCGCCATCGACACAAACACTGACATTTTTGTCCAGCGCAATGTCTCGGGCTTTTAGTGAATTTGCACTCGTGCTGACGTACAGGACTCCATCTTGCCATACATACCACACCGGGCTGAGCTGCGGTGCATTGCCCGCATGGTTCGTGGCAAAAATCGCCTGACGGGGCCCCGCCAGGAATTCGTCGAGTTCTGCGTGTGTTGGCTGCCGATCGGTACTCACAACGTCCTATTCCCTTTCGCACTGACTTCAGCTGGCAAACATAGTTACGAGACTCCGTCCGGAAATCAGCTCCAGACCGGTGATAAACAGAAGTACATAGACGACACGATTGAACCATATGTCAGAAAAGCGACGGTTCAGATAGACGCCGAGCATAACGCCTACTAGGGCAAACGGCGCAAGGATAAGTATGGTAGTCAAATTACCGATTCGCAGCAAACCCAAATAAGCATAGGCAGGGACCTTGATCAGATTGAGTGCAAAGAAGAAGAAGACATTGGTCCCAACGTAGATCTGGCGCGGGAACTTCTGCGGCAAGAGATACATAGTGGCCGGTGGCCCCCCCGCGTGCGCCAGCGTCGAGGTGAAGCCGGCCGCGCCGCCGAGAAGAACGCCGGCATAGGCAGGCGGATGGCTCCTAACCAATACACCGGCAAGCACGGACCGCACCAGCTGGTACGCCACGAAGGCCAACGACAAGATGCCCAGCGCTATACGCAGAACACGCTCGTTGTCATCAAAATAGCCGAAGAAAAATGCCCCCAGGAGCACGCCGATGACCGCGCCAGGGATCATCAGCTTTAGGCTTTTGCGGTCGAACTCACTGCGATAGTAGCGAATCGACAGAATGTCGGCAACGATCAGCAGCGGCAACAGGATCGCCGCCGCGTCGGTAACGGAGATCGTCAGGGCCATGAGGGGGGTGGCGACGGCGCCGACGCCACCCCCGAAACCGGCCTTGGCGATGCCGACCATAATGATGGCGATGATGGCTGTCACCCAGAAGAGGGTTGGATAATCCGGGATACTCAAGGCGGGGCTTTCTACAATGGGAGGTTTGCGCGTGTCACGGCTTCAGACGTTGTTAGGCATTCCGGCCATCCACGATCCGCGACAGCGCAAAGCATCGGGTTGTTTAGTCGGACGGCAATCTTTCCCATTTTAGCCCTGGGCTTCACACGCGCCAAACCCAACCGGGTGTGCGGCTTGACTATCACATACTCACGAGGCGTGCAGGACCTGTTCCAGCACATCCATGCCGCGCGCCACGAGGTTGTGGTCCGCCTGAGAACCCATGTGGCCTATGCGGAAGACCTTGCCCGTAAGGGGCCCGTAGCTTCCCCCCACCACCATACCGTGCTGTCTCAAGCCCGAGTCCAGTCTCTCCCATGTCCATTCGGCGGGAACTTTCGCTGCGGTGACTGTGGGAGAGGATATGTCGGCAGAAACGGGCCAAATCTCCACGCCCATCTCGGACAGCCTTCCAATGCAGTAACGTGACACTGCACGGTGGTCAAGGATCGACTTTGTCAAGGTCTGCACCTGAAGTAACCGCTCAATGGCTATGCGAAGTCCGGCCATGGCCTGCCAATTGTGGGTGAAGGGAAGATAACGGTTCGCTACCGCCGTGCGCCAGGGCGCCAGGGCATCATACCCTGGGTAGTTCACTCGCTCGATCACTTCCCATGCCCGCTCGCTGACGCTTACCATCGCCAGGTCCGACATGCAACTCAACACTTTCTGGCTGCCCAGCAGGCCCAAGTCAATGCCCCACTCATCCACCTGCAGCGGCGCACCGCCGGCGCTAGCCACGAAGTCCACATACAGCAGAGCCTCCACTTCGCGCGCAATTTCACCGAGATCGGATATGGGATTCAGCGTTCCGCTGGGCGTTTCGCAGTGCACCGCGGTGATAAGCTTCGGTCTCACATTTCTTGCCGCCGCACGTACCTGGTCGGGCTCGAGCACATTATCGTATCCAAAACCTGCCACCTCGACGTCTGCGCCGATCTGTTCCGCCATTTCGGCGATCCCGTAACCAAACACGCCGGTGCCCACGGCCAGCACCTTGTCGCCCGGCTGGATGATGCTTTTCAAGGCCCCCCATAGCGCGATCATGCCCTCGCCGGATAGGATAGCGATTTGGTTGTCGGTTGCCAGCATCTGCTGGAGGCCGCGCTCACATTGATTGTATAGCGTGAAGAATTCCTCTTCCGTATCGGCACTGCCGTAGTCGATTCCGTAGGCAGCGCGAACTTCCTCCGGTATAGAGACCGGTCCCGGCATCAAGGGAATTTCGTAAGTCACCACAACCCCAGCCCTCCTCGACATTTCTCGGGATTTTCTATGGCACTCTTGTATAGGTAAGATGTGTCTATGTCAGACGTATCCGCACAGAACCCGTCCGCGCTAGACAGCATACTACCGGCGATCGAATCGCCCAACAAGCTGTTTCTGGAGGGACCGTTTGGTGCGGGCAAGACGACGCTGGCGATCCATCGTCTCATGTGGCTCCTCGGACAAGAAAAGGTACGGGGGGCAGAGATCCTTGTACTGACGCCGCAGCGCACGCTTGCCCGTCCGTATGTCACAGCTCTGCGCAGACCTGGCGTGCCGCCGGGATCTCCCGTGCAGGTCACCACGGTCGCAGGTTTGGCGCGCAGGTCTGCGGAGCTGTACTGGCCGCTTGTTTCATCCGGTGCGGGATTCGCCAACCCATCTCAAGAGCCGATCTTCCTCAATTTGGAGACGAGTCAGTACCACATGGGGCCGATCGTCGACGGCGCGCTGGCGAACGGGGCCTTCCAGGGAATCCGCGTCGAACGCAATCGCATCATCAGCCAGGTGCTGGATAATCTCAACAAGGCTGCCCTCAATGGCTTCACCATTGATGAGGCATATGTTCGTCTCGAAGCCACTGCACCACCGGGCGAACAACATGCTGCTTCTCTCAATGCGCTGCGGTCAGCTCGTGACATCAGCCGGCAGTTTCGAGCGTTGTGCCTCGCGCGCAACCTGGTGGACTATAGTCTTCAGATTGAATTGTTCAACCAACATATTTTGCGCAACGAGTGGAGTCGTACACATCTTCTGCGTTCGGTACATCATCTTGTTTACGACAACATTGAGGAAGACACCTTTACGGCACATAGCCTGGTCGAAAGTTGGATAGGCAGCCTGGACAGCGCCTTGCTTGTCGCCGATCAGGATGGCGGCGTACGCTTGTTCCTTGGCGCCGCACCAGACGGCGTCGCGCGCCTGCGCCCCCTGTGTGATAGAACAATCCACGTAGAAGCCTCGTACACGATGTCGCGTCAGGTTCGCGTTCTGGAACGGCATTCCGTGCTTTTGCTCGATCCGGCTCATAGAAGCCGCCGCGACGGGTTCGAACGACCTGAATCGGGAGCTGAGGAGGTTCCGGCCGAGGCGCTGCAAGACACGGAGCGCGCACCTGCGATTGTGTTGCCCGCTACAAGCTTCCGCTTCTATCCACAGATGATTGATTGGATAGCGGACGAGATAGCCAGTCTAGTGGACAAATATGCTGTCTCCCCAGACCAGATAGTTGTCCTGGCTCCCTACATGAGCGATGCACTCCGCTTTAGTCTGCAGACCGCCTTGGAAAGCCACAGCGTGCCGTCGACGACGCATCGTCCAAGTCGTCCATTACGCAACGAGCCGGCCGCACGCACGCTGCTCACGCTCGCAGCGCTTTGCCACCCGTACTGGCGCATCGTACCGTCGAACACCGACGTCGCAGCAATGTTCTCATCCGCGATTGACGCGGCCGACCCTATTCGAGCTAGCCTCTTGGCGAGCAACTGCTACCGGCCCAAATCAGGCACACCAGAGCTCTCACCGTTCGAGACCCTGCAGGGCGCCAGCAGGCAACGGGTGTCGTATCTGGTTGGCGAACGCTACGATCACCTACGCGACTGGATCTACGCCTACCGTTCCGAGTTGGAACCTGAACCGCTCGATCACTACTGGTCTCGTCTATTCGGCGAAATCCTCAGCCAGCCGGACTATGCCTATCACGATGATATGGACGCCGCCCGCGTGATTTTCCAGCTCGTCAGTGCGGCGCGCAATTTCCGCTGGGCGATCGAGCCATCCCTGCGTTCTGAGCCCGAGGAGCTACGAGCCGACACCGGGCTAGAATTCTGCAGGCTCGTAGAAGCGGGCGCTGTAGGTGCGCTGTTTCCTGGCGGATGGAAGGAACAGGAGGACGCCGTACTGATCGCGCCTGCGTATACGTTCCTGATGCGCAACCGCGCTGTCAATTACCAGTTCTGGCTGGACGTGGGCTCCCCAGGCTGGTGGGAACGTCTCTACCAGCCCCTCACACACCCCTATGTGCTTTCTCGCTCTTGGCCTGCTGGCCGTCCGTGGACCGATCTGGACGAGTATACGGCACGGCAGCGGAGCATGCGCAGATTAGTGTTGGGGCTTCTGCGGCGTACGCGCCAGGGGGTGTATATGGGATTGTCCCAGTACAGTGAGAGCGGTTACGAGCAACGAGGCCCCCTGCTGACGTTCGTCAACAGATTGTTGTCACAGTCAGGTACTGCCATCGCAGAGTACGTGAGTTAGTTGTAGAGAAGTTAGTGATATCGCTGGAAAAAAGACGAGGGACCCAGATCGATGGGAGTCTCTCCGGGTCCCTCTCTAGACGCCTCCGAGGAGGGGTTCTTCGGCGTCTGAACAACAGCGC
>JBJYXA010000015.1:0-4343 GCA_046259705.1 Caldilineaceae bacterium
GAGCGTACATCATATCCGGCTGGGGACAGCCAAGACTGCTGTCCGGCCAGGTAACTGCGCGCACATCACTCACCCTGATTTGATCTCCAGGAATGCCCAGTCGTTGCGAAAGATCTTCAACGGCGAGCGCCATCACAGCCGCCTGCGGGTCCTCCGCTTGGGTCTGCGCCCCGTTGTCCGGTGTCGGTTGTTCGGGCATGGTCGTCTCCTCTTCAGTCTCCGGTTGCGTCTCATCCTGGGTTACTGGCGTACTTACGGCCGCAGGTTCAGCCTCTTGCTCAACGGTAGTTGCTTCCGCCGCGGGTGGAGACGCTGCAGTTGCAGTCTGGTTCTGTGCTGGTGTCGCTGACCCGCCTGATGCAGGTAAATCCGCCGGTGCACATGCAACGAAGCCGAACAAGCTGGCGCCAAGGATAAGCGCCGAAATTGCCTTGGGTCCCATAATCGCTCACCTCTTCCCATTTCTCGGAGCAGGAGTGTCCGATCGCCTGCATAGGCCGTCAATCTACAAGTGGGACGTGGTAGCGCAGGGGCTTGTTCCCAATATCACCTCGTCCAAGTTTGTTGCGGAACCGCAAACTGTCAAGTGAGGCAAATTGGGAACGAAAGCAACGCAACAATGAATCCATGGGGGCAAAGATGCTCCAGGTTGCTCGCCTAGGCCGGTCTACTCGGTGAGATCCTCCGACGATTCGGACTCACAACGTGCAAAGAGCAGACCTACAACGAGGAATGGGACAGCATAGATCAGGGAGGTTATGAGGCTGCCGCTTCCCATACCAAACGTTCTTGACGACACGTACGCGACTACACCCAGCGCGACTGCCGCTACGTGCACAACCACACCGCCCACACGAGGGTACCGCCATGCCACAAAGCTGGCAATGATGCTCAACCCCAACAATGCAAGAACGGGAAACGCTGCCGGCGGCGGCCTGTCCTCATTGGTCAGAGCCAACACCATGATCAGCAAGAATGCAGCACTTACGCCTACGCTGACGAGGCGCGCCGTACGGCAATTGGGTTCATGTCGACTGACGCCGCCTTTTGCATTCATGTTCGGTTTTTTCTCTGGCGATGCTTTGTTTGGTGCAACGCGACAGGCTTTCGCACAGTCTACGGCCAGATATACAACTGTTCCAGTTCCTCACGAAACTTCCGAAAAACCGTAACCAGCTTGGGCGCCGGATAGTGTGCATTCGCGCCGCTCGGGTTGGGCAGCACCCAGAGCGGAGCCGGTCCCAGCCCCGGCATCTGCCGCCCTATCGTTGCTTCCGGCTTGTCGAAAGCCCGCCGATAGGCACCGATTCCTAGGATAGCAACTGCCCGCGGGCGCAATAGCTCGATCTGTTCCTCCAGACGCTGCCCGCCCGCCACGAGTTCATCTCTGGCCAGAGCACGCGCCGAAGCCGATGCGCGCGCCACCAGGTTCGTGAGTCCAATACCCACGTCGAGCAGCTCCTCCTGTCGCGCTGGAGTCAATCGTTCCGCAGTAAATTCGGAAGCGTTCAGTGTGGACCAGAAACGGTTACCCGGCCGTGCGAAATGATATCCTGTATAGGCAGAATAGAGGCCAGGATTGATACCGCAGAACAGCAAGCGCAGTCCTGGAGCGATCACATCGCAGATCGTCTTGCCGTCAGCCTGCTGCAAATCTGCTCTTGTCGGCTTCCCAGCTATCGAGCGCGCAGTCGCCACTGACCTGCTTCCTTCCTAATGCGAAGACATGATGTACGAGGATATGATGATAGTAAAGCGGTACTAATCGAGATTCTACCACAGCACCCTGGACACCCTCTCGCCGCTGCAGTTCTGCGCTTGCTGACATGATTCAGTTTTTCGAAACGGCGCGCAACCAGTACACTAGCGTGACAACGCACATGGCTCCGCCATGTGAGGGTTCCGGAATGAGGGACGTTGCCGATGCCCTTCCCGGTGAGCGATTGCCTTTCCCGGTGGGGGAAGGGTGGAGTGATCTATGAGCCAGACATTCTGCACGCAATGCGGCGCTCGACTGCCTGAAGGCGGCAACTTCTGCCCGCAATGCGGAGCGCCGATAGAACAAGAAGCCGTGGCAGCACCGTCGGTAGTGCCGCCTCCGGCTGCAGTAGCCGCGGAAAGAGATTCCGCCACGATGCTTGATGCCGAACTCGAGGCACAGAATAGTGCCGGCGACCGCCGTGGCGGCCCCTCAAGGGAGCTGTGGGCCGTACTCGGAGGCGCAGCGCTCGTCATGGTGCTTTTGTTCGCCGGCTACGTGGCCGTGTTGCGGCCCGGAGAGGGGAGTTCGGCGTCTTCTGAAGCGGTCACCGCTGATTCTCAAGACGACACGGACATCCCGTACCCGGAAGTGGCCCGCATTTCGGCAGACGATGCACACATACGCCTTGCCAGCGACAGCGCTATATTCGTTGACGTACGCGATCTTGACTCGTACACGGACGTGCACATTCCCGGCGCGTTGTGGATTCCGCTGGACGAGATCGAGGCGCGGCAGGGCGAACTGCCCAAAGATGCGGAGATCATTACCTACTGCACTTGACCGAATGAAGAATCCAGCGCCCGTGCGGCGCTGATATTGGCTGATAACGGCTTTACAGATGTGAAAGCGATCCGCGGTGGACTGGAGGAGTGGCTGGATATTGGTTATCCTAGCGCATCCGGTGCACCAATGTAATTCGGCGCAGGGGACCGTCATTTCCCATTCGTCTCTACCTAGTTCGTGGTTCGTGCAATACTATCCCAAGTTCCAGCGTCTTCCTTACAACGAGGACTAGGAGGAGGCAACCATGTGTGACACATGGGCAGCATTGGCGGACGCCACACGCGACGGTCAGGTGATTCTCGGCAAGAACAGCGACCGTCCCATGTTCGATTGCCAACCGCTAGTACGGTACGAGCGGCGGATCTGGCCAGCAGGCAGCCAACTTCAACTTGAGCACGTCCAGATTCCCCAGGTAGCTGAGACCTATACGACACTCGGATCAAGCCCGTACTGGTGTTGGGGCTACGAAGAAGGCATCAACGAGTTCAGCGTGGCTATCGGTAACGAAGCCATTCACACCAAGCCGTATCAGCGCGCAGGGCAGAGTTGGAGCGGAGGCGAGGCGGTGCAATTTGGCCTGCTGGGCATGGATCTGATCCGCTTAGGTTTGGAGCGCGGTCGCACGGCTGCGGAGGCCACAACCGTGATCGGCGAATTGGTGGAAGAGTATGGTCAATTCGGATCCGGCGCGCCGACGCGCTCCCACGCCGAAGGGGGCTACGACGGTTCATTCTTGATCGTTGATCCTCACGAAGCATGGATATTGGAAACCGCGGGCAGGCGTTGGGTCGCACGCCGAGTGGACCAGGGTACCGCATCCATATCCAACCAGCCGTCCACACGCGAACACTGGGACCGCGGTAGCGAAGACGTTGCGGAATATGCCGTTGAAATGGGCTGGTGGCCCGCAGACGAGTCAGACAGCTTTGATTTCGCCCGTGCCTACATCAACGACAATAAGCCGCGGCATCTTTCTCACCTGCGGGTGATGCGAACCGGCCAGTTGCTGGACGCGGAGCGCGGCGATGTTACGCTAGGCTTCATGAAACGCATTGCTCGCGACCACTTCGAGGATACCTTTCTGCGCGGTCCATATTTCGACGCCGCCGATCCAGATTGTCTCACTGTGTGTATGCACAACTCCCCTGCCGATTTTACATGGGGCAACACGGCCAGCTCCTGTGTTGCCATCCTGCCCAATAAAGAAGGCGATTTACCCGTCTTCTGGTGGACGCCCGGCCCGCCCTGTAATGGATGCTATGTACCATTCTTTATTCACGGACAGTCGCTACCCGCCATCGTGTCCACGGCGGGCCTGCAGGGCAAAAGTGTGACGGCGCCCAATTTAGTGGTCGCCGACAGCTTTGTCGACGATTCATACTGGTGGTTGTTTCGCGAACTCCTAGACAGGACGAAGGGCGCCGCAGTCGGCAGCCGGCCTGGATGTTATCCGCAACGTAACGCGCTGGTACGCGCCCGTTTTGATGCGCTGGAACAGGCGTTTGAAGCCGAGCTGCCGGAGGTTTTGGCGGAGGCAACGGACGAGGCTGGCGTCAAAGCCGAAGTCCTGGACACATTCACTTCTCGTTGCGTGGAGCGAACGGTAGCCGCCGTGCATGAGTTGTTCCACGAGTTCGCTTCACCCGGCGAACGTACCTTTGCCTGAGGGCCTCGTCTTCCGTCCATCGAGGCTGAACAGCTATTGTTCGACGCGCTGCACCTCACAGAGATAAGCGCGATGGGGTACGGAACCGCTGATCGGGTCGATGACCGCGTTGCCAATTACGGTATTGAAGTT
>JBJYXA010000016.1:0-1551 GCA_046259705.1 Caldilineaceae bacterium
GGCTGGTGCAGTGATTTCATGAATGCAACCATATCGTCTCTCAACTGCCGAAACGATGAAGCGGGCAAAGCGCGCGAGCGTGAACCGCTTGGTGTCAAGCCGTCGTCGGCCACGCCGCGGTATCTGGGTGTAGAGCCAACGCAGAAGCAACCACACGTTCTGCAGAAAGAAGCTCAGACCGATCAGCACAAACCGCAACGCCGGATTCGTGCTGGTGGTCCAAGCTCGGACCTGGCCGGCGCAGCGATAGCTGGTCTCGACTCCGAATCTGCGCCGATACAGTTGCCGCGCCTGCTTCGGCGTCAGATCCAAGTTGATCAGGATGAACACCAACCAATCGGCGCGTCGTTCCATGCGTCCCGTTCGCTTGCTCGTTGTGAAAACACGGCACACGGCGATGTTTGCCGTGGACTCCTTTTTCTCTGTCTGGTTACGAAACGTATGCGTGGTACTATAGCTCTTTCTACCCTTGCACAAGGCCCGAGTGCCACCCGTTTTGCCACGGATCGAGCAGGCAATAAGAGACGGGATTCCGCTTTGACGAAGATAGTTCTGGACGTCAATGCCATCAAATCCCTTGTCCAACAACAACCGATTTACGCTGATTCCAAGTACTTCAATGCGCTCCGCCAACGCCTGCACAACCCCGACGATGTCGTCTGTGGGCAAGTAGAAGCGCAGGGCCAGGGTCACCCGCAGACCGTCACGCATGACATAGGCAGTGGCCACCCGGTAGAAGCGAGTCGTACCAGCCTTGGCTCGGCCGCGAACCCACAGCCCTTCTTCCTGCGGTGTCCTGCCATAGTAAGGGCGGTCATGCAGGTCCATAGCGATGTCTTGGGCTTTGCGGTGCAGGCGTTCCGGGACTTGAGAAGCCAGCGCGTCATTCAGACTCGCCTCAAGTTCTGGCAGGCGCTCAGGCGTCAGCTGCGCGTTCAGATACTGACGAACGGTTTCACCGCTTGGTCCGCTTTCCAGCTCAGCGCAGGCAGACTCGATCGTGCACCGTCGTGCCGCTGCCACCAACAGGATGTGCAGCAGGACTTCCGTTGTGCACTTGTAACCCTCCGCCACCACTGGCAGATGAGTATCGAGATCTTGGCTCGCGTGTTCCAACACTTGATCGTCCGTCAACTTTGGTGTATCATTTCCCATGGGCTTGCTCTCCTTGGACTGTTTTGGTCGCAACCTACAGTGTACAAGGATTGGGCAAGCCCATCAACTTTTATGTCCGCTGATGCATCATGACCACAAATTTGGATCTACTGACACGACTTTTGCAGCTAGACAGCAGTCATAGAACTGCTAACGCTTGATAATGAAAGTTGCCAACAGTGAGCAAAACGAGTACTATAGAGCCGATAGGAATCGGAAAGGAGGTTTTGCTCATGTTCCCGTTGGTTGAGATTCCCGAATTGGTCCAACATTATGCTCCCTTCTTTGCCTCCGTGTTCTCGGAGAAGGCTTTTATACAATTTCAACGTTATATCAGCGGTCTCATCGTCTCTGAGAACAAGACCGTGGAAGGCATCAACCGGCTTTTCGTGATCG
>JBJYXA010000017.1:0-6463 GCA_046259705.1 Caldilineaceae bacterium
GGCGTCGGCCTACATGTCCCTGGCCTGCATGCGCATCGGCGTTGGCCTGGGCTTGTTCTGTATCCCGGCCATTCACAACCTTCGTACCGGCCGCGACATTTCACTGGAAATGGGCTTTCCCGCGTACGGGCGCGGTCCGTTGGAGCATGCCGGTTTCCCTACAACCGTGCCACTCCTGGTTGCCTTCCTGGTCGTCTGCGCCCTGCAGGTAGTTGCCGGCGTCCTGCTATGGAGTGGCCAGAAATCCGGCGGGGTGCTCACGCTTTTAATGCTACCCATCGGAGCGGTCTTCTGGTGGGGATTTGCCCTACCGATTCCGCCGATATTTGCCCTGGTGTGGACACTTTTGGTTATGCTGAACTGGCAGGTTCTGCGATGACAAGCCCGATTGGCGGTGCCGCATTCGGCCGCGTCTGGCATAACATTCAGTATCATTTTGTCTTTCCTGCCCATGGCGGTGCTTGTTGCCGGGCCCGCCGCGCCGTCAGGCGCCCGGTCTGGATGTAAAGAGACTAGGGGAAGGTCTGGTGTGACGTCGAAAGCACTGAAGGTAGCCATGAGAACGGCAAATGGCCTGCACGTTGGCCTCTTTCGCATGACCAGCGGCAAGTTCGCGAATCGGGTTGCCGGAATGCCTGTCCTGTTGATCACGACAATCGGTCGCAAGTCGGGCAAGCCGCACACGAATCCCGTAGTCTACCTCAGAGACGGGGAAAACTTCCTGGTGTCTGCGTCGTCGGGGGGAATGGACCGGCATCCAGGCTGGTACTTCAACCTCAGAAATAGACCTGAGGCCATCATCCAGGTAGGCGGTCAAACGATCAAAGCGAAGGCGGCTATCCTGGAAGGTGCAGAACGCAACCGGATGTATGAGCGGTTCAAAGACGCCAGCAGCAACTTCGTGAAGTATGAAAAGAACACGAGCCGGGTCATACCCGTGATTCGCTTGACTCCTGCTCATGATGCTACTGAGCAGGAAAGGTAGCACATGGTTGGCCTGGTCGTTTCCACATTGACCCGCTCAAACCGTCCTCGGGCAGGAATTTGTCCCGAACTGAGTCCTTCCCTGTCAATCTAGAAAGCTCCGAAGGCGCTCAGGGGGCCACGTCCTGCTTGCGATATTCCGTCAGCAGCTCGCGTTCCTTATCCTTCTTGGGGAAGACGAAAAAGACCACGACTGCACCGAGTACGACAGCAATGATGCCTGCTATGTAGGCATATTGATCCCCGGCGAGAAACGCGGTTTTTGCCGCTGCCGTGATCTGTTCCGCATATTGCGGATACTGCGCCGCCACGCTCTGTGCTCCGGCATAGGACATCTCGAGTCCGCTGGTAACGGCGCTCGGAGCCGCGGTGTCGTTCGACGCTGCCAGCGACGCCGCCATAGCGGACGCATACCCGACCGCGAGCAGCGCACCGAATAGTGAATTGAACAACGCGCTGCCGAGGTCCCGCTGCAGGTCTGCCGTGCCGGATGCCATACCCATATCTGTGACCGGTACGGACGCCGTGAGCGAATGTGCGGCCGGCGTACCGCCGAGGCCGACGCCGATTCCCAGGAAAGCGTACCCGAGTCCCACCATCCAGTAGGGGATGCCTTTCTTCCACAACAGGAGCATCGTGAGGAATCCGAGCAGGACGAAGAGATAGCCGCTCAACAGCGTGAATCTGGAGCCGCGCGACTGGATCAGCTTGGCGGAGCGCGGGGCGACCAGAATCATGAGGATACCGGCCGGCAGAATTGCCGCACCGGCAGCCACGGGTGAGTAGCCCAAGACATTCTGCAGAAACTGCTGGCCGATGAACATGGAACCCATGAGTGCGCCAAAGACGATGACGCCGCCTACCGCCGCCACCCAGAAAGTGGGACGAGACGCGACCTTGAGGTTATAGAGCGGATGCGCATATCTTCGTTGCCGCACGACGAACAGGATGAGCGTGACCAGCGCAATCACGAGTAGACTGGTCACAAGAGTCTTGCTATCGGGTACCGCTACCGTGTTGATCCCCAGAACGAGCGAACCAACAAGGACCAGAGATAGAAAGCCTCCCAGGTTGTCCACCGGATCGCTGCTTTCGTTGACATGTGCAGGCACGAACTTCAACGCAAGCACGAGTGCGACTGCCGCTACGGGAATGATTGCCAGGAACACGGCGTGCCACGATAGTGCCGTGAGCAGCAGACCCGCGAGCAGGGGACCGGTCGAGTTGACTGCCGACCCAGTGCCCTGCCAGAGCGCTATGGAACGTGTTTTCGCCGGACCGGCCGGCCAAATTGCCGCGATAAGGGAAAGCGTGGTGGGGAAGACCATGCCGGCGGTGAATCCGCCGGCGATGCGTCCAAGAATGAGTATCTGTATCGAAGGTGCATATGCCGTGATCAGTGCGGCGGGCATGGCAAGCGACACGCCGAGAAGCAGCATGAGCTTGCGCCCGTACCTGTCGCCCAGCGCACCGAGCCAGAGTACCGAGCACGCCAGTCCCAGCGAATAACCCACGGCAATCAGATTGAGTTGGGTCTGGGTAGCGAGGAAATCAGCGCCGATGGACGGCAGTGCCACGTTTGCCATAGCAAGCGGTAAATTGGCTACTGCGGCAGCGACGATTAGGGTGGTGAGGAGGATTCCCGCTCTCGCGGGATTGCCCTCCGAACTGTCGGGTTTCGTAGAAACTACTGTTGACGTTGTCAAGATTCCTCCTCGCAATAGCAATGCCGAGCGCAGTTTAGATAGCGGCCACAATGGGCGCGATCTGCGATGGTGTGGCTGCCAGCGCTTGATTCCGCACGGGCAACAACGTTGCACGCAGATTCGTGCCAGACTCGGCTCCGAGCGACGACGGCACAGTCGTTGACGCGGCAGTGGTGGCAGCGCTGATCTGCATTTCTCATGCAGAAAAGTCGCTTCTGTCCTCTGGTTCCTCCCAGCTCGGAACCCAGCCCGGTTGCATCTTCTCCTTAAGGGATTCACGCTTGGGCGCGCCCTTGCGCAGCCAATCGGGGATGCGTGCGGGCATCGGCTCCTCCCACAGGAACCAAAGGGCAGCGACGCGGAAGACGAAACCTATGGCAAATGCCAAAAGCGATGCGGGCACGAAACCCATGGATAGACCAGGCGCACCAACCGTCCCCGCCCTCAGAAAGGCAAAGCTGACAGACGTCAAGATAGCCGTGCCGACAAACCACTCGCCCTGAACGAACTGTTTGGCGGGAACTCCTGAGCCGACGTCGATCAAGAAGCGGCCGGCAGTCGGACCGACGATGCCGATGATAATGGCGCCTAGCAACGGCCAATCGGCTCCGAGCGCTTTCTCGACGCCGACCACCGCATACCAGGGAAGCGAAAAGGAAGTCACGAACTGGAAGAACGTCTCACGGAAATTCTGGCCTTTGCCCCAGGCCAGGCGCAAGCCGATCAGCCAGGCAATGACGACAAGAATGATGTACCAGGGGTTCGTCAGTGATGACGGCGTCACGTTCAGCAGGACATCGCGGGAGACACCGCCGCCAAGGCCGCCGAGAGCAGCGAACACCAGGATACCTATCGTGGTAATATAACGACCTTTGTAGTGGTCCGGGCGCTGAACCAGAAGCGCGCCGTTCAGGGCGTTCGTGAAGGCGGCCAGAAGGTCTATGTATAGGAAACTCCCGGGCGTCAAGTAGGCCAACAGGCTAGCAAGAATACCCATGGTTGCCTCCTCTCGGAAAGACTGGTTCCAACACTAATTCACTCATTGGATGCTTCGTCCTCATTCTGCTGCGAGAAGGCTTCGATCGCCTGTACCAGTCGCGCATAGATTCTCTCATTTCCCAATACTTTGCCCAGCGGCGCTCGCCTGACCAGGGGCAGCACCTCGGGGTTCAACATGGCCAACCACAATGAGATGCCGGCGTCGCGCAATTGCTCCTCAAACTCGGATAGTGATGTGAGTGCGGTGTACTCGATATCAGGGATCGCGTCACAAACCAAGATCACGACCTGGGGTGCTGGTGAGACGTCGTGAATCAATACCCATAGCTTGTCAATGACGTCCGACACGTTGGCGAAGAAGAGACGCCCTTCAGTACGCACGATCAACAAACCTGAGAAGGTCTCATCATTACGGTGATCGCCGAGCGACCTAAATTCCTCGGTGCCGGGCTTGTGTCCCAGGGCGTACACCGGTGGCCGTTGGGCTTGCGTCAATAGCGTGAGGATCGAAATCAGCACGGCGACCAGAATGCCCTCTAGTACGCCCAGCGTGATCACGCCGAGGAATGCTACTATCGCCCAGATCAGCTCCGTGCGCCTGATTTGGGCCATATCCCGGAACGCGTCGATGTTGACCAGCCCCACGGCCGCCACCAGCACTAGCGCGCCGAGCGTAGCCTCGGGCATAAGGCCGAGCAGCGGCGCCAGAAACAGAAGGGTCAGCAGCGCGACGCCAAAGGTCACAATTTCAGCGACCTGCGTTCTGGCTCCCGCCTTCGTGTTGACGGCCGTCTGCGAGGTGCCACCACCCGCCGGATAGGCGTGCAAAAGGCCGCCTGCGATGTTAGCCGCCCCCAGCGCAAAGAGCTCCTGGTTGGCGTCCGCCAGCGGTTCCCCGTGCTCTCGGAATGCCCGAGCTGCCGCCGTCGACTCGGTGAACGACATCAGTGCGATGCCGAGTGCGGCCAACCACAGACTTCGTACCAGTGACAGATCGGGCAGTGATAGCGAGGGCAGTCCGGTCGGTATGTTGCCGACCAGCGCTACGCCCAGTTGGCTAAGGGGGAGGAGGGCTGAAAGCGCTATGCCGAAAACGACCGCAACGAGCGCCGGCGGGATACGCGGAACCAGACGTGGCAGGAGAATCAGGATCGCCAGCGTCAACGCCGCAAGCAACACAGTGGGCCAGTTGATCTGATCCAGGCCGCCAAGGATAATTGCCAGCGTTTGCAGTAGAGACGAGCCGCTGGGAATGGTGAGGCCCAGAATCTTGCCCAACTGACTCACGAAGATCACCACCCCAATGCCGGCCTTGAATCCGGTAATAATGGGGAGAGATATGAAATCGGCCAGAAAACCCAGGCGTAGCAGTGACGCCAAGATCAGGAAAACACCGACGACGAAGGCCAGGGTGGCTGCCGGAATAACATAGTCGGTAGGATTACTTACCGGACCCACAGCGGCCAGCAGCGTCGAACCTGTCAAAATGGCAAGGGCGGATGTCGAACTGACGCTCAAACGGCGAGAGCTGCCCAGCAGAACATAGACGAGCATGGGCAGCAAGGCCACATACAGACCCGCCTGCACCGGCAAGCCGGCGATGGTCGCGTAGGCCATCGCCTGGGGAATGACCACGGCGGCCGCGATGAGCCCGGCGACGAGGTCAGAGCGAAGCCAGGCGGCCTCGTAGCTTGGCAGCCAGCCTAGAATGGGTATGTACTTTCGTAACCCGGTCGGTGCGGTCGCCGTCGTCAAGTCCTGCTACCCCTCAAGATATCGTCGTGCCTTGACGGCGAAGACGGTGCGCCAATCCTGCTTGACGCTGACTACCACCCAGCCGCGCTCCGGCGCCGTCTTCATAGCATCTTCGGCGCCGGCGGTGTAGTCGAACTCGCGGTCGGCATCGTTGTGGTTGATGAGCATACACAAGGGTGCATGCGGGCCCGCTTCAGCCAGCCTCAGCATGGGGATGTCGCCGTTGGCATTGCCGGCAGCGAAGATCGGGTAGCGACCGATGCGATCCCAGATGTGGACCGCCTTGGCCGGTCCGTCGTCGATGAAGTCCAGCCCGGGCTTACGCATGATGTATACGCTCTGATCATCTGCCTGGTATTCGAGCGTGACCGCGCTTCCCACCACGCGCTCCGGCGGGATTTCGTACTGCGTCTGGGTGACGGGACGCGTGAAGTCACGCCCGCCGCCCGAGACGATGTAGTTGGTGAAGTCATTTGCTTCCAGGAAGCGCAGCAACTCCGCCATGGGTTGGAATGTGACGTCCATGTAGGGTACGCCGAGCGAAGGGTGCTGGGCGCTGTGCATAAAGCCGGCGGCCGCCTTCTCGAACGCCTCCACAGTCATGGCATCGAACGCCTTGAGAATTCCGCCCAGCAGTACCTTTACCTTGCTGTCATCGCCACGGTAATGCCTGGTCATCGTATCGCTGAACAAGCCGAAATCCTTCTCGTACGCCGCCTGCCAGGGCTGCTGCGTACGTAGCGCAGCGTCTTTGTCGGCCATTTCGGTGAGCCGCCGCAGGATGAAGTCAACCTGGACCTGAACCGGCCTCTCGCACCACAGCGTGCCGTCGTTGTCAAAGACGGCGATGCGCTCCACTGGTGGAACGTATGAGTCGCTGTTCGTGTCGACGACCTTGGCCACAAAGTCCTGAATGGCCTGTTTCGTGGGCGTATCGTTCCAAGACCTCAGGTTAGCTGCCAACTTGTCACCTCGTTAGTGGAGAACAACGCGCAGATTAGGTAGATTCTAGCCTAGTA
>JBJYXA010000018.1:0-3385 GCA_046259705.1 Caldilineaceae bacterium
TCCCGGAGGCATCTGCGGCATACCTTGAGCCATACCACGCGGCATCTGCATGCTCGTTCCGCCCATTCCTGCCTGTCCAGCCATAGTCGTACTCCGCTATGTGTTAATCACGTTTGTTCGGTCATACCGGTCGCGAGATTCGGGTTAAGTCGCTCACGGCTCAAGCGCCTTCACCCGCGCCAGCAGTTCATCGATTTGTGATTGATGGCCCCTGAGCGAGTCTTGAATCTTCTCCAACTCTCTGCGGAGATAGTCTGTCAGCAGTGGGTCAGCCGATGCCTCTGGCGTGGCGTCCGGGACGTAGGGGATGACAGGCCCACCGCGTGTTCCTCTATCTCTCACCAGCAGACTCCCAGTTATAAGTAATTGCCGACAATACCCATCTGTTGTCGTTCTGGCTCTGGATCTCCCACGCCAGAAAGCGCCCAGTCAAACGAGTATCAAGATGCACTTCAGTCTGTGGATTAAAAGTGCCTGTGGCATCAGGATCGCTTGCGTATGTCGAAGCCCAAGTTATAGCGCCTTTTTCTACTTCTTGGGCTCCGACTCGCAATGTGATTTCGTTGGTGCCCTCTATCTCAAACCAGACGTCGGTAATCATCGCTAAACCCGGCGCCCCGTTTATAGGCAGCCCGACTTTGCGCACTGTGCAGTTTTTCACGCGGTCCTGCGAATCCCTGTTGCGCCCATCAACAATTAAGGAGATCCAATATTTCGCTTCCGGGTCGGTTGACACAAGTCCGTTGCTCTCATACATCACAAGGTCCGGGACTGACGACTGATAGACTCCCTTGTTCCAAGTGCTGTTAACCCATTCGTTCCAAGTGAAATCATCCATTTCATCCCAGGATGGAGCACTTGTCGTCAGCGTAATATAAGCCTCATCGAATCCTAACGTCTGATTAAGCGCGCGATGGCCCCAGGTTTTGTTGATTGAATCATATACATACGCCTCGCTAAGCCGGGTCCCTTGGGCTACCGTTGCCACGTACAGCCGCTCGGTCGGCGAATGGTAGTAAAGGAGACACCGCTCCCAGTACTCTTTGCTCAACCCTTCGAAAATTGCCGTGCGCACAACTTTGTCGGTAACCGAGACTTGGCGCTGCCCGTCGTATATCAGTACATCTGCACCAGTCAAAATGGCAAGGGTCCCTTGTACCTCTGACCAGCCCTGCGGCGCTGTCGTGCCGATGGTTCCCTGGAGCCTCTCGATTGCGTAAATGAATGTACCGCCCACCCAGCGCGCCCGGTAGACAGCGTCTTCTTTGACAACGAACAACTGCCCGCGCACCGACGCGCCGCCCTTGATGATGCCGGGCGTTTCGCCTAACAGATCGTCGCCTGCGTCGTTGGCTGCCGTCGCCACCCACTCTGTCGGAAGCTCACCTTCTGCCGCGCTATTGCTCCAACGCAATTTGTACGGGTAATAGTCATCACCCTCAGTCATGCCGAGCGCAAACAGCCCATAGCGATGCGCCACCATGTACGTGCACGTCCAATCCGCACCCCAGCCAGGCAGTGCCTTAAGGGGTTTGGTGGTCGGCGCACCGGGGCCGGGCCAGAAGAACGGACCATTGGTTTCGCTGTTAACGACCAACACTCCGTTCAGGTCCGCGAAGCTCACAAGTCCGCCAGCCCAGGGTCGTTGTGCGCCTGTCGCCGTATCATCGGCAGTTGGCGTGATCTTCTCTGTGATCAGCGTACCGTCCGCCTGGCGGTGGTATGCGTAAACATCCACCCCGTTGCTGACGATGAACCATTGCCGCCCAGCCGGGCCGTCAAACTTAAATGACCGGTAAGCTGTGTGATAAAGCGGCTCAATGTCGATGTCGAATAGCTTCAGCTCGCCACGCGCCGTCTCCAAACTGCCGTTAACTGGCAATACGTTGTACAAGCCGTTAACTGTGTTAGCCGGCTGCAACGTTGGCGCAATATCGGTGTTTAGACCGATCTCACCCAAATTTGCGATGCGCTCGCGTGGCATCAGCTCAGCCCTAGCGCCTTCTTTAGCTCTTCAACTGTCAGTCCAGACCGGGCCAGCTTTTCCTCTGTCGTCAACGGCTTTGGCGGCTCCGGCGATGATAGCGGCTTACTGGCAGACACAGACAGCGCCCCGCCTATATCGATTGTTGGAACCAGACCCCGGCTTAAGGCATCAAAAAATTGCCTATAAACGTCATCTTTTACACCGATTGCATCCGGCGGAATACGGTGGCCATGCACAGCTTCCAAATAGAAACCCTTAGTCGATGGCGAATACTTGTACATGATCACCACCCGTAAGCGATGTACGTGATATTAAGCGGGCCGGCTGGGCGGAACTGATCCAGAACGCCCTCAGGAGTTCCGACAGTCCGCGCTGATGCCGCCGCTAAGGTGTAGGTGTAAACAGGCACCGTTAACAACCAGCCGACATGATTGCTGGAACAATTGACACCGGCGCAAAACGATGGAAATGCCAATGGGAATATGATATCGACAACGCTATTCGCGGCACCGGCAACCGCGCCCCATTGGATCATGAACCCGGTTGACTCGTCTCTCCACCAGCCGTTTTGACTCTTAGTTACAGTATTGAAAGTGTTGTTAATTTCTTGAACCTTGCTATCGACATACGCTTTGCGCGCAGCATGGTTGTTCAGTGTTGGGTCGGTTGCCGGCAGGGTAAGCGGCCCTGTCATCGTGTCTCCGGCCAACGAAACCGCTTTAAGCTTCTTCCGAGCCTCGTCCACCGTATTGACGGGACGGTCCTCGGTGTCGGAGCCAAAAACGTCCCACGCCAAATCACACAAAGGCTGAACAATTGCGGCGGTAAAGAGAGTGCTGAAATCGACAATTGTTGGTTTTGGCATTACGCCACCTGCGGGCTACGGGGATAGTGAAAAATTGCTACGCCAGAGAGCGCTCGTCCAGAAAGGGCTGTGTTGTCATAAGACGGCTGCGGTGCCACAAACAACTTGTCGCACGGGACCCCAAGCATCGCATGGCCCAGAACTGCAAGGGATAGCACTGCGTTGTCGATCAGACACGTATCGGAGACGCAAGCCGTGTCATACCCATCCGCCACCCAATTTGCGGGAGCTGTCGGGGCAAGAATCCAACACTGACTCATCGCGCGCGCGCCCTAGGCGATGCTGCGAGATTTTGGTTCCAGCCCTGGAGCTTCAGCGTGGCCAGGCGACGGTCAAACTCTTGCCGCCACAACGTCAAACGCCCATCATCCTTGACGTACACAGCCGCCTCCTTGAGAACCCCATACAAGTAGATGTCGCCGTGATAGGTGGACAACCAGTTAGTGTCGTCGTCGCCGTCCAAAGGGAAAAGGTATGCGTGGTAGTCCAGACGTATCGTGTGCCCTTTCTCCGGGTGCGGAAACACCTCCAGG
>JBJYXA010000019.1:0-3711 GCA_046259705.1 Caldilineaceae bacterium
AATGGAGATCAATTGCCGCCCGGGGGCTGCGTGCCAGATGTCCGCGCTCGTTGCGCGTCGGCAGGTCATGGTTGCGCCACTGTGTGTTGGGCGCAACCTGGTAGAGGTAAATGTTGATTTGCGGCAGATTGGTATCGGTAACCTGGTCCGGACGGCCGACAACCACATTTGTACCTACGGGAAGCCCGCCCAGCGCCAGATTGTCGGCGGCGAGTCCTTCAATCAGGATCGTTCTCAGGGCCGCGGTGACAGTGGCCGGCGCGAGGTAATTGCTCATTTGCCGCCTCCGCTGCGCCGCTCCAGATAGGCGCTCAAGGATACCGGCGGCTCGAAGCGCGGGCGCGCCGCAGGAGCTTGCTGCATCTGCGTCGCTGCCTGTCTCAATTCAATACGGCCGATATGGATTTCAATATTCGGCGCTTGTTCGGCGGGGCGCGCTGCCGATTCCGGCGCAGTCAACGCATCCGTCGTAGCGGCCGGTATGACTGGCGAGGGGGACATTTCAACGACTTCAGGCGCTGCGTTATCTTGATCACTATCCCTATAGGTGACATCCAGCGATTGGCGATCGTTCCGGGCCGGTCGGATCGTCTCCACCTCGTCTTCAACAGGACTCGGATGCGGGGCAGCGGCTGTCCTATCCACTTTTATTGTCTCTGCTGCCTTTATTGTCTCCATTGCGCCGGCCGCAAATTCGGCCGATTCCCGCGGCGTGAAAGACGGTGTCTGCACAACCGCGGCTTGCTCACTCGCCCGTCCCTCGCCAGCCGGGAAGTCTTTTCTCGCTGGGGCTGGGACGGATCCTTGTGCCGGCTCCGCTGTGTTCGCTACCTTACTCTCATCTGCATGCACATGATCGCTAGGCGTAACCGTGGTCTCCCTGATCGTCGACGTGCCTGGCATCTCAGGACCGGCGGGCCGCGCTTCGGGCTCCTCTGTCTCACGCTGTTCGGCCGTGGAATTTGCCTGATCGGCAGTCTCCGGAAGTCGGGTAAGTATCTGTTCTTCAAATTCTGCTGCGGGACTAAAAGAGCTTTCCTCGAAATGCGTGTGCACGCGCGGACGTATCAGGTCCGAAGAACTTTGTTCCTGCGCTAAGATAGAAAAAAGATCAGCCATGATTAATCAGGTCCAGATAGCCATTGCGACGCCAGGCGCTGAGTGCCAGGATTTCCTCTTCCGACCATCCGTAGGCGGAAGCCAGGCGGTGGATGGTATACAGCATGCGCTGGCCCCATCGTTCGATTTCCTGCCACAAAAAAGCAAGCAGATCGAGCGGGCTTTTCCAAGATGCGCCGCATTCGGGGCAGTCAAGTGCCAGCTGGATATCGAGCATCGGGTCATCAAGCAGCAGCGCCTCAGCCACGTTGAGGCGAGCAGATTCGGGCAGCATTTCAAAGGCGACCGTTTCCTTGCCCGATCGCGCCTCCACAACGCAGCGCTCGTATAGGGAAGCGCCTCTCCCCTCTGCAATTTGCAGATCGCGCAGCTGCGGTTGGCGCACGGTCAGGGTGTAGGCCTGGAGATCAAGAGTGAGCGTCTGCTGAGGCTCATGTTCCGCGGACGACGCCAAGAGTGTCGTGGATAAACCAAACTCAAGCTGCGTGCTGCACCTGGGACAGTGTGCCACGCAGGCCAACTGCGGGCTGAATAACTGTTCGTACAGGCTGATCAAGGCCCTGTTCTTCTGCCCGACCGTCAGCGATCCGGCATCCTGCCAGCCGGCGCATGTCAACAGAAAGATCACGCGCTCCAGCGGCGGCAGACCTCGCCCGACTTCCCACACCTGGAGCAGTTCAGACGCATTCAACGACCTATCTCCTTAGCGTGCCTGGCGCTTATGGTTCGGTGAACTCGGGTTCCGACGGTTCGGCTACGTCGTAGTCACGTTCCCAACCCTCATTTTCAAGTTTTATCATCTCAATGGCCACGGCGTTGGCGCTGGCATCGAGCTCGGGCAAAGCCTGATATTCCGAGACCCAGCAGCGGTAAACCTTATATGATTTTACGAGCTGCCCTGCTTCGTTATACATCAGGATCACGATGTCCTTGCGAAAGTCCTTTAGCGAGACCTCCGCGCCCAGGCCCGATCCGAAGTTCCAGATTTTATTGGCCCATTTCTCAAATTCTGGATCATGCGTCACACCTCGTTCCAGGGTGATTGCCTCATACTTCGTCTGGCCGGGGGATTTGCGCTCTGTGCTCGGATCACCTCCGGAGCGCCAGACGACCGGTTCCGTCGTCCGCTTTAGCGCTCCGACTTTGCTCACGCCGGCAACGACGCGGCCGTCCCACATAACCTGGAACTTGAAATTTTTATAAGGATCGAAACGCTGTGCATTAACGCTGAATTCAGCCATGGTTATACCTCCAACTGCCCGGCTAATTGTTGAATCTGGATGATGACGAACTCGGCCGGTTTGAGCGGTGCAAACCCGACAAGGACAGTGACGATGCCCTGGTCGATCTGGCTCTGGGGATTCGTCTCCGCGTCGCACTTAACCAGGTAAGCGTCGCGCGGCGTCGTGCCCTGGAAGGCGCCCTGGCGGAATAGATTGTGCATAAATGCCCCTACGTTGAGGCGTATCTGGCCCCATAACGTCGAGTCATTTGGTTCAAACACCACCCAATGCAGCCCACGGAAGAGGCTTTCCTCAATATAGAGCGCGGTGCGGCGAACGGGAATATATTTCCACTCCGAGGCCATACGATCGTCCCCGGCCAGCGTCCGCGCGCCCCAACTGATGTTGCCGTATGGCGTGATGGTCCGTAAGCAGTTGACGCCAAGCGGATTGAGTCGGCCGTTTTCGCCGTCGGTCAGCGTGTAGCTCAGCTCACGCGCGCCAACCAGTGAGGCGTCAATACCTGCCGGCGCTTTCCACACGCCGCGCTGCGTATCGGTGCGCGCGATCAGGCCGGCCATCGCGCCGCCCGGCGCGAAGGGTTCAAGCCGGTTGTCGCGCAGCGGATTGGCGATACTAAGCCGTGGGAAGTAGACCATGGCATTGATCCCCAACGCTGTACCGCCCAGGGCGCCGCGCAATGTGTCGATGTCCAACTCCACCGCTGCCGGATCGACCCAGGAGTCGCGCGGATCGAGGATTAGCATCGCCCGCCGTTCTTGGCAGTAGGCGAGTGCCGTTTCCAGAACGCCGTCCTCGATTTCGTCTACAGGCGTACGCGGGGGAATCACCAGCAGATTAAATAGATCCACATCCTCCAGCGCGTACAAGCCGCGTTTTTCATCGCGCATAAGCGCATCGGCCGGATTGTCGTAGTCCGTTGACGCCAGCACATTACCGTTAGTGCCTTCCGTGAATCCCGACCCGGTGTCTCCAAACATCCCGTCACCGGCGGTGGGTGAAGCTGGCACGGCCGTTGTATGCGCAAACTGCGATTGCTGCGCCAGCACATCGCTGATGAAGCGCGGCGATGTCGTTTCGGTGGAAACATTACGAAATGTCTCCGCTGACAACACCCGGCCATCGGCTGGATCGGGCCGGTCGAGGAGCTGCAAGGTCAGGTTAAAGGTATTGGCCTGGGCATCGGGGTCCACGTCGAGATCAACAATGCCATGCAGGTTGTTTGCCCAATTGCCCGGGTTAACCATGTCTTTTGTGGCGGCTTCCAGCTCCAGGCCGCCAATGTCCACCGTGGCCGCATCCGCGCCGTTCTCCAGGCGCACGATGACGGCGTCGGTGCCTCCGTTGC
>JBJYXA010000020.1:0-17951 GCA_046259705.1 Caldilineaceae bacterium
GCTGCGACGTCCTGGGCGGAAGGCGAGTGTCCAACCAGCAACGCAGTCAGCATAAATCTTGCGTATGTGTTGCCGGAACGGGGGAACGAAACGAGGTAGACGTCGTCACAGCGCACTCGGTGGTAGAAATGCTTGCTTCGGCATAGGCTTCCGTAGAGCAGATCGCCTGCGCGTGACTTAGGAGACCGGGCGGCGTCAATTATCTGATCCACCGTTTGGCTCCTCGTATGGCAGCGCCAAGGACGTTTGAGTGGATTTCACCAACTGAAGGTCACGGTGTGGTTGCTGGGAGTCCACGGAAAACGTTACCGGGAGCGGAACAAGGCCTCTGGACTGTTCGAAGGCCACACCAGAGCCGTACACATCCCTGGCCCTGAGCGTGAACTTGCCGGCATCGTCCACTCGAACTATCACTTCCGCACCTACGATCGACAACCACACACCCACATGATAATCTCCGCCCGCAAGGTAGTTGTCGAGGTCGCGGCAATGGAAGACACAGGTGCAGTGAGTATCGATCTCAGGGATGGCGTATCTAGTTACTGCGGGGCCAAGCACGGCAACTTCGGCTCCGTTGGCAGCTCTGACGGAAAACCCAACACCAATATTACGGGCCGGGCGATCGGCTTCGACGTCGAATTCGATTCGCAGATCGCTCAGGCCATTCGCATGTTCTTCGAGTGCAATGCGACACGCGGACATTGTCAGGCCGTATAGGCGATTGCTGATAGGAAAGGCATCAGCTTGTTGAGAGGTCTTGTTATAGCTTGATTCCACGTACTCGTCGACGACCGAGACGGTCTCGCCGTCAGCGACGACGCGTCCACCGACCAGATAGGTGCAGCGGCTGCATAGGGCAGTGATCGCCGCCATGTTGTGGCTGACGAACAGGACGGTTCTGCCGCCATGCGCGACCTCTTCCATTTTGCCGATGCTTTTCTTGCGGAATTCGATATCGCCGACGGACAACACCTCATCCACCACCAAGATCTCGGGCTCCAGATGGGCGGCGACGGCGAAGGCAAGGCGTACAGTCATTCCGCTGCTGTAGCGTTTGACGGGGGTGTCGATGTATTGCTCGACGCCGGAAAAGTCGACGATTTCGTCGAACTTGCCGTCGACCTCGGCGCGCGTCATGCCCAGGATGGCGCCGTTGAGGTAGACGTTTTCCCGTCCGGTCAGCTCGGGGTGAAAACCGGTACCGACTTCGAGGAGGGAGCCAATGCGTCCTTTGATCTTCACCTGGCCGGAGGTAGGCGCGGTGATGCGCGAGAGGATTTTGAGCAAGGTGCTCTTGCCGGCGCCGTTGCGTCCGATGATGCCTAAGATTTCGCCCTGGCGCACCTGCAGGTTGATGTCGCGCAGGGCCCAGATGGTGTCGCCTTCCTGGTTGGCGTAGTCGGTCTGTCCAATGCGCAGATACGGGTCCGGCTTGCCGCGCTTTCTGGCCCACCAGCGCGCAACATCCTCACGCAGGGTCTTCCCGCCGATGGTGCCGAGGTGATACTGCTTGGATAGGTTCTCTACTGAGATGACTACGTCAGACATGGAAACTAGACCGTGTCCATGAAGGTTTGTTCGATGCGGTTGAAGTAGATGAGGCCGGTGAGAAGCACGACGACCATGAAGCAGAAGCTGTAGATGAGACCGCCGTATCCTACATCGCCCGCACCGAGATATCCGTAGCGGAATGTCTCGATGATGGCGGTGAGCGGGTTTAGGGCGATAATGGGACGAAGCCGCTCCGGTACCGCAGACAGCGGATAGATGACGGGCGTGGCGTACATGAGCAGTTGCACGCCAAATGCGACCAATTGCGTGAGGTCTCGGTAGCGCGTGGTCATGGACGAAACGATGATGCCGAAACCCAGCCCTATGCCGGCCAACATCAGAATCAACAGCGGCGTGAGCAGTATGGCCGCATTTAGGTGCACGTCTGAACCTGCGACCATGAAGAAGATCACGAAGACCACGAACAGCAGAAACTGGATGCCGAAGTTGACCAGGTTGGAGATGGCGACAGAGATGGGGACGGCCAGGCGCGGAAAATAGACCTTACCGAAGAGGCCGCGGTTGGACACAAAGGTGTTTGACGTCTTGTTCAGGCACATGGCGAAATAGCCCCAAATTACCGTGCCCGACATGTAGAAGAGAAATTGGGGCAGCCCGTCCGTCGAAAGCTGGGCGACTTTGCCGAAAATAATGGTGAAGGTGATGGTGGTGAGGAGCGGCTGAATGATGTACCAGAGTGGACCCAGTATGGTCTGCTTGTACGTAGACACGAAGTCGCGCCGGACGAAGAGCATGATGAGGTCGCGCGCCTGCCACAATTCACCGAGACGGAGGTCCAGCCACGGCCGACGCGGGCGGAGGATCAAGGTCCATTCGTCGTCGGAGGGAAGCGATTCGGCGGCAAACGGTTCGGTGTTTTCGCCTAGAGTATGCTCCAATGCCATTGAACAGATGAGCCCTTCTGACTTATCGACTTATTGATGCGCCGGCCGCCCGGCGACCGCAGGTCGCGCGCCAAGCTTCACTATGTTACCCGCCACGACTGTGCCCAGCAAACCGTCCGGGACCGCATCAATTTGTATGTGGAGCCTCGATGGACGGTAGGGGACGCAGATGTGGTTGGCATGTCTGCGTGGATAGCTCCGCACGGGTTGAATCTTCGTGCTACATAGTTCGTGACTGTCTGGGTAAGGTCATTCATATGCGGGATAATGCGCGCTTTGAGCAGCACGCAGAGCAGCGCCGCCGCCGGCGATGAGGCCTAAGAGGTACCAGTAGGCGACGGCGGGCCTTGCGCCCACAGTGACGGCATCGAGCATGTTGTACACGACGAAGGCGCAAAGCGCGCCGGCAAGACCGATGTCCCAGAAGCGGGCAGGACTAGTTGCTCGCGTGCCCATGTATATGGCCACAACTTCCCATACGGCGACGGCTACGACGGCCACCACGGCAAGGAGACCAGGAAGCCCCATATCCAGTCCCGTCTGCAAGAAGAGGTTGTGCGCGTGCACGACGTCAGGGTCTGGATGCCAGTCGGGCATGGCAGGATACGGTTCTTGCGAGCGGACCTCGAATCCCGCGAGCCCCATCCCGGTGAGGGGCTGGTCGGCGATGCCATGCAGGGCGCGCTGCCAGATCACGAGTCGACCGGCCACGTTGCGGTCCTCCATAACGCGCCCCCATAACGATGGTTGCCCTTCTGCTGTGGCCGCAGAGCCGGCGCCGACGGAGAATGTTCTGACGAGGCCGGAGGGGCCAAATACGTCCAGCGCCGCGACGACGAAGATAGCGATGACAACAAGCGGTATCAACCCTCTGCGCCCTGCGAGCACGCTGACCAGGATGACGGCCACCACGGAAGCCAGCAATGCGGTGCGTGACTGTGTGAGGAGTAGCACGGCGCCGAAGAAGAATACGAGACCGACAGCAGCGATTTTGACCAGAATACCGGTCTGGCTTGAACGACGTGTGGTGAGCGGTCCCAACGCGATGCCCAGGGCTAAGGGCAGAAACAGGACGGCAACCCCTGCCACGCGGTTCGCGTTGAAGCCTTGCGCGATGCTTTCTGGCAGCCAGGTGGCTTCCGGTATTAGGTTGGCAAGATCACCGAGAAGCGGCATCTTGCTTGTGGAACGCAGCGCGAGCATACCTACGGATGAGAACGCCACGCCCAGTGCAAAATAGGCTGCGGTCGCCGCGGTCATATGGGCTTTGACACTTCTCTGCAGGCCGTCACTGTGTACGTGCGAGCCGCCAGCGGCGCACCAGTTGGCGACGCCGAGCAGTACGGCCATACCCCAAACGAATCTCACAAACTCGGGCCAGCTTACGGCCCAGAAAGAGGGGGTCACCCAGGCGCTAATTGGCAGGACGACGACGGCAATAAACAGAAGCGGCCACAACATGGGTGTCAAAACAGTGAAATAGCCGGTATTCGATTTGCGGACTACATAGGGCACGACGAGCAGCGCGACGGCTATGACATATGCCTCGCGTGGGAAGCGCTCGGGGAAGAATGCCATGGGCGCAGTAGCCACCAGCACCAAGGGGTCGAGGAGCTGGTCGGCCGACCAAGCTGCGGGCTGGCGGCGCCGGTGGCGGCGCCGTTGATGCCGGTGATGCCCCGCACTCGGATAGGGTTCTTCGGGAAGCGTCGACTCGTCAACCGCCATCCGCGGTTCGCTGCCGGTCGTCTACTACCGGCTCGGCGGGACTAGCCTGAGCCGGTTTGGGTTGTGCAGGAGTGCGCCCGTTGCCGTAAGAGGTTGACAGGCCATCGGAGTAGGTTGCGGCAGGCGCTTTGCTGCTACGTTTTTGTTTGCGGCCGAACAGTTTGCCCACGCCTTTGCCCTGTGTTGCGTCCTCGCGATAGTAGCCGCCGTAATAGTAGTAATTGGTGTAATAGCCGAGATCGTCGGATTCGACCCGATTGAGCACAGGTCCCAGCAGGCGTGCGCCGGATCGTTCCAGCAGGGTTTTGCAGCGGCGCACGAGGTCGATGCGAGTGCCGCGCGCCTGGACGACCTGGAGTACGGCGTCGACCTGAGAGGCGACGAGCACGGCATCAGTGACGGTGGCCGCAGGTGCAGTATCGTATATGGCGATGTCACAGAGACCGGTGATTTCGTCGATGAGATCGGCGGCGCGTTGCGAGCCGAGCAGCTCGGAAGGGTGCGGCGGAATTGTACCGCAGGGCAAGACTTTGAGCAGCGAGACAGGCGTGTTATGTAGGCACTGATCTATGGTGAGTTCACGATCCACGACGAGATCGCTAAACCCGGGTTCGCGTCGAACAGAAAACGCAGCATGCACCTGTGGCTTGCGCAGGTCCAAATCGACCATGATGACACGTTTGCCGGATTGGGCGAAACTTATGGCGAGATTGGTGGCGACGAACGTCTTGCCCTCAGAGGGACCGGCGCTGGTGACGAGCAGGCTATGGACAGGTTTTTCGGCGCCTGCCATACGCACCGAGGTGCGCAGGGAACGGAACGCCTCCGCCGTGGGTGAACGGGGATCGGTAATGGTGATCAGCGAGCTGGCGCGCTGGCCGGCTCGCACTGTACCGACATTGCCGATAGCGCCCTGGGTGGGGACCCCGTAAAGCTCGTCCAACTCCTCCGGTGATTTCACTGTGTAGTCTATGTACTCGAGCAACCAGGCGAGGCCGAGGCCGAGGGCCAGACCGAAAAAGCCGGCGGCCGCCAGGGGCTGCACGAGGTCGCGTGACACGGGGCGCTTGGGTAGGGGCGCGGGATCGATGACAACAGCCGTATCGACGTCGCTGGGCTTTTCTTCGTTCATACTCGCGAGCGTATTCTGCGTGTCGGTGAGGCTAGAGAGGACATTCACGCGCTCAGTACGCAATTGAAGAAGTTGCTCGCGTAGGTCGAGCACCCTTTGCGTCACTTCTGCTGACGCCGGCCCCTTTCGGAGTACGTCGATTTCGTCGTCCACTAGGGAAATTTGATCATTATAGTAGGAAAGCTCGTCCTGAAGCACTTTCGTCAACTCGGTAAGCTGATCCTGGCGCGCTTGTGCTTCGGGGCTTCGAGAGGCATCCAGGCGCGCTTGCTGCTGTTGTTGTTGACGCGCGGCGTTGGCTTCAATTAGCACCGTGGCCGTGGTGTTGGCCAGGGCTTGGGCGACTTCAGGGTTAGGGTGAGTCGCCGTAATCTTGAAGATCTGCGTATCGCGAACGTACTCCATGCTCAAAGAGCTGAGGATCTCGTTTTCGGAGATATCTACATCCATCTGCTCGGCAACCATTTTGGCAAATGATTGCGTCCGCATGAACTCCGAATAGGTATTGGCCAGCGGGGCCACGACGTAGACGAGCTGGTACGGTAGTGCCGATCCCAGAGTGGAGGGTGAGATGAACAACGTCGTCGACGTGCGGTACATGGGCGTCTGCTGCTGAATGTAGAACACTGCGCCCAACTCAAATACCATCGTGATCAATATGATCATGATGAAGCGTTTGCGAATGATCTTCCAGTATTGCAGAATTTCCACAGAATCGTTCTCTCAGATTCGCCGGTTCGCCAAATCTACGTGACATGACGGAGCCGGTGAGATTATCGTCGCGGCGGACTGATGCATCCGCTGTTTTCCAGGCCATTGCAGCATCGCCTGGCATAGTGCTCGCTGTCTACTCTGGCTAACGAACCCAGACTGGATCCCAGTCGTTGTACTCGTTGTTGCTTAGGTTAACCTGTTGGCTGCCGTCGGCGTTCATCCGCCAAATCTGGCGGCGTGCCGTGTCTCTGTTTGACCAGAAGACGATCTGCGTTCCGTCCGGCGACCAGGACGGATGCTTATCCCATTCCCAATCGTTGAAAGTGAGCCGAGTGAGTTCACTGCCATCCGGCCGGATCGTATAAATCTCGTCACCGCCGCTGCTGGTCGAGACAAACGCGATGCGGTAGTCGACCGGAGACCAGACGGCATCATAGCTCATGCCCTTCAACTCGGTCAATTGTGTGAGCTGTTGAGGCATGCCGCTGCCATCGGTGGGCGCTACAAACAGCTCGAAATTATCCAGAGCCTGGTCGGGTAAAGCATCGATACGGAACTTGGACACGAGCACCTGGAAGCGACCATCGGGCGACAGGTCATGGCCGACGATGGCCTGGCGATCAATCCATTCCGCGGCGCCGGCCGACCAAACGGCCACATTACTGCCGTCCGCGTCCATGACCATGAGGTCTCCGTCCTTGTTGCCCAGCCGGTCCGAGCGGAAAAGGATCTTGCCGGAGAGTACCGGTGGAATTCCGGTGGGCGTGACGGTCGGCGTGGGTGTAGCGGTTAGGTCCGAAAAAGGGATTAGGTCACGGGTGGGCGTGGGGCCGGCGGTTGGAGTAGCGGTCCAGATATTGACAGGCAATGGCGTAGGCGTCCCAAGCACTACTGCCTGGGCGGTGGCCACTTGCGCATGCCATACCTGTGTCGCGCCGTTCTCGGGGACGGGTGTGTTGGTGATAATGACAGGCGTTACCCAGTTCGGTGGAAGCGATGTCTCTGTCGGGATGGGAGAGGGGGTGCCTTCACCCGCGTAAGGCGTTGCCTGTGCTGTCGCTGTCATTCGTTCGGCGGCCATGGCGAGCAAGCTCTCACCTGACTGGGGTGGTACGATCACCAACCAGGGAGTAGGCGAGGGCGGCGGCGCGTCCGGCGACGGTCCCGCGACGATTCTCAGAAGCGGTGGGCGAGCCAAGGAGCCGGCGCCAAAGCCGCTATCCCAAGAAAATAAGTCATTATCACCCGCTTGCGGGCCCATCACTCGATAGCTGACGGTTCCTTGATAGAGGCTTGCCTCCAACAACGGCAGCGCCTCTAGCGAATGGACAAAGGTATTCGATTTCTTGGCTTTGAGTTCCGAGGCAGGCATGTCGCCTACCAGCGACAAGGCAGCGCTGTCCTGCCTGGCCAGCCAGTGGTAGTCGTTGCGGGCCCAGTTGCTATTCAGCCACGGTTCAAGCATTTGCACGGACCATGTGCCCTGGGACGCGAGGAATTCGTCCGAAAGGCCCATCAGTGTCAGGTCGGCGTACAAAATGGGGGTACCCGGCGGGATTTCCGACAGGTCGAACTGGAAAGCGCCGATGTGTACCTGCCCGTCGTAAATGCCGGAATAGATGTTGAAGTCGCCGAAATGGTTCAATCGGTCGTCGCCGCTGCGCGCCCAGCCGACCGCACCTGAAGATGCGGGGGTCAGCAAATAGGCTCTGCCGCCCTCCGGTGTTGCGACTGGCGGCAACTCGAGTGGAATGGGCGTGTAGGTCGGCGACGGGAGGGCAATCGCAGGCAGTGGCGTCTCTGTGGGTGTGGGAGACGGTGTCGAAGGAGTATCCGTCGCAGGCGCCTTTGTGGGAAGAGCTACCGGCTCTGGCGACGACTGCAACGTCATTGCGACAATCGCGACGATACCCAGGCCGACGACCAGAATGGCCAACCAGGTAACGAGGTTGCTTTGATTGTTCATTGACAGGGCCGGTTACTCAAAACAAACGTCCCGTCCTCACGCCGCCCGCAATACGCAGGACGGCCGCGGAGCACAGTTCAGACCACAACCAGTGCACACTATAGTAGCAACAACGGGCTTCAGAAGGAAATCGATATTGCCAATTGTCAATGCAATACCGATTGGTCCATACAGACAAGTCATCCTGCACGAGACCACTGGGCGCGAATTCCGGCAGCGAACTAGTCTGCGTCGACCGTGCCGGTGGTGGGACCAGCCACAAGCTCGAAGGAGGCTGCGTTGTTGGCAGCGATCGGGTCGGACGCGCCGGTGCTCTGCACCGTCACGGTAATCGTGTGCGCACCGGCGGACAGCGCAGGGAGGGTTACCGTAGTTTCACCGTTGTACTCTCTCTGACAACGCGCCCGAATTGTGCGGCTCACTTTGGTTGTCGTGAGCAATTTTCCACCATTACTCGGGTCTCCCAACCAGAAACGCACCATTGCGCCCTCAGAAGCCTCGTTGCCGCGGTTTTGGATAGAGAATAAAACCGTGACCTTTTCGCCGGCCACGCCGGATGGAATTGATGTCCCTGAACTGGAAGCCGCGCGCATGGCCAAATCGACATAGGTGGTGGCCGACCCGTACTTGGCCGACAAGGCTGCGAAGTCGTCGCCAAGTGGAGTAACTGCGCCGGAATCATGTTGGACCAGATAACCGTTGACGACATTGTTAAGGGCGTACCACGCCCAGGCCTGGACCAAACGATTGCCGTCGGCAGGATACCCCATTGAGCTGTCAGTGGCCGTGAAGAAGAACTCCGTGGTCTCGCGCAGGAATTGGGAAACGAATTCGTGGTCGTAGACGAGCCCGTTGCCAGCGTCATAGTCAGGCGGCATGAGGATACCGTACTCGGTCACAAGCAAGGGTTTGTCGCGATAGCCGCGTTGTTGCATCCAACGGCGGAAATCGCGGACGAGCTGCTTCAAGATATTTATGTCGCCGTGCTCCGAGACATTGTAAATTCTTTGGTCGTTCTTATAATCGCTGACGCCGGGCGGTATGCCCGCGCCCCAGACTTCACCGGAATCTGGCGGATAATCGCTCGCGGAAACTTCCCTGAGGATAAATGCATGTACGGTCCAGACGTCGATAGGCATCTTGACGCCGTAGAGCTGCTCGTACGAGTCCAGCACCATGTCCAGATACTTCAGACGCAAAGGCGTCGGTTGTACGACGCCGGCGATGGCTACGTTGATGGTTGGGTCTTGCTGCTTCACGTATTCATACACATCGTGATAAGTCTGCGCGTACTCGATTGGCAGCTGATCATCCTGGTAAGTCTGCCGGTCCGGCTCGTTGCCGATGATGAGCAGCATTCCCGGATAGCGACTAATGAGCCGGTTCACGACCGTTCGCCAGTCACCCTCGAGATCGGTGGTGCGCAGCGTGTGCACATAGCTCATGGAATGTACGGGAGCAAGGCTTGCGTACAGTATGGGCAGCCTGACGGCGTTGGCGGCATCCGCTTCGAGCGAAATGGCGGGATCGGCTGCAGAGGAGGCGAAATCGTCTAGCGTGACGCTAGCGGAGGAGAACTCTTCGGGACGATAGTCCACGAACCAACTTGCGCCGAAATAGTCCGAGTCGTAATCGGCCACTCCCTTTCCGCCATCCACGACGACGTTCATACCAATGCGATCCGAGTCGATAACGTAAGGGGGGAGCGGGATGCAACCTTGTGCATGCGCCGGTGAAGCTTGCACCAGAGTCGCGAGCATTGCGACTAGAATGGCAACGACGCCTGCAGTCCGGGCTCGTCCCGATGAGCGTGACCCAGCTAGTATTAACCTTGCGCTATGCATATGGTCATTCCGTCCTCCGCACCGGATAGACTCGCACGACGTACAGTCCAGCTACTTCAGTTCGACTCACCGGCGCGCTATGCGGTAAGCGGTAGTCGGAAACGCGAGCAAAGCCTACCAGCGCAGGGGCAAGGAGACAAATTGTCCAGAATTCAGGCAAATCGAGCCATGTGACTCGCCTCCAGCATACTGTATAATGGCTGCAAACACGAAGTAGTTCCGGCAGTCGCACTGGAACTACTGCAATAGACAGCGGTCATCGCTTCGTAAGAATAGCGTATGTGAGTGGACATGAGTGTTTCTTTTTCTGCACGGCTAATCGCCGATCAGTCAGTCGTTATCAATACCTTTGCCGACGGTGAGTCAGTGCTGCTCAACCTGGATACAGAATATTACTACGGACTTAATGGAAGCGGCACTCATATGTGGCAGCGCCTGACGAGCGCACCATCGATCGAAGCGGCCTATTCCGCGTTGCTGGATGAATTTGCTGAAGTAGAACCTAACGAATTGCGCAGCGATTTAGTAAAACTTGTGGAAGAGCTCCTCGAGAACCGGTTGGTGTATCTCGAATCGACCGTGGACGAAGGGGAGACCGATGCGTAGACGTTGGCACACCTTCCGGCGGCTGAATAGGCAGGAGTGGCGGCTTCTGGCCGATGCCATGGTTAGTCTCACGGTCGCGTGGATCGGCCTACGAACCATCGGATACGGCCGTACACGCTCTATACTCTGCCGCGTTTCACCATTGGCGGGCACAAGCGCATACCCAAACCGGGGTTACGCAATTATGAGGCAAGCCACATGGTCTATTGCGGCATCTGCGAGTGCCATCCCCATGGCCATAACCTGCCTCGATCGTTCTCTGGCACTATGGTGGCTGCTGCGCCGGCGCAATATCGATTGCGATCTACGGATTGGGACCGCTCAAACCGAGAACGGCGTTGCAGCGCATGCGTGGCTGGAGCGGGACGGTGTCGTGCTAAATGATTCCAAAGACGTGACCGAGAGGTTCTCGACCTTCAGCGGCCTACGGTGACGGCCTATTCGGCGATGGATTGACATGGATGTTCGTCAGGGTAGAATACTCTTCGCAGGCACGATCACGTGCAAAGGCACTAGGTGTTGACTGCTCGCCGGCCTCCACATCCTCCACTAGCGCGTGCATGTGCACTGAACGGCAGAGCATTTGAGCAGTCCCTATAGCGCGTTGTGTGCGCCGTGGTCATGCCTGGATATTGACTAACATGCGATAATGAGATTGACCGGCAACCATCCCTACGTCGCCTCTCGCCGGTTGCGCTTACCAGTAGAACAATCAAGTGTATATGCGGGGATTGCCTATGGCGTCAGACACGATGGCCGTGCGGATGGATACGACGGACCTGGCGCAGTACTGCGCCGAGAACACGCAACTTTTCTTCGCCAGAAAGGAGCACGACGACGGATTTTGCTTCGAGCTGTTTCGACGCGCCATGGTAAAGAAGGCGGAAGACGCCTGGAACCACCTGTACGGCATATTTGCGTCGTTAACGGCCGGTTGGGTACAGGCGCACACTTTGTTCGCTGCCTGCGATGAAGATGTGGATTTCTTCGTAAATGAAGCCTTTTTTCGGATGGCGCGAGCATGTACACCCGAGAAATTTCCTCGATTTTCGCGCCTCGCACAATTGCTTAGTTATCTCAAGGCGTGCGTACACGGAGCTATCACTGACCACTACGAAAGGAGGATTGCGCCGTTCCCTGAAGGCGTCTTCATCGACGAGATTGCGGGCGAACCAGTTGAGCGATCCGTTGACGCGGCAGTGACCGCGCGCGAGGAGCGTCGGGAGCTATGGGAGGCGCTGCGTGAGAGGTTGAATGGTGAAAAGGAACTCGTCGTCGTGGAAAGTTTCTATCTGCTCGATCTCAAGCCGAGACAGATCTTTGCGGCACACTCGGATCTATTCAGTGACCAACAGGAAGTCTATCAGATCAAGGGTAATCTGCTGCGAAGGCTTCGCCGCGACACCGAACTGCAGAAATTGCTGCATCAGCGTGACTAAACAACGCCATCGTTCCCGTTCATAGGGCGGAGGATCAAATCAACATGACTTGCATAGAGCCGCCTGAACTCACCGACCTGCAACTGGCGATGTATTTGAATGATGACGCCGATGCAGCCATTCACGCGCACCTGACGCGCTGTCCCTTCTGCCGAGACCGAGCAAAGGAATTGGCGCAGGAACAAAACAGCCTACGGACTGCACTTCATCGCGCAAACTGCCCTGACGCAGATACGCTCCGTGACTATCAATTCGGGTTACTGTCCGGGCACGAGACCGGGCTCGCGGAGCTACACCTTCAAGTGTGTCCGTATTGTACACATCATGTGGCCACTCTTCGCGAATTCGTCGCTGACTTGGAGCGTCTAGAAGAGCATGACGTGACAGAACCAAGCATGCTTCGACGGATTCGATGGTACCTGGCGAACGCTGTAGACGGTGGCCTACGGCTCGGCCCTTCACTTGGCGGGGTGCGGGGAGGTAGAGATGAATCTTCTGCGTCCTATGCAGCCGGCGGAAGCAGTGAGGCAGGCGAAGGCGGCGAGATACGTATCGACACGGCCGTCCGCGTAGATACCAAGCGACCGGAACAACGGGTCTTGGTTGGATCCGTTATTGGGCCTGGCACAGAGATCGACGACGTTGCCGTCGGTTGGAGTGCCGATCTGTGGCTGAACGGTGCTTTAATAGCGAGCGAACCCCTGGACGATTTGTACAGCTTCCGCTTTGTGAATCTGCGTCCGGGCAGCTATGAGATCATTCTCAGCGGTCCAAATACCAAGATTCGCGTCCCGGCTGTGGCTGTCAAGTAGTGGCTGTATTTGCTTTCACGACGTAGCCTAACGGCGGGTGACGGTTCGTGGATTATTGAAGATGCGAACCGGAAGGTACAGGCGAAGTCGGTTGCCGGAGGGCTTCCAGTTACACATAATACGCAATGCAAACGTTGGTAGCGCGATCGCGTGTAGATCAATTACTTGGATTCTCGGATGCGCAAGCATGCCGAGATTTTCTGCTGCAGACGGCGAATTTGTTCACAGACGACGACCTGCAGAAATTGAAAACGGTGGCCAATCAGTTCCTGCGCGCGGATCTGGACCGCTACCTTCAAATCGGAGATATGCTGGCATGCATCGCCGAAGTTGCCCAGAACGAGGCGGCGCGCGCCCTCAGTCTACTGATCCAAGCCAATGCTTGTTCGGTAGGGGGCTTGGGCGAATACGCTAAGGCAGTGGAACTGTATGACGAGGCCGCTTCCATCTACGCCCGTCTTGGCAGACCGCTGGACCAAGCTCGCTCGCAAGTGGGACGAGTGTTTGCACTTACCCACTTGGGGCGACATGCAGAAGCCGAAGCGACGGCGGAGTGGGCAAGCACGGTCCTTGAAGCACATGAGGAATGGTTGCCGCTGGCAAAGATGGTGTCAAACCTAGGCATCAGCTACAGTCGCCGGGGCGACGATGCGAAGTCGCTGGCGATGTTCGACCGTGCACGCGATTACACGCTGAAGCTGGATGCAGGTACCAACTCCTTCCTTCCCAACGTGGAGCACAATCGATCTATCGCTCTACGCGACCTCGGCCGCTATGAAGAAGCCATGGTCGCAAGCGAGCGGGCTCGCGAATTGCATTCGGCTACGGGGAATAAGGTGGAAGCAGCGCGCGCACTGCAGAGCTTAGCCACCATCTACTTCGTATTGGGCAGGTACAACGAAGCATTGACGTACCTGGATCAGGCGCGCAATGAGTTTGCGGATGACGGCCGTGCGCGGGACACCATGCGAGCGGAGCTGTATATTGTGGAGTGCCTGGTGCAGCTCCGGCGATTTGACGCCGCGCTAGAAAAATGTACTCGGATACAAGCGCTCTTTAGCGCCAGCGGTGAGCAATATGAAGTCGCGCAGGCGATGCTTTACGCAGCCGTCGCACAGACTGGACTGGGTTACTACGCGAAGGCGTGGGATGCACTGGAGGAGGCGCGCGCGTTGTTTTGCGCCCAAGGTAACGACGCGGGCGACGCGGCTATCCGATTGCGCCAGAGTCACCTGCTCTACTTACAGGAGCGATATCAGCAAAGCGCAGCGATGGCCGCGGAGAGTGCGAGCCTGTTCTCCAGCTTAGGCCGCATTGTTGATTCGGCCTTCGCCAGCGTCGCCCACGCGCGTGCGCTTGAAGCCCTAGGGCGGCGAGAAGAGGCATACGAGCTGTTGTCGGCGGCGTGCGCCTTAGGTAAGGAGAAACGTCTTCCCGACCTCTGCCAACGATGCCACTATCTGCTCGGCGTGATTGAGCGCGAATCTGGCGAACGCGCACGCGCCCTGCGAGAGTTTGATTTGGCAATCGAGGCGCTTGAACTCTTGCGCGGCCGGCTTATGGTCGAGTTTCGGGCGGGATTCCTGGAGGATAGAGATCTTGTCTACGCTGACGCCGTACAACTCTGTGTGGCAGATGGGGAGCCGGAGAGGGCGATCACCTACGTGGAACGGGCAAAGTCTCGGGCGCTCATCGAACTGATGGAGCAGAAGTTGGATCTTGGATTGCGGGCGCGGTCTCCAACCGACAAGCCTTTACTCGACGAACTGACACAGTTGCGCAACGAACGAGAGCGACTTCTGCGCAGGTGGGAAGGCAATGACGATAACCGAAACGCGCTGTTGAGCGGAGGCGAAGCCAGCTTGCTGGACACGCAGGCCGCAGCGTTGCCCATCGAAAATCGGATTACGGAGTTGTGGCATAGCCTGCTTATCCGAAACGCGGACTACGCCCAGGACGCAGCCCTTTGGCGAGCCCGCGTGGAGCCATTTCGGGAACTTGTGCCCGACCGCTGCATTCTGCTCGAATACTATTCGGCCAATGGCCGAACCGTTCTTTTCGAAGTTACGCAAGGAGACATACGAGCGCATTCGCTTGAGGCCTCCTCCGAAGAAGTTCGAAGGCTGTTGGAACTGCTTCACCTGAACCTTGCGACGGCGCCGGCGCTGCGTGGCCACAGGCAGGGCCACGATCTGACCATCCGTGCGCAACGGATACTACGCAAACTATATGACTGGTTGCTCGGTCCTGTGTCGGCGCGGTTGGCTGGCTTTCAACAAATCATATTCGTGCCACACGGGGCACTGCACTATCTGCCGTTCCACGCGTTGTACGATGGCGAGCGGTATGTGCTGGAAACGCATGAGGTGAGCTATCTGCCCAGCGGAAGCTTTCTGCGATATTGTAGCCACGAGCGCACGCAGCGTGGGCCGCTCCTCGCGTTTGGTCACTCGTACGGGGGCACATTGCCTGGCGCACCATCCGAAGCGGAAGCCGTGGCAGCGCTGGTCGGTGGTTCGGCGCTGGTCGAAGCCGAAGCGACGAAACAGCACTTAATTGGCGCAGCGGAAGACGCCGGTATGCTGCATCTTGCGGCACATGGCGAATTTCGTCCCGCAAATCCATTGTTCTCAGGCCTGTATTTGGACGACGGATGGCTTACTTCTCTCGACATATTCAATTTGAAGCTTTCTGCGTCGCTGGTGACTCTAAGCGCGTGCCAGACTGGCCGGAACACCATCAGCGGTGGGGACGAGCTTCTTGGCCTCATGCGAGCGTTTCTGTCAGCCGGGGTCGAATCGCTGGTGCTCACGCAATGGCGCGTAGAGGACCGTTCCACTGCGAGCGTCATGGGAGAGTTCTATGCGCATCTTGCGGCGGGCGACAGCAAGGGCGCGTCCCTGCGCAAAGCACAGTTGGACCTGCTTGCGAAGGGACGTCTTGTAGGCAGCAACGACGCCGTGGACAACGAAGGCCGGCAAGTGCGTGACGATTCTCTGCATAGCGAAGCATGCTCGTACGCGCACCCATACTACTGGGCGCCATTTTTCCTCGTGGGTAACACGAATCCATTGCCGCCTAGTTCGTAGGCGATGAACACCTATTTTCTGGAGGGGAAGATGTTGAACAGACGTACGCAAAGTATAGCCCGCCTGGTCGTTTCGATTGTACTCGCGCTCTATGTAGCCGGCTGTGTAGCACCCGATCTGCCGACCCTCACGCCGACACCCCAAACGCCTCAGGATTCCGAAGGACAGGCCACGACAACGCGGCTTCCGGTCTGCAAATCCATGCCCGGTGAGACAGTCGTCATTGGGTTCGAAGACGAAATCAGGACGGTTGTGGCCACCATGGCAGAAGAATTCGGGATAGATATCGTCCTGGAACCGTATCATGGTGAGATTTGGGTGAACGATGAGGAATACCAGCGCCGGCGTCTGCAGCAAGATGAGGAGTATGTAAAACCCTTCGACGCAATGTTTCTGATCACGACCGATGAAAAGTACAGTATACGCTTGATCGAAGCACTGAAGGAAAGGGGTATTGGCGCGAGCCCAAACTATGAGACGCACCTATTTGGACACTCGGGCGGTGACAGTCCGTTTGGCAAGTTGCCCCACAATGCACCCACGCCAGTTCCCGGTACCGATCCAGCCCGTGAGCAGTTTGCTCTGCAGCAAGTGTTAGACGTAGAGGCCCCAGTGGGGGCTCCTTCAGGGAGTTCTATTGTTGAACCGGAAGTCGTCACGGTCGGTGTATTCGACACGGCGCCGGTAATCGATGGCGAAAGCGACCATGCTTTTCGGAAGTTGGAAGAGAAGATATGGTCTGCGCCTGTCAGTACAGTCTGGTATTCGACGACGGCGCCCACCGCATCCGACAGCTCACGAGACCATGGTGTGTTTGTTTCAAGCCTTGTGCAAGCTTTTGCGCCTAAGGCGAACGTTCATTTGTACCGCGTACTTAAGGACTCGGGAGAGGCGGATACTTGGCTTCTCGCGACCAAGGTCATGAAATTCTTGGGTGAGAATTCGCCGTCGAGGACAACGCCGGTAGTACTCAATTTCAGCCTAGGCCTGTGGTGTCTCGAACCTCCACCCGAGCACTGGCAGGAGGAGGAGACGCCTTTTGCCATGCTGGATAGGTTGCTAACGGAGGCGGAGGAGGCGGGCGCCGTGATTGTGGCTGCTGCAGGCAATGACTCCAACCGATTCGAAGATTATGTTCTCGGCCCTGCCTATCCGGCCAGCGCGCCGTTTTCGATCAGCGTCGGGGCAGCCGCGCTATCTGGTAGCCCAACGTGCTATTCACATCAGGCTCAGGTATTTGCGCCTGGCGGCGACGGGATTGCGTCTGCTACACCGCCGGCAACGCCGATTCCAGACTCAGCAAGCACGTACTGCGTGCCCAACCACGAGTCGTGCACAAGCGATGATTGTGAGTATGGTGTGCTGGGCTTGTCGGCCGACAGTCCCAGCCACTATGCATACTGGTCCGGCACCTCGTTCGCAAGTCCAATCGTCAGCGGACTGGCAGCACGTATTCTTGCCACGGGCGAAGATCCTTCACTAGTTAAGCATCGGATTCACATGTGTTCGCCCCAGAACGCAGCGGGGGAGCACGTTCTAGGGAGCATAGACGGCTGCTGACCGCCCATAATTGGAGGTAGTGAGAATCGAGCCAGTCCGGCCAAATAGATAACGCGTGCGGCAGGAGGCCAGCTTTATGAATGAAGAAGGAGCCGGCCACTGCCGGCGAAAATTTGAGCGGTCCCCTTATTTGAAAGCTCGCATGCGTGAGGGCTTTGGTAACGCGAGGTTTCCGTTTGGGTTGAGAATCTGATAGGGCCCTATAAGCAGGGACGTCACGGGTGCCGAATTCGGCACCCGTGACGTCCCTTTACCTATTCTATCTGGCATCCCCGGGAGGACTCGAACCTCCGGCCTCTTGGACCGCAACCAAGCGCTCTAATCCACTGAGCTACGGGGACACATCTATTTACTTCTTCGAGCAGCCAACCTATGGCGGGGAGGGAGGGATTTGAACCCTCGAGGGACATTGCTGCCCCTACCCACTTAGCAGGCGGGCGCACTCGACCGGGCTATGCGACCTCCCCATACTGACATTGTACCTGCACTAGGTAGCGTCTGCAATCCGTTAGGCGGAGGGAGAGGGATTCGAACCCCCGGTGACATTGCTGCCACAGTTGTTTTCAAGACAACCGCCTTCGTCCACTCGGCCATCCCTCCACAGC
>JBJYXA010000021.1:0-1761 GCA_046259705.1 Caldilineaceae bacterium
CCGTGAAGCTTTTTCGTAGGGCGGATCATTTCGGTATGGACTCCAGCTTTATCCGAAGGTGCGTATGAAAACCATGGGCAGTAGAGTTTTTCGCAATTTGCGCCTCCTGGACTTCGCTCCGCTGCTCGTCATTCTTGGCTTATCGGCTCTCATACTTGCCGATTTCTGGAACGGCTACATGGGAGAATGGGACGACGACTTTTACATTCGAGCCATTCTCGGCTGGATGTCGGAGCCCCCCTACGTGGGGAGCACGCATTGGGAGCTCAGACATCCCTACGTATTGAGCCTGGTGGCCAGCGTATCGTCATTTGGGATGAACGAGACGGCACTCGTACTGCCGTCGATCGCGTCCCTCTACGTGCTGCTTTGCATACTTTACGTAGCCTTGCTGCGGTACGTGGGTGTGGCAGCTGCCGTTACCGCAGTCACGGTACTCGCGCTTTCTCCGCTTCTCAATATTTATGCCACGGTCATGCGACCGGGCTTGCCGGAAGCAGTGCTCGTTGTCGGCTCTCTAGCGATATTTTTCGCGGTGGTATTGGGCGATCTCAGAGCGGCCTGGCTGACGGTAAGCGGGGCCCTTGCGGCTATGGCGTTTCTCATTCGCGAGACAGCGGGCGCACTGATGCTATTCTACTTTGTTCTATACCTGTTCGGGTTTGGGATTAGGCGTTCTTCGTACGTATACATCGCGCTCGGCTTTGTCCCGCTATGGTTGTTGGAGGTAGTGTACTTGTGGCTTCGCACCGGCGACCCCGTCTATCGGTACGTTATAGACTTGGCGCAGTATCATCCGCCGCGGCCCGAGAGCCTTCTTGAGCCCAATTTCGGCGATCCCGAGGGCACGGAATGGGCTAGGCGCATACTGAATGGCGAGCCTCAGCCGAACACACCAGCCTTGGGTGCCGCCAACATCGTTGATTTCGGCCGCTATTTGAACCCCATCGTGGCGCTGTTCGTCAATCACGAATATGCGTTGGTGTTTTTTGTGAGCCCCTTTGCGCTTTTGGGCCTTGTGGTTTCCGCTGATCAAGACCAACGGCGCAGGCGTGCTGCGCTTCTGGTGGCATTTTTTGGTCTGCTCTGGTGGGCCGTCGTCGCATACCTGCTGGTCGGAAGACCGAAACCAAATTACTTTATGCCATTGTTTGTGTCAGCGACGGTTGTCATCGCCCTTTACGTGGAGCATCTCTGGCAAACAAGAAGGCGTTTGCGCGCGGCTGCGGTGTTCTTGCTGCTGTCGACTGGCGGACTTTTTGCGATGGAGCTCCATCAATACAAGCCGACCTATGCCGGGCGAGTATTTGCGCAGTTGGTCCAGGAGTATCGCGAGCCGATCTATACGGATTCGGTGACGAGAGACAGGGCACGATTCTTCGTCGAGGCCGCAGGCCTCGGGGAGTATGTCCCACAGGGTCCAGTAAAGCTCGGGGCTCTGCTGTTGGTGAATGACGCAGAGGTCGATCGGATCGACCCGATGTTGAATCAGGTGGGTGGTCGAAATGCTGTCGTCCTGGAAGCGGTCGAGCGCGTCCAGCGGCGGGATAGGCTGCCGGGCGTCGTGCTTCGCGTAACCGGGTTGGACTCGTTGGTACCGCCCCATATCCTCCGCAAGCTAACGCACCCGGAGGAGAAGCTTGTGCTGTACCGAGTAAAACCCCGTGGCAACGGCGTTTTGTCAGACTAAGGAAGAGACTCAGTGTCTGAGGTGTCCCCGCTAAAAGTATTTACAAGACAGCGCTTTGTGAAGCGTTTTTG
>JBJYXA010000022.1:0-1972 GCA_046259705.1 Caldilineaceae bacterium
GTGGTGGCGTCGGGTCGGGTGCCCTGCGGGCACCCGGGTCGGCATGGGGATGCCGACCTACGTGTAGTCGGGTCGTCATGGACCGCCTCGCAATGTCCTCGATGGCCGGGGAGCCGACAGCAAGCCGCCGATTCGCTTAGCGGATACAGCGGCCTTGAGCCCTGTCGACGGATCAGGCCGCACCCAACGGCTGGATCCGGTTCACTTCTTTTTGGATTGCTTGTGCTGCATCCCAAAGATCAACCGCCCTTTGGGCGTTGAGCCAGAATTCCGGGGAGTTTCCAAACAGGCGGCTCAGGCGAAGTGCCATCGCTGGACTTAAGGCGCGGCGCTCCTTGAGTAACTCGTTGATCGATTGCCGAGAGACGCCCAAGTATCGTGCCAGCTCGGCGACACTCAGGTTGTAATCCGGGATGAAATCTTCACGCAGGATCTCCCCGGGATGGGTGGGCCTGCGTTTGATACCAGTGTTCTCGATGCTCATGGTTCTCGCCTTTGTTCAGTGGTCATCGCAGACTTCAACGTCATAGGCATCTCCATTGTCGAAACGAAAGCAAATCCTCCATTGGTCGTTAATCGAGATGGAGTGCTGACCTTGTCGGTCACCCGAAAGGATATGCAATCTGTTACCCGGGGGCACCTGCAAGTCCTGCAGACGGACGGCAAGGTCCAGATACTGGAGTTTGCGCGCGGCGCGCTTCTGGATATCCGGTGGCAGGCGTTTCGTCTTACCCGTCGCATAAAGGGCTTGCGTTTCGCGATCTGCGAAGCTCTTGATCATTCGTGGAAGTTAGCGTGTCACGTGACGCGTGTCAGCGGCTATCGGGTTGAGTGTTCCTAGAGCCCAGGGTCAGGCCTCCCGTCGCACATTCGGAAACAGCCGATCGGCCTGTAGAAGAAGCGGGGTCTCCCGTAGCACACAAGTTAGATCGGCATCAGACGCGCAAGCGCTGGAGGAGCACTGGTAACGCCCGAGACGTGGTTCAAACCCTGTCCCGCGTCGGATCAGCGGTCAGTTCTGTTCTTGGTCAAAAGTCGCTCAATGGCTTGCAGGTAGGCCGCCATCTCCTCTCGCTTGCCGACCGAGAGTACCAGCACGACCAGCACATCCTCCTCGACGGCGTAGACGAGCCGGTAACCGATCTTACGCAGTTTGATCTTGTAACAGTTGCGTAGCTCTGCGTGAAGTTCTGAACCCGGGACACGTGGTTGCTCTAGCCGTTTCTTGAGTGCCTTGCGCAGCAAGGTCTTGACGCTTCCATCAAGCGTCTGCCATTCCTCGAGCGCCTCGGGTAAGAACTGAAGTCGGTAAGGCACGCCGGCGTCAGATCTGGTCGATATCGACGTCAATGGCGGTGTGCCTGCGCGTCAAGCGCTCCCGGGCAATCTCCACCAAGTCGTGGTCGGCCAGCTCGTCGACGAGCAACTGGAACAACTTAGGTGTCACCATGTAGAAGGCGGGGCGGTTGTGGCTGAGCACCGCCACGGGCTTATCGCCCGCCGTGCGAAGCACTTGCGCTGGGTTCTTCTTGAACTCGGACATACTGATCGTCTGGTCAGCGTAAATCGTGTCCATCTTTGGCTCCCGGATAAGCTACAAGATAAGCTCTAATTCTAGGTCGGATAGGATTCAAGCGCAACGAGAGAGAGTCTCTGATCCGGGTGGCGGAGTCGATGGTGAGAGGACCGAGCTTTGTGTCGGTTTTTTTGGTTTTGGGGTGATGGGGCTAAGGTGAGTTCCGGGAAGGGATCTACCGGCGGGTGGGGGCGAATGAATTCGCCCCAGGCCGGCAAGCCGTAATTTAGGCCAAAGTTGGTAGCGTCCAGCTCAGTAAAGTGCCTGCCCTCAGCGTAAAGCGAGGTGGATTCGCTTGTTCAGGTGGTTGATACTCAGTCGATCGGTTTGCAGACTTGGCTCTAGGCGTATTTTCCGACGGTTTCGTGATGCAACTCATTGACGATAGGAAGATCC
>JBJYXA010000023.1:0-1977 GCA_046259705.1 Caldilineaceae bacterium
GGAACAGCAGCATCTTCTGGGCACTCCTCGCACTGGCAGGCGTAATGCTATTCAACCTCATATTCACGCCGAATTTCTTCAGCCTTGAAATCAAGGATGGCCATTTGTTCGGTAGTCTGATCGACGTGGTCAACCGCGGCGCGCCCTTGATGCTGATGGCTATCGGCATGACGACCGTCATCGCCACCGGGGGCGTAGATCTATCGGTCGGCGCCGTCGCCGCCATATCCGCAGCGGTCGCCACGACCCTCATCGGGAGTGCAACTGATGTCACGGCCACACCCATGTTTCTAGTGGTTGCAGCCACCTTGGGTGCAGCGATTTTGTGCGGGCTATGGAACGGTCTGCTGGTCGCCTATGCGAACATCCAACCCATGGTCGCTACGCTCGTCCTCATGGTGGCCGGGCGCGGGATCGCGCAGTTGATCACGGATGGGCAAATCATCACCATCTACTATCCGCCCTTCTTCTACTTCGGTGGCGGCTATCTTGCCGCGCTGCCTTTTGCGCTCTTCATCGTCGCCGCAGTGTTTCTCTTTGCATGGCTGATCACGCGGCGGACAGCGCTCGGACTATTCATCGAGTCGGTTGGAACCAACTCCAGCGCAAGCTTTTATAGCGGCATCAACGAAAAGAACGTCAAACTCTTTGCCTATGTGTTCTGCGGGTTCTGCGCGGGAATTGCCGGACTCATCATTAGCTCCAACGTGAAGAGCGCGGACGCCAACTACGTGGGCCTGACGATGGAACTGGACGCTATTCTGGCCGTCGTGATCGGCGGAACGCTCATGACCGGCGGACGATTCTCGCTGGCCGGAGCGGTTCTGGGCGCACTCCTTATACAGAGTGTGACGACGACTATTTATGCCTTCGGAGTGCCGCCAGAGGTTGTCCAGGTGGTCAAGGCGATCGTCGTTCTGTTCGTCGTCCTACTCTACTCGGACCCGATGAGAAATCTCCTCGCCAGACCCACACGGCAGACATCGGTGCAGTCATGAACAAGAGACTACAACTCGACTCTAAATATTGGCCGCTGCTCATCACGGTCTTCCTGTTCTGTAGCCTGTATGCCTTTGGAATTCTGAACTACCGCGGATTCTCATCGCCACAGGTGTTCTTCAACCTGTGGATAGACAATGCGTTCCTGCTGATCACGTCGATCGGAATGACCTTCGTGATCATTTCGGGAGGAATCGATCTATCCGTCGGCGCCATGATCGCGTTCACTACCGTCTTCTCGGCCTTCATGCTGGAGGACCTTAGTCTGAGCCCATTTGTTGTGATCCCAGTTGTCCTTCTGACGGGCATATTATTCGGGGCGACGATGGGCGCCATTATCCAGTATTTCAAAGTGCAGGCGTTCATCGTGACCCTGGCGGGCATGTTCTTCGCCCGAGGCATGTGTTTTGTGATCAGCACCGACGCTATCACGATTTCCAACCCGCTGTACCGAAGCCTGGCGTTGTTCCGCATTCCCATCATCGGCAAGTCATTTATATCGATCAATGTCGTGATCGTGCTCGTGGTCCTTGTGGTGTCGTTCTACCTGCTGCACCGAACGCGCTTCGGCCGAACTGTCTATGCCATCGGCGGCAATGAACAGTCCGCTCTGCTCATGGGACTCCCGGTAGCGCGCACCAAGATACTGGTCTACACGATCAACGGATTCTGCTCCGCGCTGGCAGGCGTGGTTTTCAGCATATACATGTTGTCCGGCTACGGGCTTTACACGAACGGGCTGGAACTGGATGCAATCGCCGCAGTCGTCATCGGTGGGACGATGCTTACGGGCGGCGTCGGCTATGTGTTGGGCACCGTGGTCGGCGTACTGATCCAGGGCTTGATCCAGACAATCATCATGTTCCAGGGGACACTCAACTCGTGGTGGACGAAGATCGTCGTCGGTCTCCTGTTACTCGCGTTCATCGGCATGCAGAGCGTGATCAACTCCCGCAGCAGATCTCGGCGAACCACAAC
>JBJYXA010000024.1:0-5339 GCA_046259705.1 Caldilineaceae bacterium
CCATTCCAATTCCAATTCTGGAAGGGACTGACCGGCTGCCCTTTGCTGTTTTTGATGGCTACGCCGTCCTTAAAACGGCCTCTGGTCCAGTCGATCGGATTTCCGCCTTTCTTCCACATCTTGTCGATAGCGTGGGACCATGTCACTATAGTTCCCTTTGCGCCGCTAACTGAGGCCAATTTGGTGCAGGTTTCCAACGCATTCTTGTCCTGCCAGACACAGTACTGCAGGCGCATATCTTGTGCCTTGGGCTGGCTGCGGATTTCGACGCGCATATAGAAGGTTCCGTTGGCGAAGTTGACCGGCTGAGTCCAGTCTCCATTTTCCGTAGGCGGAGTGTGGCGCGGGAATCCTTTCTCCTGCTGTGTGACCAGACCGTTCCAGTCATAAACAAGCATCTCAGTTTTCCCGCCCCCGCCGCTTACCGGCGTCGGCGTAGGGGTTGAGGGCTTCGGCGTATTGGTTGGCTCCGCTGTTGCTGTGGGCGCCGGCGTCGGGTTTGCCCCACCTTCTTCGACGCGCAGCGATAATCCGTCCAGATACTCTCCGCCGATTCCGTTGATTGAGCCATCCCAAAACAGCTCAAATGCACATTCCGTGCTCTCGCCCAACGCAGAGGGTTGGCATTTCAAGATGTCCTCGCCTTTGCCGCTGGCGCCGTTCACGGAGAAGGCGCCTTTTGGCGTGAGATAAAGCGCCCCGCTATCATTGTCGAGCCAGGCGCCCCACATGTCCTCGCTTGCCGAATTTGCCAGTCCGACATCGGATCCGTCCAGGTACAGCGACCAGGAGCCACTGGTATTGTCGCCTAGGCTTGACGGCGAAAAGCGCAGCAAATCCTCGTCAGCTCCGCTAAAGCCGCCGGCCTTCCAACCACCCGACGTACTGAAAAGCAAATCGCCATCTCCCAGGACTGTTATGGAGTCGATGTCTTCGCCATCGGCCGTCAGTTCCACGTCCGAGCCATCGAAGTAGAGTGAAAATGACCCGGCTGTGTTTGATCCTGTTGAGGTTGGTACGAAACGAATGATGTCGGAATCATCTACTGAACCCACATCAGGTAATGAGGTCGCCGCCGTGACGCTGAACAAGATGCTGTTGTCTTCAAAGAGATGAAAGGCGTCAATGTCGCGGGCGCCGCTCCCTGATAGCCCGATATCAGAGCCATCCAGGAAAAGGGACCATGTACCTGCTGCGGTATCGTATCTAAGGACGTCTTCATCAGCGAAGCGAACGCCTCCAGCCGAGCCGCCGCTGGATGAACTGACATAGATCACTGTCATGCCATTTCCAGGCTCGCTTGTGGCGGTTGGCGCAGCGGCCGTTTCCGTGGGAGTTTCCGTAGGCGGGACGGGTGTGTTCGTCGGCGTAGCCGTGCTGGTGGGCGATTCGGCCGATACTGTTGGTGTTTCTGTCGGCGTATCCGGCGTATCCGTCGGCGTCGCCGGCTGTGAACTGCCCGGATGAGGACCCGTCGCGAAATTCTGAGCGATTTCCGAGGTTGAGAGCGCGCGATCATAGAAAGCAACCAGGTGCAGTTCGCCCAGCCATGGCCTGCTGCCGTCTGCCTCATTTGCCAGGAGCAGCTGATAGGACTCATCCCAGTTGTTCAAATTCCCAGTCTGTGGGTCCGCAGCGACCGGAGCATTGTCGACATAGATCTTTCGTTGACCGCTGCTGTAGGTCATGACGACATGCTGCATTCGCGCCCCGGCTGTGCCTTCTGCGGTAGTTAAGGAGGGCTGGCCGTTGTCATCACTCTGGGAAGTTCGCAGGCGCACGTCATAGACTGTTTTGGGCTTCTTTCCCCACAATCCCTGGCCAAGCGTTACATTGCGGGTCAGAGAGCTGTCTGAAATGCTGACAATGCGCGCCGGTCCGTCCTGCGTGACATTTGCCGGGGCAAGCCATACTTCGATTGACAGGCTCCCACTGTTATGAGCGGCATCTATGATCTTGCTTGCCGGTCCTGTCGAGGCGATTGTGGCGCTGTTATTAATGGCCAGACCGCCACCGCTGATCCAGTCTGTGCTGCCGCCGGAGATGGTCAGGTCGAGCGCGGCGCCGTATCCCGACACATCATATACCGTATTGGCAGTCGCACCCTGCTCAAAGTTGTACAGTGCGATCAGGCCGTTTGTAACACGGCCGTTTGATTCGGCCGTGATGGACCCTGAGCCGGCGAAAAGTAACAGAATGGCGACCGCCACGATCGCGCTGACAAGCAGCGGCAGGCGTCTTGCCCTGGCGATCCCCGGCCCCACCGTTAGAGGTTTTTGCTGTGATTTATTCATTGATGAGACTCCATTTTGGTTTCAGGTGATCATGAACATGGTTGGTTAAAGCTCAATCCAGATGCCGTCAAGATATGCGCCGGCCAGTCCGGACGTTGAGCCATCCAGCTCAAGCGCGAACGAGCAGGCTGTACTTGTTCCTGTGGACGAGGGTTGGCAAATCACGATATCTGCGCCATCACCCGAAATGTTGGCGACATCAAAAATATCCTTTGTCGTGAAGTAGACCTGGTCCAAAGCTTCGTGCTGCCAGATTCCCCAAATATCTTCGCTGATGTAGTCGTTCAGGCCAACATCCGATCCGTCAAAGTAAAGCGACCAGGCGCCGGCGGTATCACTGCCCAGACTCGATGGCCTGAATAAAAGAATATCTTCATCCCTGAACCTGACGCCGCCGGCAGTATCGCCTCCGGCCATACTCACGAGCAGGTCGCCGCTGCTCAGGACAAACAGGGCATCGATATCATCAGATGATGTGGTCAGGTCGACATCGGAGCCGTCAAAATACAGACTGAAAGTACCAACTGTATTGGTTCCCAGCGATTGAGGGAAAAATTGTATGATATCCGAATCATCAATGGGTCCCAGATCTAGCACTGCTGCATCACCCGCAAGACTTATCAGAATATTGCCGTTGGCAAGGATATGGAAAGCATCAATATCCGCTGCGCTGCTGTCCAGACCGACATCGGAACCGTCAAAAAATATCGACCAATTCCCGGTCGATTTGTCCAGCATAATAATGTCTTCGTCATCAAAAACGACGCTGCCCACACTTCCATCCGTGTTAGAACTTGTGTAGATCTTTCCATCTCCTAGGGAAGGCGGCGTGGCTGTTGGTGTATAAATCGGCGTCGGTGTTCCGTCGGGCTGGTCGCTGCCGCCAGGCAAACCTTGCAGCGCCAGGCCGTCAAGGAGTTCGCCCCCCAGGCCGTTTGCCGATCCATCCAAAACAAGTTCAAAGGTGCAGCTCGTGTTTTCGCCCAAAGAACCAGGCTGGCATTTGACGACATCGGCGCCGTCGCCGGAGACGCCGCTCACCGCGAAGGTATTCTTGAAGCTGAGATAAACAGCGCCACTGCCGCTATCCACACTCGCCCCCCAGATGTCTTCACCTCCAGTTGTAGCCAGCGCGACATCAGACCCATCGAAATAGAGCGACCACGATCCGCTTGTATTGCTTCCAAGATTTGTCGGGGAGAATCTGATCAAATCCTCGTCATCGCCACTTATATTGCCAACGCTCCACCCTCCAAGTGTGCTCATGACCAGGTCGCCATTCTCCAGGACGGCGATCGAATCGATGTCTTCGTTGTCGGTGCTGAGATCGACGTCCGATCCATCGAAGTAGAGAGAGAATTGTCCTGCTGAATTCGCACCCAGAGAGGTCGGTTCGAACAAGATAAGGTCAGAATCATCCACCGTGCCAACGTCGGGCAGAGTGGTTTCGCCAATCACACTGAAAAGGATGCTGTCGTCTCCAAAGACGTGGAAGGCGTCAACATCCCGTGTCGCGCTTCCCGCAAGTCCGACATCTGAGCCATCGAGGAACAGGGACCACTTGTTAGCTGCCGGGTCGTAGGCAAGAATGTCTTCGTCCTTAAAGCTGAAGCCGCCTACTGAACCGCCGCTCGATGAACTGACATAGATGCTCACTGATACTGGGCCGGGAACTGGTGTTGCCGTAGGCGTGGCTGTTGGTGTATAAATCGGCGTCGGTGTTCCGTCGGGCTGGTCGCTGCCGCCAGGCAAACCTTGCAGCGCCAGGCCGTCAAGGAGTTCGCCCCCCAGGCCGTTTGCCGATCCATCCAAAACAAGTTCAAAGGTGCAGCTCGTGTTTTCGCCCAAAGAACCAGGCTGGCATTTGACGACATCGGCGCCGTCGCCGGAGACGCCGCTCACCGCGAAGGTATTCTTGAAGCTGAGATAAACAGCGCCACTGCCGCTATCCACACTCGCCCCCCAGATGTCTTCACCTCCAGTTGTAGCCAGCGCGACATCAGACCCATCGAAATAGAGCGACCACGATCCGCTTGTATTGCTTCCAAGATTTGTCGGGGAGAATCTGATCAAATCCTCGTCATCGCCACTTATATTGCCAACGCTCCACCCTCCAAGTGTGCTCATGACCAGGTCGCCATTCTCCAGGACGGCGATCGAATCGATGTCTTCGTTGTCGGTGCTGAGATCGACGTCCGATCCATCGAAGTAGAGAGAGAATTGTCCTGCTGAATTCGCACCCAGAGAGGTCGGTTCGAACAAGATAAGGTCAGAATCATCCACCGTGCCAACGTCGGGCAGAGTGGTTTCGCCAATCACACTGAAAAGGATGCTGTCGTCTCCAAAGACGTGGAAGGCGTCAACATCCCGTGTCGCGCTTCCCGCAAGTCCGACATCTGAGCCATCGAGGAACAGGGACCACTTGTTAGCTGCCGGGTCGTAGGCAAGAATGTCTTCGTCCTTAAAGCTGAAGCCGCCTACTGAACCGCCGCTCGATGAACTGACATAGATCCCAGTTGAAGTCGATCCGGGCACGGGCGTAGACGTGGGCGTATCGGTTGGGTCCGGCACAGGTGTATTTGTAGCCGTTGGCTGCGGTTCACCGCCGCCGCCCGTACAGCTCTGATTCTCATAAAGCAGAACGTCGTTGTGACTCCAACCGATTGATACGATGTCGAGATCGCCATCGTTATCGGTATCCACCAGCTGGGCGCCATCATGGTGTTCATCACCTGTATGGACGACATGGCGTTTCCATGTGCCTGTTTCGCTACCAGGGTTTTCATAAACGAGCATGCGTGGAGCGGCATCGCCGGATAGATCATGTTCGCCGACCACAACGTCTATATCGCCGTCGCCGTCCATGTCAGCGACATCGAGACTCATAGGCCCAATGACATCGTTGGCGATTACGTGTTCCGTCCATAGATTGGTTGCGGTCCTGGGTTGTTCATACCAGGCCAATGTGCCTTCTTTGCTGATGGCTTCATAGCCGACGACCGCGTCAAGGCGGCCGTCTCCGTTCATGTCGGCCAGGCGATTGCG
>JBJYXA010000025.1:0-1581 GCA_046259705.1 Caldilineaceae bacterium
TGGAGTTCCCCCGCTTTTGTGGACAGAAAAGTCCTACTGAAGCGGTTGTGTAGGTAAGGGTAGCACGTCATCCTGTGAAATGGACACGAACTCTCCGGCTGCGAACGCCTCTTCGAAGGCCACGGGAGAACGATAGGCCAGTGAAGAGTGAAGGCGTGTGCGGTTATAGAAGACTTCCAAGAAGTCGTGCAGGTCAAGGAGCAGGTCCTTGCGAGTGAGATAGACGCGATTGTGCGTCCACTCCTTCTTGAGCGTGGCAAAGAAGCTCTCGACGGGAGCATTGTCGTAGCAATTGCCCGTGCTGCTCATGCTGACTTCGATGTGATAGCGGTGCAACTCGGCCAGATAGGCATGGCTGGTGTACTGACTGCCCTGGTCGCTGTGGTGCAGGATGGGTGCAGGGTGGTCAGGGCGAATGCTGCGGCGACCAATCGCATTCTTGAGTGCGTTGATGACGAGTGCTGTATCGAAGTGAGGACCAGCATTCCAGCCGACGATTCTACGTGAGAAGAGGTCTTCGACGACGGCCACAAAGACCTTGCCTTCGGCTGTGTCGAATTCGGTGCTGTCGGTGAGCCAGACCTGGTTGGGACGCTGGGCAACAAAGTTCTGCTGCAAGCGGTTGGGGGCGGCTGTACGTCCCTGCGCACGTTGCGTCAGACCCCGGGAGCGCGTGACCATGTGCGGCCGCAGCCCATGCTCACGCATCAGTCGCTCCACACGCTTGCGACCGACCCGAATACCCGCCTGACGCAATGCCGCGTGCATGCGCGGACTGCCATAGGTCTCGTAGGTCTCGAAGTGAATGCGACGCATCTCGTTCACAAGCCGGACATCCTGGCGATCGTGCTCGCTCATCCCCTGCTGGCAATAGTGGTAGTAGCCGCTCGGCGCCACACCAAGCAGTCGGCACAGACGGTTGACCGGGTACTCCTGCCGCACGCTGTCCATCAGAGCGTAGATCACGCGCACTCCCGGCTGAAGAGCGTCAAGGCTTTTTTTAGGATCTCGTTGTCCTGCTGCAGACGCTGATTCTGCTTCTGCAACGCCGCCAACTCGGCACGCAACTGCTGCTCGCTCGCAGCATCACGACCTGCACCTGCCTCCGCTGTGGTGGATGCAGCCGATGCATCACCATCCCGTTCGCTCGGGCGTAGAAAGGCCGCTTCACCGTATGTGTCATACTGCTTGATCCAGTAGCGCAAGAGGTTGGCGCTCAAGTCCAGTTCATTCTCGAGCTGGCGAATCGGTCGGTCCCCTCCCTTCGCCAGCAGCACTGCCCGACGCTTGAACTCTGCTGGGTATGTCATCCGCATTCGTCTGACCATGGTTCTCCTCCCTCTCTGTGACAGTCTAGAAACATCTTGCTTTTCTGTCCACACTATCGGGGGAGGCCCAGTACGCAGAAAAGGCGGGAACAACGGAAAAGGCGGGAAACTCTTTCAACGCAAGAACGCGAGGGACGGTAGGGCGCAAGGAAGGACGAGGAATCGAATCGTAGTGGCGGGGACAGTGCCTCGCCCGTTGGTTTCGCAAACCCCGAACGGCGGCTAAACCCGCCGTCTACTTTTCCCAATCCGC
>JBJYXA010000026.1:0-3678 GCA_046259705.1 Caldilineaceae bacterium
TCTGGTTTACATTGCCGCCGTCGTTGGTTTAAGAGCCGATGTCTCCTTCGGGTCGACACCTGCCTCTGGCGTCCAGTTCGACGAGCGGCAGGAGTCGGCCAAATCCTGTCACTGGCGCATTCGCCAGAATCGTCCGCTTAGATGGCTATTGTAGCCGCTGGTGGTTGGCTGGCTGACCGAGTCGCAATCCAAGCGAGCCAAACGGACAGTTTCGCCAATAGCATCTTTGCGCATATTCGCCTGCATCGAAAACCCACGCGGTCATCGAGAGGATCCTCGCCCAACGAGATGCGAAAGCGGTTGAGACCTAAGCCGCGAGGCGGCCGCTCTGCCGGATACTTCCCCGGCGAGAACTGTTCCACTGACCGACATGAGCACCCGAAGACGGCCACCTGACGGTGCGTCGCCAGCGGCGCGGCCAAGGTGGCGGCATACCAGAGCCAAAGGGTGGGGTAACAGGTATCAGGACTTCCGCGAACCGACCATCGAGGTGGTTTCGAGCGCTGTGAGGCCGCTCAGCGGTCTATCGCGCAGAGGTTGACGCTCGATCACTCGCCATTAGGCTTCGAGCGGACGGAACCGCTCGAAGGGAAAAGGCGCTTCATGGGATCTAACCTCAGGAGTGCTTCGCCCGCTGTCAGAGGCCCATCGTTTTCGGCGGCGGCGCGACCTTCTCCATCATATTGATGGAGATGTGGGGCCAGCGGATCAGCCCCGTGCGACCGTCACGGCGCTGAAAGAAGTCCAGGAACACGAATTGCGAGTACGCCAGGAGTAGTCTTGGCTCGCCGAATGGCCCGTCCTCGTCAAGTTCCATGATCCAGAAGGTCGAGCGCATCAGCGCCGCGTCGGCCTGCCGCTCGATGAAAGGGATGTTGTGGATGCCCCCCTCCGCGACATCGGTGTCGAAGTGCAGTTCGGTAGTCTTCTTGATCTTCGACTTCTCCGGCCCGAGCCCTGCCTGAAGCAGCTCGTTTCCATTCTTGGGACCAAAGAGGTTGAGGAATTTGTTCTCGATAAAATGCCGATAGGGGCCTAGATAGACCCTCTCGGCCTCAACCGGGAAATCCGGCTCCACCGCGTCCTCAACGTCGAAGGTCGATGCGCCCTCCGGCAGGCCACTGAGGTCGGGGATCGTCGGCGGCTCGTCGATCTCGACGAACTTGCCGATCGCATTGGCCGCGTTGCCGTGCGGGATCGTGGCTAGACGGGCGATGGTAAAGTCGTTCACTGTCTGCTGCTTCATATGCAGGAAGAAGCCGGGTTCGTGATGGATCGGCAGTTCGTCGATCAGCGCCTTGCCTTGTTCCGGGTCGACATCATCCTTCAGGGTATGCTGAGTGACATCGTCGTCTGCCTTGATCTGCCGGATCTGCTGCGTGTAGTCGAGCGCCGCAACCGCCTGGTCGGTGTTCTCGCCGTCACCGAAATTGATACCGCGGTTTGGTACCTTGTCGTCGACGGTGTCGAACTGAAGCACCTCGTTGTACTGGTTCATCAGAAGCCGGTAGGGAGGGCCGCCCGCGTCTCGAAAGAAGGGCAAGGCGATCATGTTCCAGCCGCGGCCGTTAAGCGGGCTGGCGCCGTTTCCGAAGAACGGGTTGGGCCCGTCCGAGTCGGCACGGCGATCGTCGATGCGGATGTTGGCCCATGTGCCGGGCAACAATTTGAGCGGACCGAGTTCGGGATCTCCAGTGACGGCGGGCTCTATCCTGCGGTTCGCTTCGAGGTTGTAGTGGCGGAAATCCGGGCCCGATCTGGAAACGTTTTCGTCTTTCATTGAAGTACCCTTCCAAACGGAGGTTGAGAAAAACCGCTACGTCTAAAGCCTGCGTCTGGTGGCTGAGGCTCTAGATCGAGAGGGCAAATTCTTCCGCTGCGCAACAAGGAGAGCGACGATCATTCTGCCGCGCTCGGTCTTGGTGATCGCCGCGCTAGTCGGCGCCGATGGACCCGGCAAGGCGGATAGTTGTCACTGCACGCCGACGGGGTGATGCGAGCGGGTCAGCGCGCAAGATTTGAACGGTTGCATTAGTATATCAGCGGCAGAACGGATCCCCAGAAAACACCAGTCGCTCGATGATCAAGGGAAATGTCTGCTCCCGCTCATTATCCGACTCCTCGGTCCCCCGCGTTGAGCCGGTGGAACACCGGCGGAACAGGCATCAACTCCTTCAGCCCCGCCAAACCGAGTTTCCATGCAGCCGCTAATTAGCACAAGCACAGACGCACTGTTCGAAATCCACGGGAATCCGTGAGCATATGAATGGGTTTTGCCCAGGATTACTCGGATTTACTAAACATTGAGGCACTCCACCTATTATGCCCCCAGCACATTCGTCAACCTGTTTATTTCCGTCACCTAACTCTTTGCCATATTTGTCAACGAAATCCATTTTATTCAGTTTGCCGTTTGTAACGGAAACCATGAGACGAGTTCCGGTGTCGCGGTCTTCGGCAACCTGCCACCGGCCATCACCGATTACTTTGGTATTCATCACGATCACTTCTGGGAAGCCGCTGTCAATCACAAAGTGGCTGGGACCTTGTGCCAGATCTTTTGCGAGCCCTGCCTCACTAACGAGTGCAAGTGCAACAAAAGCCAGGCAATACCGACCAGACATGGTTAGTAACCATTTTAGCTCTTTATAATTTACGAAATTCATACATCCTCCAATGTTCTTCGTTGATGAGGCCAAAGAGTAGCTTATCATTCCGCTTTGTCTACGTAATTCTTTCCATGCAGAAATTGCAGACTTTCCGCCGGTCAGACTCCAGCCATGGGGTGTGACCGAGACTGATGCGTTGCAGTGACCATCTTCCCCAACAGAGCCAGGCGCTTCGAATTCATGAGCGAACGCGGCACCTTTGTTCTTGGGCTGCCTAAAGGCAGCAAATCAGAGCCACAGATTCAACTGCTTCAGCCGTTGTTCCTTGGCCTTTTAGTGCTGGATGTGCTTCACAAACGGCGTACTTTGGCGGGTTCTTGATCATGACTCCGAGAAGCACGATTGTGCGGCGAGCGGTGTCAGGTTGGAGACCTTGGGCGCGAGTAAGGAAACTTAAGCTCTCCTGCGTGTCCCGGGCCATCTGAAGGGCGCGGCTCTCTGGGACCAAACGATCGATCGAACGCCCAGCGAGGGCTAACAAGACTTGGGGTAATATGAAGAGAGCGCGTTGCCGGCCGTTGAGAGGAGACGCTGCTGCGCAGCGCACAGGAGAGAGACGAGGGAGACTGCATGCTCTCGCTCAGGAGGCGGCGACCAGGCGATGCGCCGGTCTCACTCGAAGTGGGGCTCGGGCTGAGAGAGAAGGTCCCAGTCCCGCATCGGCTCCGAAACATCGTCGTAGTCGGAGGGGTTGCGAGCGTGCGTGACCCGCCCCCCGTGATCCACGAACTCACTTTCGTAATGTCCACTGCGGTGCGCATTGCTGCCGTCGTTGTTCTCCGCACCACCGTCTGCTTAGGGTCGACAGCCGCCATGCAACCGTTGCCTGGAAATGACGGCTTTATGTTGAGCTGCGGACCCGCCACCTTCCTCCGACAACGGCCAGAGAAAGGAGCCAGTTACTCGGAAGCGCGAAGACGGTCGGCGGTAGCCTGAGGCTGGTTGCGTCGTCGGTCAACAGTCGGTACGAACCGACGGCTGGGTGGCGGTAGGACCATGGCCCGCGAAC
>JBJYXA010000027.1:0-5279 GCA_046259705.1 Caldilineaceae bacterium
GAGCATACTGCACGCAAGTGTGTTTTGTCAAACAGTTTTGTCAAGCTGTCGTGAGAAATCTGTGTAGTGTGCAAAGGGAAAGGATGATCCTGACGGAAGTGGGGCGTCACCGGACGTGTATGCGCATTCGATACACGCGCCGGCGAGTGGATTCGCGCGGTCACGGAGCTTTGTCAGTTTCGCCGTCGTCGTCGGTATCATCCACCAATCCGGGAAGGAGATGTACGGTAATCTGTCGGCTCTGCTGATCCACACTCTGCACCACCTCGGCGATCGCAGGCAACAGAATCTCTTGTCCTCGATTCACTCCTTCAGCGGCCTTGACGAGAAACACGTCGTTCGCACCCGTCAAAAGGATGTCGCTGACGACGCCCAACAAGCGCCCTCCTTCATCCTTGACATCCATGCCGACCAGGTCATGAATCCAGAACTGATCTTCACCCAGTTCAGCCGCGTCCTCCTCGGGGATGAATAGCCAGAGCCCACGCAGCGCTTCCGCTTCCGTACGGTTTGTCACACCCTCAAACTGCACCAGGTGTACGTCCTTGTGCGGCCGTGAGGCTATAACGCGCATCTCTACCAGATCGACTCCGACGAGCAAAGTGTTGTTGCGTGCAAAGCGCTCGGCGTAGTCTGTATGCGGTTCGACCCTGACCTCACCACGCAGACCATGGGCGCCGACGATGAGGCCGACGGCCATCACACCGTCAGGTATGATCACGCGCCGGTTGCGATGGTGGTAGGACGGCTGTGTTCCTACTGAATTGTGGGTGCTATTACCCCGGTCTGGGCTTGACATAAACAGCGAGTAAGTTCTGTCCTTGTGACTATTCACACACCGAAACGGCCAGAAGGGGACCTAGACAAAAAACAGCGAAAGGGAACCTTCCGCTGCTGACTATTCCCGTACGATCCACGCTTGTGAACACTGCGCCGATAGAACTACGGCTGACCAGTTAGTCGATCTCTAGGATGACGGGCTTGGGCTCGTTACGTGCTGCTACATTCAGCAGTGCGCGCATAGCATTAGCCACGCGTCCGCCTTTGCCGATCACGCGTCCGGTATCTTCCGGCGCCGCCCGCAACTTGATAATCGTCATCCTGCGAGTCTCTTTCCGATACGCGCGCACGCGATCGGGTTCCTCGACTAGGCATTCAGCGATGTATTGAACTAATTCTTCCATCGTTCCCTTCCCAGTGCCAAGCGGTGCTACAATGTATGTATCTTCGTACGAAGGTATCTATGCCTCAACTGCGGCAGGCGCTTCCTCTTCCGCAACTTCCGCGTCTGCTGCCGCAATTACCTTGCCCTGGTCGTCGATCACATTTGCCTGCCGGAGCAGCCGCTCTACTGATTCACTCGGCCGAGCGCCTACGTTCAGCCAATGAGCAGCTCGTTCTGCATTCACGACGACTTCCGGCGGTTCCGGATGGGGGTCGTATGTACCCAAGGCCTCAATAAAGCGGCCATCGCGAGGTGAACGCTGGTCTGCTACGACGATACGATAAAATGCTTTCTTCTTTGAGCCCATTCGGCGCAATCTAATTCGAACCACTTGGTCTTTTCTCCTTAATCGGAACTTCTGAAACGTAAAGTATCAAATGCAGTAATCATCGAATAGCGCGATCAATAATGACGCATGGCTAATTCATGCCGCCGAACATATCCATCATGTTTCGCGGAATCCCGCCACGCCTACGCTTGCCTTTTCCGCCGGAGATGCCCATTTGCTTCATCAGCTTCTGCATATCGCGAAACTGCTTTACCAGCATGTTCACATCTTCGACAGAAGTCCCACTTCCCGTGGCGATGCGGCGACGCCGGCTGCCGTTGAGCACCGACGGGTTCCTTCGCTCTTCCACCGTCATGCTATTGATAATGGCTTCCGTGCGCTTCATGCCGCTCTCCGCCTCGGACATATCCAGTCCCTTGGTCATGCGTCCGACGCCTGGGATCATACCCAGGATGTCACCCAAAGGCCCCATCTTCTTGATCTGCCTGAGCTGGTCGCGAAAGTCCTCAAAATCGAAGTTGCCTTCCTGAAGCTTGCGCTCCATTTCGATGGCATCTTGCTCTGAAATGTTGTCTTGCGCGCGCTCGATGAGCGTCAGCACATCGCCCATGCCCAGGATGCGGCTAGCGAGGCGTTCCGGTTGGAAGGGCTCCAGATCGGTTACTTTTTCGCCAGTACCGAGGAACTTAATAGGGACGCCGGTGACTTCGCGGATGCTGAGGGCCGCGCCACCGCGTGCGTCGCCATCAATCATCGTCATGACCAAGCCTGTCACCGCAACGCGCTGATTGAAACCTTCGGCCACGTTGACAGCTTCTTGGCCCGTCATGGCGTTAACAACCAGCAACACCTCGGACGGTCGCGTTACCATGCGGACCTGCTCCAACTCGCGCATCATATCGTCATCGATTTGAAGACGTCCAGCAGTGTCGACTACAACGGTCGTGTATGCCTTCTCCCGTGCGAGACGCACTGCATTTTTCGCGATGGTAGGCGGAGGAACATCCACACCTTCCGTGTAAACCGGAATATCGAGCTGGTTACCTAGCACCTCCAACTGATGGATGGCGGCGGGACGGTAGGTGTCTGCTGCGACCAGCAGCGGTCGCTGGCCCGCTTTACGCTGACGAAGCGCGAGTTTTGCGGCCAAGGTTGTCTTGCCGGCGCCCTGAAGGCCAATCAACATAATCACGTGCGGTGTTTGACCGGACAATTCCAAGGGCGCAGGCTTCCCGAGAAGGCCGATCAACTCTTCGTTGACGATTTTCACGACCTGCTGAGCAGGCGTAAGGCTTTCCATGACCTCGCGGCCCACGGCGCGTTCTCGTACACGGGCCACGAATTGCTTGACGACCTTAAAGTTGACGTCCGCCTCGAGCAGGGCCAGTCGGACTTCTCGTAAAGCAGCGTCAACGTCTGCCTCACTCAGTTTCCCCTGGCGAGCAAGACCGTCAAATACGTTTTGTAGTTTGTCTGAAAGACTCTCAAACACTAGTTCAGCAGTCCAATGTCTATGTCATGTGGCTCACAACAAGCCAGCCAGCACATTTCACCACAAGCGCTACCAACGGCAGACGCGAATAAAGATTGTACCTCTGGTGGCTGCTGTGGTCAAATGTCACCGGTATTGGGCTGAAGGGCGTCGTTGGGCAGGACAGCAGCAGATAGTCAGAAACAAGTAGATTCCGCAGGTCCCAAGTGGCTGGCAAGGACAGGCCTGTGTACGGCAATGAAGAGACGCCGGTGTTGCGCCGGCGTCTCGCACGTCTATCTTGTTCTAGTTCGATTCCTCGTGCTACTCAGCTGGCAGGAGCAGTCTGGAACCGATGAGAATCGTGTCGGTATCGAGGCAGTTGGCCCTCATGACATCTTCGACCGTCGTTCCACGGCTTTCGGCCAGCCGTGTCAGATTGTCGCCCACTTGTACCTCGTACTCCGCCCATCCCTCGGGAACATCGTCACTGCATGTCAGGATACTAGAGTGGTCGAGCACGGCTTCTTCCGGCACGTACAGGCTGGCCCCGATGATGATAGTTTCATTGGCCAGGCAGTTCGCTTCGACAATCTCGGTGACACTTACTTCGCCGCGTCGAGCAATGTAAGACAGGTTGTCGCCCGGCTGAACCTGGTACTGGATCCAACCATCAGGTCGAGTTACGGTGCAGGCCTCGTCGCGAGGTTGGACATCCACCGCAGGCAGCTCGGCAGGCGCCGGCGTCTCTGCTGGAGGAGCAACTACGACTAGCGAGATTCCCTGCACGGTATCGCTCTGGCCCGGCATGATCTGATAGACCAATCCGACTGTCGATCCTGGCTCCAGGTCTCCCTCAACATCCATGGGCCGGAAAACCTCGACGTTGGCATCGGGCTGGTACCTATCCATTACGGTGAGTCCACCGATCTTTAGCAACCGCCCGTTCTTCCCGTAGAAGACCTGGGTGTCCTCAGCCTGTATGACTGCACTATTTTGGTCAGCTCGGGCCGCGGCCTTGCGCACGTCTTCGGCAAGCTCTTGTTCCTGCGCTTGGCGCACTAGATCTCGCCGATCGGGAGCCGTAAACTGTAGCTCCTGTTTTCGCATCCACTGCTTAAATGAATACGTGGCGTCGCCCGGCACTGATGACTGCGCCATTGTCACAAATGTAGAAGCGCTCAAGAGCACGACGGCAAGCGCAAGGATTGCCGGAGCAAGCCGGAGCGTACGAACAGAGAAGGTCGCTCGCAGCGCACTCACGATGCGGTCCGCAAAACTAGGTTGCGGCGCGGGAACAGGAGCGACGCGTCGTGTTGGTTCGGCAGCCCGTACGGGCTGCACTGCCTGCACCGCTTCCTGCTTGAGCTTCATCGCGGCGGCAGCGGCCAGGAAGCCTTGTTTCGCGGCCATCCTATCGGAAACGGACGGTTGCGGGATTGGCTCGTGTTGAATGTCGAGCGCGAGCTGCACAATATGCAACTCATCAGCCAGATCGGCCGCGTCCTCATGAGGATAGGAAGCCACGATGGATTCGATTGACTCACCCTGTTCCAAGCGGCCAACGGCCTCTTCGAAAACGTCCTCAGGATTCAGGTATGGGATTCTACTGTTTCCATTCATGATTCGACTCTTGCCCTTGCACCGGTCACTTTGAATTACACCGGTCTCTATCTATTCTGACGCATTGAACGGAAATTCGATGCGGTCAATCGGGCACGACGCCTAGTCAGGCACCATAAGTTGGCGGAGCGTGGTTACAGCACGGTGTTGCAGCGCCTTTACTGCACCTTCCGTTTTGTCCATCATGCCCGCAATTTCACTAAAGCTATAGCCTTCCAGGAATCGAAGCGTGATCACTTGAGCCTGTTCATCTGTGAGCCGCCGAATAGCAGTCCGCAGATAATCTGCATCCAGTGCTATCTCAGCCGCACGAAGCGGACTATTGCTGGGGTCTACCATTACGGGCGCATCATCTATGGATACCTGTTTCTGGCGGTCTCGTATGCGATAGTGATCGATGACAAGATTATGCGCGATACGATACAGCCAACCAGAAAACGAACTGTGCCAGGTCTTGTCGTTGTGGATTGCCTCCAGCATACGGAGGAACACCTGCGCTGTGAGATCCTCGGCCAGCGTTTGATTACTGGTACGCCTGTAGATGTAGTTGTATATCTTCAACTCATAGCGGTCGTAGAGTTCGCTGAGCGCGGCTTCCTCGAGGTTGGCCGCACGCTCCAGCAACTCAGCTTCCGAACTGTCTTTCGGCAATTTCGATTCGCTAACTCGCT
>JBJYXA010000028.1:0-5475 GCA_046259705.1 Caldilineaceae bacterium
GCAGGTATCTTAGCGCAAATTGAAGCGGAAAAGCAGCGCATCGAGATGGTGACGCAGCAGTTGAAAGCCAACATCATCGTGCCCTCTGAAGCTCAGAAGGTGCGGAAAATCGAGGAGGCCAAGGCAAAGATCGCCGATGTCCGGCTACGCGGGCAGGCGGAACTGGATCAGCTACGCGAGACGATAGAGATTTTGCAGAGCGGCGAGGGGCAGGGCGCATCCGCCTATATGATCGAGTCCTTCGCCGAGCTGGTCGGTCGTTTCGCGGAGTCGATGGATCTCTTCCCCGTAGAGCGCACGTCTGTGATCGCCGGACGCAACCCGCAGCAAGGTCCGATCTCGGCCATACATCCCAACGCGCTGGATGCGGAGCTAACGCGACGTATCAGCGGCCTGCTCGGGACCGAGGCTGAAATGGGGAATGCGAACTCCCAGCAACCAGCCACGTCAACGTCAACGGAAAGCCAATCAACTCAGACCGCGTAACCGCACGAACGAGCGCATTCGTCAGGGCCGGAGTCGCCGCAGATGACTCCGGCCTTCTTTCTTGCATTCCATCGTTTTCATTCCCGCCACCGCTTCCGAGGCCGAGGCCAGCCTTGAAAACGTTCTTGACAGCAATTTCAATCTGTCATAGGGTAGGGGCCGGAATCATCGCACAGCCCCATGGTGAACCTTACCATCGGGATTGGCTGTGTGTTCCGCCATGTGCAATCGACCACTCTACGCCCATCGTGCCGCATTTGTCGCAGCGCGCATCGCCGGTTCATTAAGGATATTCAGGTGAAACGAGCCAGGATTGGACTATTGGGCGCCGGCTTTGTAGCGGATGTCTACATGCAGTCGTTTCGTCACGTGCGCGACTGTGATGTAGCGGCCTGTTTCTCCCAGAGAGAAGAACGGGCGCGCGAGTTTGCGCAGATGTGGAAGATCCCGGTCCATACCGTCTCAATTGACGAGTTGATCGCGCAACCGGACGTCGACATCATTGTCGTGGCCGTCCCGCACCACCTTCACGCATCGGTCGTACCGAAGATCGCCGCTGCCGGCAAGGCCGTCATCTGCACCAAACCCTTGGGACGAAACGCTGCAGAAGCGCGCCGCTGTTTGGACGCCGTGGAGGCAGCGGGCGTCTGGCATGGATACGCAGAATCGCAGGTCTTCGACCCGACCACCGTGCGCGCGAAGGAGCTTGCCGACTCAGGAGCCTTAGGCAAGGTCTACTGGGTGCGTTTTCGCGAAGCACATGCGCAGATCCACAGCTTCGCGCGCGATCCGGAGACGAACGGCGGCGGCCCCATGCGTGGCCTAGGTTGTCACGGTGTGGCGGCGGCGCGCTGGTTCTTCACCGCAAGAGAGCCGGTGGAGGTATTCATGTGGGGCGATCGCCTCGCGCGTGACGATGTGCAGGTGGAAGATTCGGCCGTCACATTGATACGCTTCGACGATGGATCGCTGGGCCAAGTCGAAGTTGGCTGGGGTCACAAGGCAGGCCTGGACGTGCGTGCCGAGATCCATGGCACGGACGGCTACGTCTCCACCGACGTTACCGGCGAGACCGGTATGCGTGCGTTCACCACGCGTTCCGCGGGCTATGTGATCGAGAAGGCAGGCATTGACGTTGGCTGGACCGCTCCCGCTCCCCACGAATACATCACCTACGGCTTCCACAACGCGATGGACCATCTGATCCATGCGTATTTGGAAGGCAGAAGACCGTGGCAAGACTTCCATGACGGCCTGATCGATAACGCTATCATTGATGCAGCCTACCGATCGATGGAAAGCGGCGTCTGGCAAAAAATTGTCATACCGAAGTAGAGGCTGAGCCGTGGGTAAGGAGGCAATCTGGTAATCGCAGCGTACAGAGTTATGGATTGTGAGAAGTGTGGGAAGTGTGTGACTGGGCCTCGTGACCGAACGGCCGTACGTAATATGGGGCACGAGTCCTACAGACAACGACAGCCTGACACAACCAACAAGGAGACATGCAGATGAATGCAAGAGACGATCGCAGCAAGAGACCGCTTCGGCGACGGGATTTTCTCAAGCTGGTCGGCGCAGGCGGGGCCACAGTGGCGCTGGCCGCGTGCGCGGCGCCCGTGGCAGCCCCTGCAGGGGACACCGGCGAAGCTGCCGCACCGAGTTTGGCCGGTCAGAAGATCAAGGCCCTACTGAGCGACTTCTTCTTCTCGCAATATATCGAGGAGCAGGCGCCGGTGTTTACGGAGAACACGGGCATCGAGGTCGAGGTGGAGCGTGTCACCTTCCCAATTATGCTCGAACAGTCGGAGATCGAGCTTTCCTCCGGCAGCACCAATTATGATGTGCTGTGGCAGGTCTTCATCAAGGCGCAACGCTGGATGCGAGCCGGCTGGTCCACCGCACTGGACGACTACATCGCGGCCAGCAATTTCGACATGACGGACTTTATCCAGTCAACCATTGACGCCATGACGTACGAGGGTGCAACGTACGGCATCCCGTTCCTGGCGGAATCCACGCAGATGATCTACCGCAAGGACAAGCTCGACGAGGTCGGGATGGAAGTTCCCAAGACCTTCGACGAGTTGGAAGCGGTACTTGCGGCCACGCATGCTCCTGAAGAATTCTATGCGTATGTGATGCGCACCGAACCCAATGGTGTCCACTTCCCCTATCCGATTTGGCTCCAAGGCTATGGCGGCAACGTCTTCCGCGACCCGCCAAATGATCTGACGCCTACACTGAATACACCGGAGGCACTGACAGCAACGGAAGACTTCTGCGGCAAGATCACGCGCTATAGTATCGCCGGCTCGCAGATTTATGGTACCCCGGACTGTCAGAACGCTATGGCGCAGGGACTGGCAGGGCTCTGGGTCGACGCGTTGGGCATTTTCACACCGATTACGGATCCGGAGACGAGTAAGGTAGCCGACCTGGTGTCGATCTCTTTGCCTCCAGGCGGTCCCGCGGGCCAGTTCCCGCAAATTGCCACGCATGGTCTCCAGATTCCGGCAGCTTCCACCAAGAAAGACGCAGCATGGGAGTTCGTCTCCTGGGCCACCAGCCACGACTTCATGTTTGCGGCTATGTTGGCGGGCTACAACGCGGTCAACCGCAAATCGATCCTGTCCTCGCCCGAATATGCGGAACTTTACAACACGGGCGGATCCGACATCGGCCAGTTGGTGATCGAGTCGCTCGATCTTTCCAACGCGGCATACCGGGTAGTGCCGGAATTCCCGGAGGTTGGCCAGCGCATGGGCCAGGCGATCGGTGAGATCATCTCGGGCCAGAAAACTGTTCAGGAGGCCATGGATTCGTGCCAGGCGGATGCCGAGCAGATCATGATCCAGGGCGGGAACGAGATTTCTGTCTAGACGGTCGACTGCCAGTGTGCGGGCGATGGACCTAGCGCCCGCACACTGGCGTAGCTGCAGCTAACCAGGTGACGAGCGAGTGACCATACCATGACGGATTCCACTGACATCTCTCAGCCCATCGTGGCGGACGCGCCTGCGGAACCATCAGGTGCGGTCATCCCGGCCAGAGGCAGCAGAGGCTGGCGAAGCGGTCAAGCGCGATTTTTTGCCTACATGCTTGCGCCCAGCGTGATCCTTCTCACACTGATCACCATTCTTCCTGTGATCTTCCTCATCGCGACGAGCTTCACTTCATGGGATCTGTCACGGCCAGGTTCACTCAAGTTCGTTCAACTCCAGAACTATGTGCGGGTATTCACAAAAGACGATCGCTTCTGGAACTCCGTGATGGTCCAGCTCAAGTTGAGTCTACTGACGGTCCCGGCGCAAGTGGCGCTTGGTCTGGCATTAGCCGTGTTCTTGAAGGAGCGCATCAAGAGCAAATGGATCGTAGAACTGTCGCGCAGCACTCTGCTCATGCCCATGGTTATCCCGCCGATTGTAGCGGCCCTGATTTGGAAGATCATTTTCACACCACCGGTCAGTATCTTCAGCTATGTCTCTGTCAAGCTCGGTCTTGGTCCCCTAAACTGGCTCGGCCACCCGCAACTTGCTCTTTTGGCCATCGCCATTGCCAGTGTCTGGGAATTCTTCCCGTTTAGCTTTCTGCTGTTGTACGCGGGCTTGTTGTCGTTGCCCGAGGAGCCTTACGAAGCCGCGCTGGTGGACGGTGCCACACGCTGGCAAACGTTCGTCCACGTCACGCTTCCCATGTTGATGCCCACCATCAACATTGTGTTGCTCTTCCGCATCATCGATAGCATTCGCGCGTTCCCACTCATCTACGTGATGACACAGGGTGGACCGGGATTCGCTACTGAGCCGACCAATTTCTACGCCTATACACAGGCCTTCACGTTTACTTACGTAGGCTATTCCAGCGCGATGATTGTGGTCGTGCTTGCCTTCACCATGGTTCTGACCGGTATCGTGCTCAACCGCATCAAGTGGAACCGGGGAGCAGTCACCTAATGACGGTAGAACAACGTTCCGACCCAGCAAATTTCAGGACCGCTTATCCCGGCCGTTCGCATTTGCGTCTGCGCAAGATGCTTGGCAAGACTGCTGACCTCGTGCTGCTTATGCTAGTCCTGCTTGTCGTACTGTTGCCTATCGCTTGGCTCGTGCAAATGTCTTTCCGCACACAGTTGGCCGTTTTTGAAATGCCGCCGCCGTTGTTCGCCGGTTGGACGCTGGAAAACTATGTGAAAATCACGGATACGCCCTTTTTCCGTAATCTTTTCAACAGTCTGGTGGTCAGTTCGTTCACTACCGTATTTGCACTTGCTTTTGGCGCGCCGGCCGCGTATGCCATTTCGCGCTATCGTTTCCGACGCGAGACGCTAATTACCTTTTGGGTTCTACTCGCCCGTTTGGCTTTGCCCATTGGTTTCGCGTTGCCGCTCTTCCGCATCTTCTCGAAGATCGGGTTGATCAACACCTATCCAGGCATCATCCTGGCGTACCTTACCTTCACCGTGCCGCTCGTCATATGGATTCTGCGCCCGTTCCTGGACAACATTCCTATCGACATGGAGGAAGCAGCCGTAGTCGACGGCGCGTCGAATCTCCAGGTTTTCCTGCGTGTGGTCGTGCCGCTTTCGGCGCCTGGTCTCGTCTCAGTGGGTATTCTGACCTTCATCATGACCTGGATTGAGTTCTTCTACGCGTTGATTTTCACGCGCGGCGACATGATGACGGCCCCCGTTGGTGTCGTCAATTTCCTTCGCTATGAGGGCTGGGATTGGGGGCTGATCACGACATCGGGTGTGATCATTATGGTGCCGGTGATACTCTTCTCGCTGTTTACCCACCGCTACTTAATCAGTGGATTGACGGCCGGAGCGGTCAAAGGATAGCGATGTGCAGGCGCCGGTTGGCCCACTGAAACAGACGGCTCCAGGGTACGACGATCGGAGCAAGGTGCAAGCTTCGCACGATTTGATGCGATACTCCGATCGGCTTTGGATTCCCAGTTCACTCGTCATGCCACGCATAAGTCAGTTCT
>JBJYXA010000028.1:5575-14541 GCA_046259705.1 Caldilineaceae bacterium
ACAAGAGGCAATGCCGCTTGCAGACTATAAAATGCGCCTACGATTCGAAGATGGCACAGTCAAGGAGATGGATTTATCACCTTTCCTGCACGGACCAATCTTCGAGCCAATTCGCAACGATCCCAAAATCTTCAGCGACGTGCACATTGAGGGTAACACAATCGCATGGGCAAATGGCGCAGACATCGACGCCGACGCGCTGTACTACGAATTGACACCGGCGTGGATGGAGCAAACCGAGACTTCCATTGTGGAGTCAAATGACGGGAGCGAGTACGGAGAGTGACGACCATGAGTCACATGCTTTCCTGGTCCAAGACGGTTCCTGAGACGACGCCCGAGCGCTGGCGACGACTCACGCAGACATTGCCGGCTGCGCTTCTCACTCGAACACCGACAGCGGGGGAATGGTCGGCGCCCGAGTGCTTGCAGCCTATCGCAGATCACATCGCCGGCAGCGGCGAGTAGAAGCTCACCCTCTCAAACTAATTCTAGAAAGCGGTATACCATGCCAGTGACGGCGCGACCCTGCCGCGGACACGAGGAGTTCGCGGCGATCAGTGAATTCCTCTATACACTCTACAAACCCAACAATTGTGACGGCAACTGGTTTCAGCCCATCTGGGAGTACGCATACACCCATCCCTATTTCGACGACGAGGCAGTGGATCATATAGGCATCTGGGAGGACGGTGGAGCGATCGTCGCCCTCGCGCTCTATGAGTCGGTACTGGGTGAGGCGTTCTTTCCGGTTCGTGCCGGCTACGAACACTTAAAGCCCGAGCTACTGGACCATGCGGAACGGCGCCTCACAGGGACCGACGACAACGGGATGCGCTTTCTCAAGGCGTACGTGAACGATTTCGATATGGCCTTCGAGGATATCGTTCGTGCGCGAGGATACACAAAACGCGACGACTCGCAGCGGCCCATGTCTCAGTTTGTCATTCCGGATCCGTTTCCGTCAATTCGGCTGCCCGAGGGCTACCGGCTCATGAGTCTAGCCGACGACAACGATCTCGTGAAAGTGGACCGTGTCCTCTGGCGCGGCTTCAACCATCCGGGCGAACCGCCCGACGATCAGCTCGAAGGCCGTAAGAAGATGCAGTCCGGACCGCACTATCGCAAAGATCTGAATATAGTCGTCGTAGCATCCAACGGCGATTTCGTCGCTTATTCCGGCCTCTGGTTTGAGCCGGTGAATCGCTTTGGCTATGTGGAACCGGTGGCTACCGATCCGGATTATCGACGCATGGGGCTAGGCACGGCCGCGGTGCTGGAGGGCATTCGCCGATGCGGTGAATTGGGCGCGCACGTCGCGTACGTGGGTACAGATATGCCATTCTACCTAGCCATGGGTTTCCGCAAACTCTATACTTCGAATTGCTGGGTTCGCGCATTCTGAACCATATCCTATCGCCCAAATGAATATCTGATTAATCCTTGCGAGCCGGCTGTGCCGGGATGATGGTCGATCTTTGGTCATCCACGAACCTTGGGTTGTGTTAGTGTAGGGAAGAGGCGGCTGTCGCTCAACGCGCCGCCATGACCGTGAGCAGCAGATTACCGTATCCTTGTCATCAGTCATGTAGGGCGGATATGCTGGCTTGGAACGCACGTAGCACGGCAGCGATGTCAAACGGAGACAGTGTAGTATGCGCGGGACTGACAGGTATATCATTGTTTTTGCCACAGGTATCGTCCTGTTGATCGTGGTGGCGCTTGTAGTTGCTTCGATTCGGCCGGATGAAACTTACCTGGAAGGCGATGGGCCCGAAATCGTAGCACACAATTATCTCCTGGCGCTCGAGCAAGGCGACTATACCCGGGCCTACTCGTACTTGTCGCCTAACCTCAAAGGATACCCATCGGACCAGCGCACTTTCGTCCAGGATGTACGAGAGAATCCTTGGCTGTTTCCTTCCGAGGAAGGCTATTCTGCGTTGACGTTGCTCTCGGTTAAGGAGAATGATGGCTGGGCCGACGCGCGTGTGCGCATGACGACCAACGCCGGTGGCGGCCTATTCGGCTTCAACCGCAACTCAGACGAAGTCACCCTACAAATGGAGCAAACTGACCAGGGTTGGAAAATTGCTGGCGGCGCGCGCCTGTTTGTCTATTGCTGGAGTTCGGGAGACTGCCAATGATTCGCTGGAGCGATCGCGGCCGGAGGTGCCGGTTTTGATTAACGCGAGGAGAGTATACGTATACCTGGTTGCGCTGGTCAGCTTTGCGGCCGCCCTCTTTGCCTCTGTTTCACTGATTCGGGAGTTGCTCGCGCAGACCGCCTATTCCGGCGATCTCGACATTGCCTTTCAGATTTCGGTCCTTGTGATTGCCACACCCATCTATGTGGGCCACTGGCTCTGGCAGCAGCGCAAGTGTGTCTCTGATGAGGACGAGCGGGGAACGCTGGAGCGGCGAATCTACCTTTATGTCGTCGTGGGTGGCGCTGTCGCGCTCGTCGCCGCCAACGTCCTGCACCTGTTACAGTGGGCCCTGAACGTGGACGTCGCAGACAGCCGTGTGAAAGACTTGTCAACGTGGCAGGCAACACTATTCTACCTGATACCGATCGCCATCGCGGCCGGCGCGGGGCTGTATCATGCCGGACTGCTGCGCCAAGACCAAGAGGAATTTCCCGACAGGGGCGAGTTGGGTTCGGTACACCGCCTGTACCTTTACTTGTTTTCCGCTGCCGGACTAACCATGGTCTTGATTGCCGTGGTCGAACTGATTCGCTGGCTGCTGTCACTCCTGGGCGAAGTACTTGTGCAAGCGCCGGACCTGGGAGTGGACGTTGTTGCGGCAGTGCCGGTGGCCTTAGTCGGATTGGTCCTGTGGCTTGCCTACTGGATGAGCGCGCAGCATTTGTTCCGCACGGGCGGGATCGAAGAAACCAACTCTATACTACGCAAATTCTATCTCTACATGGCCATATTCATCGGTGTAGGCGGTGCGGTCAGTGCAGCCGCTCTCATCCTCGCCGGCATTCTACGAACGTGGCTTGGACTGGATCCGAGCGGTGATATTCGAGAGCCAATCGCTCTGGTGCTTGCGTTCGTACCGTTGTGGTTCTATCACAGCCAGGTGCTCAACGACGACGCACGGGCGGCAGAAAGCACAGCGCAACAAGACGAGATACGGCGTATATACCTCTACCTGCTTAGCGCGGTAGGTCTTATCGCGCTCGTCGTGGGCGTGGTTGGCGACATCGCCACACTACTATTCATCGTCGACGAGGGCATCTCGGACGCGCATCGGGAAGCGTTGTCATACTTCACCGCCGCGCTGATCGCGGGAGCGCCGGTATGGCTGTTTACCTGGAGGAAAGTCCAGCAGGAGGCGCTGCGGACTGATCAAAACGGGAGCAATGCCCGCGCTTCCCTCGTGCGAAAGATTTATCTCTACTTTGTTCTGTTCATCTCGATTATGTCGGTATTGGGTAGCGCCATCTACGTGCTCTACCGTTTACTGCAGTGGTTTCTGACCAGTACATCCCTTACGCTGATCGACATCGCCATTCCGTTGACAATTGCGCTTGTACAGCTTCTGAACTGGGGCTATCACCTTTCGGTATTGCGGTCTGATCGCCGGCTGTCCTCCCTCGACGAGGTACGCAGGCTATCCGATATGCGAATTGCGCTTATCGACCACGGGGACTCCGAATCCATAAGACTGTTTGCAGACAGGCTACGGAAGGTGGCGCCGGGGATCACATTCCCCCTGCTGGGCAGCGGGGGAACTACCGGCGGCACCGGCAAAACTGGAGAGGATGTGCTGGCTCGCATCCACCAAGCCGAAGCCATAGTCGTCCCGTCTTCATTGTTCCTGGACGTGGAAGGAGCAGGCGATCGGGACATGGTTGCGGCGATAGCTGCGAGCTCCGCCCTGAAGTTCGTATTGCCGGAGGCCAGTCGCTCATTGTATTGGGTTGGGCTAGAATCTCAGGCAGCCGATCAGACCGCAGACGAGACGCTCAAATTGTTACGGACCGCGGTGATGGGGGGTGAGATTGGGAGCAGGCGTCGCGTCGGCTGTGGGGCAATTGCAGTCGCATTGGCCAGTATCATCGTTTTGCTATTGGTGCTAGCTCGCCTGATCGGTTCGTTCGCCTACGCCTTCTAGTGCGGCCTTGTCCTATGCCGGACCACTTAGCTGCCACGCGATGAAAGAGCCAACAGGGCCACTACGGCCCTGGGGGCGGCCCGGCATGTATGCGCTCCACCATTTTCTCGGCTGCAACATCGTCCAACGGCAGAGACCAGTCTAGACTCTGCGACCATGGATCGACTGTCTCCAGCCACCAGGTGGCGCCCACCGCGGCGAATCGCTCCACTAGTTCCGCGGCAAGCGCCGGATCATTGGCTGGCGTGATTCCGGAAGCGACATAATCGAATCCACGGGGCGCTATTCCGTACCGTTCCCGCTCACCATCTACAAATGCCTTCACGTCACCAAACTCTTGGGGCGTGAGTTTGCCGCCTCCTTTGAGAGGAAAGACACCATCGTAGCGAGCAGCGCGTCGAAAGGGGGCTCTTGTAGGCCAGCCGCCTCCCACCCAGATGGGTATGCGCGGCTGCTGCACCGGCGTGGGCTGAAAGACGACGGGTTCCACTTGGTACTGTTCGCCGTGATGGCTGAAGGTATCGCCGCTCCACAGACCGGTAAGGATTTCCAGGCCTTCATCTAGCTTATGGGCTCGCGACGCATTGTCTGTCTCCTCGCCAAAGGTTCCAAATTCGTACTGCGGCGGGGAGCCCAGGCCGACGCCGAGAATTAGGCGGCCCGCCGACAGACGGTCCAACGTCACAGTTTCACGCGCCAGTATCCACGGCCTGCGCCGCGCAACCGGCGTGATCATCGTACCGAGCCGGACTCGTTCTGTGGCAGTTGCGATAGCCGCCAACGCTACCCATGGATCGGCAAGCGGGTGAAAAGAATCATCGAAGACGACATGATCCCATAGGAAGAAGCCGTCCCAACCGGCGTTCTCGGCGTCACGCGCCAGTCCAATTAGATAGGTAGGGTCTGCGAAGGGTCCGAAGGGGGGCAACGTAATACCAAAATGCATTATCGACCTCCAGTGATCAGTGCGCGTGTGGAATCTGAGTAAATGGCCCGGTTCGACCGTCACATTTTACTGTCATGGACCGTGACCAATTGATCGCCAGTGTGGATCAACTTGACCGCACCATCTGGCGCAAAAAGTTGGTACAAAAAAAGACCGGCGTGATGCCGATCTTTTTTGGAACCTTTCGAATGAACGGGGTCAACCCCGCGCATACGAAGTGCTAGACGATTTTAGTCACCTTCGAAGCGGCAGGTCCCTTCGGGCCCTCCTCGATGGAGAACTCTACGCGGTCGCCTTCCAGAAGGCTGCGATAACCGTCGCCCTGGATCTCGCTGAAGTGTACGAAGACGTCCTTGCCGCCTTCATAAGCGATGAATCCATAGCCCTTCTGGTCATTGAACCACTTGACGGTGCCGGTGTAGCGTTGCGTGCTCATTGTTGGAAAACTCCTTGTTTCCTTTCGAACCAACTTTGAATAGCCTGTCGCAAGACGTCTTCGTTCCCCAACAATCAGCAAAAACGCTGCTCGACTCGCAAGGTCGGGCAGCGCGTTTCAGCAACTTGGTCAGAACTTGCAACATCTTACAGAGTAATTCTAGCGCAGATCCTCTAGTTCTCCTAATCCGATCTGACGCAGAATTGAGAATGCAATACTCGAGGAATGAGCCACACGCAAGCGACATACGTGGTCGCTCGGACAGAATGCGACATATGACCGGGAGCCGGAGGTGAGTCCAAGGCAGGAAAAAACGACATCCAGCAGCGTTCTTTGACGTTTTGCGCAGTTCATGACACAATAGATGTCATTTCTACGTGCGATTGGCCTGGGCGTGCGCATCGTCGAGGTAGATCGGCAGTGTACCCTTTTCGTGGTTACATGGATACCGTAGAGACTTATATCTCCCGCAGAGACTTTGTTTTCTTGGCCCATTTCGCGACCGTTGGGCAACAACAGAATGCAAACTCAGGTCGCTTACGCGTGTCACTAGACATCTAGACCACGATTTTTCGAGAACACCGGCGCAATTGTCAGGAATGGTCAACTCAGTCACGCACTACGTATTGAAGGTAGCTCACCGTAACGGCCGAGAATACCTCGTCTGATCGAACGCGATTATGCTGAACGCGCAGGTTATCTCATTAGCCTGTGCAGGAAGAACTCATCGAGAACCTGGAGGGTGCCATGAGTAAATTACTGACGCCGAGCCAAGCTGCAGAGCGGATGAGCATTACCGTCAAGACAGTCTACCAGTACCTCAGTAAAGGTCAACTAGAGGGCGCATTCAAGGACGAGCGGGGAAGATGGCAAATACCAGAAAGTGCGGTCTCCGAACTGGATGCGCTGCTTTTGGCGAACGCAGAAGCGGCCAACGACGAACCAATTGAATCGGATTCTGGGCAAGATGAATTCGCGGAGCCGCTGTCAAGTGAGCCCGCGGAATCGTCTGCCGCGATCCCGGGGCCAACACGCTCTGAAGCCGCAGCGGCTGCTTCCATGGATGAAGACCTGGACAATGAGGCGCCGGTGGCGCCCGAACCGGACACCCCCGCACCACCAGTGCAGTGGACGCCGGAAGAGTGGGCCGCACACAGAGAACGTGAACGAGCCGCCGCGCTCGCTGCCCTCTATCCGCCAGATGAAGAAGAGGATCTCGACGAGATGGCCGTCTCTGAAGAAGATGCTGACGCTCAACAAGCCATTTCTGAGAGTGATCTGGACGAGCAATACGAACGCGGCGCCGTGGAGCGAGACGCCGATATGGAAGGTATCTACGCCCGCATCGATACTGTCGATCAGCAAGACGTCAAGCCACCGTCTGGACAAGAAGAAGCGCATGTCTCAAACGATATGGCAGACGAAGCCGAAGTCGCTGCGGCGATAGAGCAGCCGGAGCTTGACCAAAAGGACCCCTCAGACGAACTCGCATCTACGATGTCGTCTGCCGACGACAGCCAAGTCCAGACCGAAATCGCGCCCGTACCGGAGCCTGGGGAGGACGTCGATGTCGACGCAGATTCCGATGAGTACTTGAAGCCCGACGAGTACGTAATGGATTTTGTACCGGTTGCGCCAGAGCCACAAGATACTGAAGTGACCGGTCCGGTTGCCGTGAAGATTGCCTCAGACGGCATTGACGCCAGCGATGATGACCTCTCCGATATTGACTTGGCAGGAGTGGACCTGGCTAAGGTCGCGCCGAAAGATAAGCCACAGCCGGACGAAGAAACGGAACGTTCCGAGGACGAAGACGTGGTCGCCGTTGCTGCCAAGACTTCGAAACGTTCGGGGATGGGATGCCCGGTCCTGATCGCCCTTGCGGCTACGCTTATCGTCTTGCTTATCGCCGGAGTATTTATCGCAAACCAAAGTCTCGGATTATTGAAACGCAACGCAGAGGTTGTTCCGGAAGTAGCGACGCCCATGGTCGTCGCTCCTGTGGACGAAACCAATCCAGCGGAATCGGAGCCGGCGGTCGAAGCCGAGGCGCCTGCAGCGGAAGCCGAGGCTCCGTTGACTGAAGCCGCTGCGCCAACAGCCGTGATTCAACCGCAGGCTGAAGGCGAATCGCTAATAATTCTGCCTTCCTTTACCGGCGCAGACGTGGAACTGAGTACGCAACTTCGCGATGCGATTGCGGCGCAAGCATCCGCACTTGGACTTACAAATCTGCGCGCTGAAGCCGAGCCGTCGGTCATTGCGGCCGACCAGCTTGCACAAGCTGTCGACCTGGGCGCGCAGTATCAAGCCGACATGGTGATGTGGGGCGAAGACGTAGGGGACGGAACGGTCGTCAATTTGCTGAGCCTGCGCTCAGCCGGATTGCCGGCCGCAGAAACCGGCATCAACGACGCAAGTTCGGCGGAAAGCGTGCAGCCGCTCGCGCCCAGCGCATACGCATCGTTCGGCGTAGAAGACGCAACAGCAGAATCTACCTTCTTGGCAGGCGTCGCAGTCAGCGAGTCCAGCATGCTGTCCGGTGACTATGAACGGGCTGCGAATGCGTTACAACAGGCCGTCGATTCGCTAGATCCGCAGTCAGCCCTGCCCACGGGACTGGACGAAGCGCTGTTCCGATTGGGATGGATCTATCAGACCCAGCTAGGTGATCTGCAGAGAGCATTGGATGCGTACACGCAGGCATTGCAACTCAACCTGGATCATATGGCTGCGCTGAACAATATTGGCATCGTATTTGACGACCTCGGTGACAAGCAGCAGGCCATCTTCTATTACAATCAGGCGCTACCACTCCTGCGCGAGGCGGACAATGTTGCGGCAGAAGTCGCCATTCTCAACCGCATGGGGTCGCTCTACAACGACATAGGAGATGTGCAACAGGCGCTTAGCTTCTATAACCGTGCGTTGCCGTTGACCATGGAGGCCGGTGATGCGGCCAATGAGGCCTTCATACGCCGCAAGATCGCATTGATCCACAAAGATCTGGGCGAACTGGATATCGCCCAAGAGGAGATGGCCAAGGTGTTGGCGATCGGCGAGTCGATCGGACTGCCATCGCTCGAACAGGACCAGCGGGCGCTGGAGGAAATCCAGGCGTTGAACGCCCAACAGACGCCAGAGACGCCTCTGTTCCGGCAACGAAACCGGTAGCGCCGAAGACAAAGCGATATCTGCGAAACTGGACTGCCGAAGCGGAGTCTACCTGCCCATATTGGTCGGCAGGTAGACTCCGCTTTACTTTGTCAATCGCCTAACCGGTCAAACGACCCATTTGGGGAATGGAAATGCCGATGCATTTCGCGCCGATCTTGTACAGCGGGCGAATGTAACGCTAGTCTCGGGGCCCCTTTTTGGCGACGAGACGGGACACTTCCGTATTGGCTTTGGCCGTAAATATTCGCCGGAGGCCTTTGTGCGCGCATGCTTATGTAA
>JBJYXA010000029.1:0-2106 GCA_046259705.1 Caldilineaceae bacterium
CGCCGCACGGAAGGCGCGGACGCAGACGTACCCAGAAAAACGAGTTCGAACACGGTGGGTTATTCGTCCTCTTCGCAAAAATCGATGATTAGTTGGCAGACGTGCCTGAAGTTCCCGTAGTCCTGATCCAGGATCTCTTGCAGTGTATCGAGGACCGTGATAGCGCCTATCTTTTCGTGTATACCCACGTAACGTAGCTGACGGTCGTCGAGTTCGCGCACGTATTTTATGAGCTGTTGGCGCGCTGCTATCCATGCGCGAAGCGACTCGTGCATATCGTGCTCACCAAGGTCATCTGCGATATCTATGTAGCCCTGGATCTCCGGGGTACCGCCCGCCGCGATGCGTTTAACGCGGCGTAAATGACACTGTCTTTCCACAGCGGCCAGATGTGCGGCGAGGTAACGAAATGACCATTCGACCGGTTCGCGCTGCCAATCCTGGATGCGCTCGGTAGCTGCGAGGGCATCTACAACCTGCTGCTGCGAAGTCTGAAGTTCCTGGAGTAGTTGCTGGCGTGTAGGTTCAGACATGCGGCCATTATACGGCCTTCCGGGAGGACGGACAAAGCAGCTCCTGTTTACGCCATCTATTCTAGACCAATGCCACAAGCAAGGTAGCGCCGGCGCCACAACCCGTCTGTACGGCACTTTTTGCCCCTCGCTATGTCGAACGCGTTTACTGGTCAGACACCCAAGGCGGCGATCTGTCGCGCAAGCTGCTCCGGCGTGGCCAAGCCGTGATTGACCGCCACGGGTTGCAGGTTGGGTTTGAGGACGACGGTGGACGGAACCGTCATCACGCCGTAGAAGCGCGCCAAATCCTGTTGCGCCACCGCATCGATCGTGTAGACGGCAACGCGCGCTCGTTCAGCGATTTGCTCAAGTATGGGAGACTGCTGAAAGCGGCACTGCGCGCAGTTCGCAGAGGTGAAGTAAAGAATGGCGGGAGATTTTGGCTGAACAAGATCTCGTACCAAAGGCGGCGCCGCCATCTGCGCGAGCCTGTGAAGGCGCCGGCCTACGCAGCAACGCCATAAGTACAGCGCTGCGAGGGCCACAGCAAACATGGCCACCATCAATGCCATTCGTTCTAGGAACATAGCGAATTCCTGTCACAACCTAAGGTTGAGATGCACGGGGACGTCTAGGAGGTTCTCCAGGCTGGCAGGGCCGGGCGGATGCCGTGCTTTGAGAGTTGATAATACAGGAAACATCCCAAGCAGAAGTGCAGAAACAGGTTGACCGCAGCCAACGCTACGACAATGCTCGTCAGCACCCATCCTAATATTGCGGCCCCCAGCGCAAAGGAAATCACTGCCAGAATCAACACGATGGCGCCGAGACCCTGTGCGAACAGATGCTGCGCTGGGTCGTCAACCATTCTATTTGGGCGCAACAGACCCATAGGCCGTAGCCCGTAGCCATAGGCAAGCTTGAAAAGACCGGCCTTTGGCCATATGGTTCCCACCAGCATCACTGTTGCGACGAATGCCACGAGCCATACTTGGTCGAATAGGAATGCAATCGACAACAGTACGATGATCGCCGCCTGGTTAAACCGCAATGCGGTCTGGTCCACTTGCCCCATAATGATTTCTCCTATGCGAAGCACGGCCCTAAGAACACCATCAGTTGAAGATTCCGAGGCTGAGATATTTGCTGCCATCGTCGGGCAGCACAGTGACGACCACTCCGGATGACAGTGTCTGAGCTACCCTGATCGATCCAACGACAGCAGCGCCAGCGCTCAGTCCGGTAAAGAGTCCTGACTCTGCCGCGAGCTTCCGAGTCATCGTCCAGGTGTCATCCGCAGACACATAGACGTAGCGGTCCACGAGCGTATCTTCGAAGATCCCGGGTAGGATAGCAGTCTTCATATGTTTCAAACCTTCGATGACCGCCAGTTCATCCTTTGGCTGCAGCGCCACCAGCTCGATGTCGGGCTTACGTTGCTTGAGATAGCGGCCCACGCCCATGAATGTTCCGCTTGTGCCTAGTCCGGCGACGAAGTGAGTCACAAGGCCCTGCGTCTGGCGCCAGATCTCGGGGCCGGTCGTATCGAAGTGGGCGCGCCAGTTGGCCGAGTTGTTGTACTGATCCGCAT
>JBJYXA010000030.1:0-3060 GCA_046259705.1 Caldilineaceae bacterium
GGCGGTGACCTCAACCGGTCGGCGCAACACTTTACCTTTAGTGATGGAGGTGGAGTGTCATGCGACAGCGACGGAAGCGGCGATTTTTCACGGCAGCGGAGAGTGCCGAGATCTGGGATCGATGGCGGCGCGGTGAGGGGCTCTGGACGATTGGCCGAGCCTTCGGCAAGACCTCATCGTCGATTTTTGCGCACCTCCGTCCGACTGGCGGGATTCAGCCGCCTCCTCGACGGCGCTCCCGGCTGGCGCTGACCCTGGGCGAACGGGAGGAGATCTCTCGCGGATTGGTCAACGGCCATTCGCTGCGCCAGATCGCCGTGAGCTTGGGCCGGGCGCCTTCGACGGTGAGTCGGGAGGTAGCCCGCAACGGCGGCCGGGGCCCATACCGGGCCGAGATGTCGGATCGGCAGGCCTGGCGTCGAGCGCTGCGCCCCAAGGCATGTAAGCTGGCCACACACCCGCACCTGCGGCGCATCGTGGATGCACAGCTACGGCACAACTGGTCGCCGCAGCAGATCGCCGGGTGGCTCAAGATTACCCACCCCGGGGATGAGGCATTCTGGGTGTCGCACGAGACGATCTATCGCACGCTGTTCGTACAGACTCGGGGGGCGCTGAAGAAGGAGCTGATTGCGCACCTGCGCAGGCATCATCCGATCCGTCGTTCGCGCCACGCGACGGCCAAGGCCGATACCCGCGGCCGGATCCCCGACACAGTCTCCATCAGCGAACGACCGGCTAGCGTCGAGGATCGGGCGGTTCCCGGCCACTGGGAAGGCGATCTGTTGTGCGGCTCGAACAACAGCTACATCGTGACGCTAGTGGAGCGGCATACCCGCTACGTCATGCTGGCCAAGGTCCCGAGCCGCGACACACAGACTGTGGTCAACGCGTTGATCAGACAAGCCAAGAAGCTACCGAGTCACCTCTACCAGAGCCTGACGTGGGATCGCGGGGCCGAACTGACCGACCACAAGAGATTCACCATGGCGACCGATATTCAGGTCTACTTCTGCGATCCGCAAAGCCCATGGCAACGCGGTTCGAACGAGAACACCAACCGGCTGCTGCGCCAGTACTTTCCCAAAAAAACAGATCTGTCCGTCCACAGCCAGGCGCGGCTGAACTACGTGGCTAGAGAACTCAACGAACGACCCCGGGAAACGCTAGGATTCAGGACGCCGAAAGAGAAATTTCAGGCCTGTGTTGCGTCGATCAGTTGAGACGACTGCCAGGAACAGACATTCGCTGGATTAGAAGGCACGTTGCGAGGCAGAAGTTCTTGAATATGGTCGCAGGTGCTATCTTGCGTCCGTAGCTGAACCCGGCTTTGCTAAGCCTTGGCGATACCCGGCCAGGACAAGCGTGTCATTGGCTCGCCGGTAAAGGTGAAGAGCTACAATGGCTCGGTGGTTGGGAGGAACACCATGAAGATCCTGTTCGCGGGCATGCTACTGCTAGGGCTACTCGCTCAGGCCGGACATACCGGCGAGGCATATCAGGACCACGGCTACAAGCTTGTTAATGGGGTTAACCACTTCTACAGGATTTCCGGTGAGGGTGAGACGTTCATCGTGCTGCATGGTGGGCCGGGCATGTATCACGACGAGCTATTCCCGTTCTTCCAGGACTTCGCCAGGACCCACAGAGTCATTTTCTACGACCAGCGCGGAAACGGCCGGTCGACGATGGAAACGATCGACACATCCAACTTTACCGTCGACCTCATGGTGGAGGATCTCGAAGGCTTGCGACAGGCCTTTGGCATCGACAAACTGAATATCATCGGGCATTCGTGGGGTGGTCTGCTGGCCATGTATTACACGGTCAAGTACCCATCCAACGTGAAGCGGTTGATCACCGTCGATTCGGCACCGGTCAACACGCGGCTATTGATACTGTCCTATGAGAATCAGATAAGTCGCTTCAGCGAGGAAGAGTGGAAATACCTGCAGGGCCTCTGGGAAAGCGAAGCGTATCTCGCTGGCGATCCGGACGTGCACAACGAAGCCATGCGTCTCTCGGAGGGATCCGTCTTCCACAATAAGGAAATGATCGACACGTACATGGACGTCGCGGCATTCAACGTCGATACGGCCAGGAACGCTGTTGCCTTGAATGACCTGTCCCGGGATATGAAGCTGAACATTACGGTGCAGGAGGATCTTTCCAAGATTACGTGCCCGACACTGATCATGCAGGGCAGGCACGATTTTATCGTCCCGGAATCTCCGCAGCTGGCCCATCAGTTGATTGCCAACTCAGAAGTCGTGTTTATCGAAGGTAGCGGGCACTACCCGCACATCGAGAATCCGGTTGATTTTTTCGCTGCACTAAACTCCTTTATTGAACGGACCCAGTAAGTGGTCTGCCCACACAACGGGTATTGAAGGAGGCTAGTGCCGGCGGCTCCTGCTGTCTGCTCCGGTTCGGAAGCAGACCTCTCCTCGCTTGCAAGCGGGACGACGAAGCTAGTGGCCTGCCCGGCCTGAAGCGGTCGCTGCGATCTCGCTCCAGGCGGGATCGCCCGCGGAATCAATAGATTTCTCTTGCCTGGAATCGCCGGGCGATTACGCGAATCAACTCCCGACGTTCGTAAATACGCCGACGGCGAGCTCTGCCCAAATGTAGAGAAATGCTCCCAGAAATGTCACGAGGACAAGCGCGCGACGGTTTCGCGAGGCGCGTCTCATGGTCATTACGCACAAGCTGGCGGAGCCAAACAGCAGTGACCCCATCGTAATGAAATCAGTCTGGTCCCAAACAACCTCAGCAGTGAACCGCATGGCGATCAACGGAACCAGCAGAACGGTTGCCACAGCAAGTGCAATCCATACAAAGACGGAAGTCTTGAAGAGAACAGCGTGAATTCTCTTGCTCATTATGTCGCCCAATCCATCACGCAGCCGTGTTCGTCTCATCATATCGAGAAGTGTCCGACTCGGGTCGGAAGCAGACCTGGACGCCGAATGAGGCCTGGCGGCGCTGCCCGCGGCCGTTGCCGGCCAGGGAGAGACATGCCGACAATGAAAAACTCCAGTGCGGTGCCGGGCAAGCAGG
>JBJYXA010000031.1:0-2051 GCA_046259705.1 Caldilineaceae bacterium
AGGCTCAAAAACCGGTCATGACCATCAAGCCAATGGCAGCGGGCCGGCTGCTGCCGGTCGTGGGTCTGGCCTTTTCGTGGAATACGATCCGCGATCAGGACATGGTCACGGTCGGTACGACGACGCCCGACGAAGCGCGCGAAGTGATCGACATTTCGCTCGATTTGCTCCAGCGGCGCATCCCCGCCAACGAGCTGCAGCGCACACGGTCCAAGTCGTCGTTGGATAGCTAAGGATTAACAATCAAATAACACCCGTGTTTGGGACAGCGGTGTAGTTCCACCGAGGTAGGAACTCATCAAAGACGATGAGCATCGTTTCCCTGAAGTCTTCAGCCGCCCTTCTGCCCGTTTGATAGGCCCGGTCTACAATCTGCACAGCGACTTGGAGTCCCTGATGAGTATGTGTCTTCTCCATCAATTCCTTGACTAACTCGACGCTCTTGAAAACGACACCTTGACAGGCGCGAGTGACGTGTGGAAACAGACGGTGCTCGATAGGGTTGTACTTGGACGTGTAGGGCGGATAGTGCGCGATACGGATTTCGATGCCCAGTTCATTGACGAGTACTTGCAGGTCCTGTTTGAAGATGTAGTGACGAGAGTTGTTGCTGCCGCCCCCGTCGCAAAGCACCAAGATCGACGTGGCATTGGGGTACTCGAAGCGGCCCTGGTTGTGCCACCAGTTGCGAATACAATCGCAAGCAAACTCACTGGTATCGTGACTGGTGCCCAAGTTGATGTAGCCGGTATTGCGTTGCACATCGTAGATGCCATGAGGGATCACGATGCCCTCGGCGTGACTGCTGAAGTCGTGGTCATAGACCTGCAGTTCCTCGGTCGTGTATAGATGACCGTCGCGATAGAAGTTGCCCAGGTACTCCTTCTTCTTGGTATCCATACTGATCACAGGGTTACCTGCCGCAATGTACACAGCTCTCAAATGGGCAATGTTCTCGAATTGTGCATTGCGATGCTTGACTCGTTTCATGGTTCGTTTTTTTGCGCTCTGCGACGGCGGTAGTTGTGCTTCTTGAGCAGCTTGCGAATGACCGTTGCGCTGACCTTGACTTGGTATGTCTCGTGCAAAGCCTCTGCAATCTCACGCGGCACCAAGTCTGTCCAGCGCACGTCTTCTCGCATTGGGTCACCCGCCGTGTGCTCTCGCAATATGGCCAGAAACTGCTCGTCAATGTTCGGATAGGTTTCATAGTATGGCTTGCGGCCACCACCTGGTTTCCGAATCCGCTGCGCCATCTCTTCTGGCTCGGGAAGATGATCCAGTTCCTTCATCCCGGCCTGGATGGTGCTGCGATCACAGCCTAACACGCGCGCAATGTAGGTCACACCACCGTGCCCAAGCTTGCTCGCCTCGACGGCTGCGTATCGTCGTCTATCCTTCTCGGAAAGCGTTGCATAGAACTGCTGCATCATCTGCTCGGCCTGGACCGGATAGGGTTTCATCTTCGCCTCCTGTTCGTGGTAGGTGAACAGGATACCCTATCTCTACCGTTTGTGCAAAACCCATCGCGGGAGTTGTTTTGTGGTTATTCCTTATCCACCTCAACCTGCCCTTCCGGCACCAGGTAGCGCACACGGAGAAAGGGACGGAGTTGAGCGGCAATGCCATCACGCAGGATGTGCCCCGAGATGTGCATCAAGGTATCCCCATAGTCCGCATCGATGCCCATGCTCGCCTGGCACGGGTAGTGGTGGTGCAAGAGGCCAGCCTGCTGCTCTGCCTCGTCCACCGCGACCCCGACCAGCCCCTCTGCAACATGCCGCGCACACCCACAGACCGCATCGCGGATGACCTCCACACCAGTGATGCGCCGTCCCCCCTCGTCGACCGTCAAGCGCAGTTCAGGCTGCCCAAAGTGGTGCGCAAAAGCGCGGATGAACGGGTCGTCATACGTCTCTCGTTTGCGGCGGCCCAGACCATAGTCCGTCTCGGTCAGCGAGCAAAGTGGCTTGGGCGTCACACAGGTCACCCCAATGTCGGCCAACCAACCCTTGAGCTGGCGGGCCAGCCCGCGTGGCAGCCAAGCCTCA
>JBJYXA010000032.1:0-9260 GCA_046259705.1 Caldilineaceae bacterium
AGGGTGCTCCCGGCGCCTTGCCAAAGATACGTCCATCTCGCTTCGGCCTGATCAAAACAACACGTCGCATAATTCCTCCGCTACCGGACAAACTCGGTACTAAAGTTCACTGCAAAGCTCCCGTGGGAAACAGCTCGGGGACTGAACGACTGGCCAAATCTCTTTTTTCAAATGTTCGCACAAACGCGCTGCCAGCTATAGAGTGTGGTCCAGCCGCTAATGAATGGCAACAAGGATACCATATCGATTGTGGAACCGACAAGAATATTTATAAAAATGATTAGAAAATTGCAGTTCGCTGCGTTGCCGGCGAACCCTGCAAGGTGTGCGCTATGACTCTTGCCAACCTTCCATGGGCATGGTGCTGCCGTCAGGCTGCCATTGCTCTACGCGCAGCTCGGCCTCGTCAAGGAGTCTCGCACAGTACGCGGCAAGCGCTGCCCCCTGTTCATACAATGAGAGGGCTTCTTCCAAGGGGAGGTCGCCTGATTCGAGCGCCTGGAGGATATGTTCCAGTTGGTCGAAGGCTTCCTCATAGGGCAGGTCGAGTTCCAAGCCGCCGTCAGTATTGTTTGTCATATTGCCCATGGCTGCAATTGTAATATGGCTCCTTGCCGCAGGGATTTCACTCTGGTACGGTTTCAGTGCTGTTCGGTTACAGAACAGCCGTGTCAGTATACCAGAAATGGCGTGATAGCGGCACCGTAGCCGGCTACTTGTGGACCGTCGTCGTCACGATCAACTTCATAGGTCCGCTATCGCTTTACGAGCGCATGCCGACAATGCCCCGTGTTCTTTGGAGGATAGATGAACCAAGTGCCCAGTGTCAGTCAACCTAATTCGTCTGATAGCAGCGCCGATTCCAATCTTGTGCAAAGCGATGACTTGCCGTCAGTCGTGGTGATGAGTTCCGACATGATGCAATCGATCCGGATCTCCGATGTCGTTCAGGCGAGCGGAGGACGCGCCTTGGTTCTGGACGGACGCGACGTATTGGAGGCGGTGGACCGATATCAGCCGGTTCTCATTCTAGTTGACTTGGGGACAGATGGGGATTGGGAACAGTTGATCCGGCGCAGCAAACTGCGGCCGCACACCCGACATATTCCCGTATACGCGTATGGGAGCCATGTGGACGCTTCTACCTTACGCGCCGCGCGCAAGGCCGGTGCAGACCACGCCTGGGCGCGCAGCCGAATGACCGAGGAGCTTGTGGGAGTCGTGCAACGGTACGTGAATCCTCCACTACGCTATCCCGAAGGTTGGGACGACGAGCTATCTGACCTGGCACGCGCCGGCATCGATGAGTTCAACCGGGGCGACTACTTCGAACAGCATGAGTTGTTGGAGGCGGCGTGGATCGCAGAGGACCGCCCTATCCGTGAGATGTACCAGGGCATTCTCCAGGTGGGTCTTGCGTGTTATCAGATTGAGCGGGGAAGCTGGGCGGGAGCTATGAAGATGCTCGGTCGCGGTTTGCCGAAGCTCCGAGGCCTGCCGGAAGTGTGCCAGGGGATTCAACTGGACGCCCTGCGCGCTCAGGCTGACGGAATGCGTCGCGATTTGATTGAGCTGGGGCCCGATCGTCTCGAAGAATTCGACAAGGATCGATTTCCGAAGATCGAGCTGGTATCAGCGGAATGACGGCGTCGCGGGGGCCATTCATTCCTAATTCCCGCTCACCAGTCCAAAGAAAGCAACCTGAGCAACTCCTCCGCGCTCGTTGTTCCCCGCACGCGTACTCTCTTTAGGTCGAAGAGGGCATCGCTGGAGTGTGTGGCTCCCTGTGCCGTGGTGGTGCCGGCCCAGTATCCCGCGCTGGCAAACAGATCCGCCACCCTTCTGTCGTACTCCCCTGCGGGATAAGAAACGAAGCGAGGCCTTACGCCCAGCTCATACTGGATTGTCTCCATCGATCCCAGCGCTTGCCACACCAGATAGTCCCGATCCTTGTCCAACAAGGAGACATGGTTGCGACCATGTGATTCGATCCTCATACCGGCTGCCAACATCTCACGCGCCATATCCCATGTCAGATACTCAGGACGTTCTTCGTCCATGAAATCGGTAATGACGAAAAACGTTGCAACCATGCCATGCGATTTCAAGAGCGGAAACGCATTCGCGTACGTATCTCGGTAGCCGTCGTCGAAGGTGATGATTACGGGTTTTTCGGGCAAAGGCACTCCGTTCACCAGATACGCGACCAGTTCGTATAGCGTGATGGTCGTGTATCCAGCCTCCTGCATGGCATCCAGGTGCGCAGCGAAGAGTTCCGGCGACACAGACAGGTCTTGCCGATAAATGTTGGCATCCGGCGGAGGCGCGCTCAAGTAGTGGTACATGAGAATCGGCACGTGTGCAGTCCGTACTGTGCCGTCCGGAGTGGCCTCTACTGCTGGGGCAAGGTTGACCGCTTGTGATGTCGGTGTGGGAAGGGTAGCGGCAGCATTCGGCATAGGCCCTGTTTTGGGAGCAGGCACAGCGAGCGCAAGCATGTCCGTGATTGCGGCAGTGGGTGCTGGAAGTACGGTCTGGGTCAGCGATACGGCGTCAACGATCTCCGGCGTAGGTGTTGGCGTCGGCAACAGAAGCAGCGTTCCCTCGACCTCGGGCTTGCCGGCGTGCGTGGATACGTCTGGCGCCAGAGGTGAGTGTAGTGCGGTCTTGTACAGCAGTTCAGGCAGAGAGCGTACAGAATATTCCCCGGCTTCGTCGTCCTTGAAGAGGGCGCGCACCGTGTCCAATGACAACCCACCGCGGATAGTTGTATCCGGTGGCGCTGCCGGAACCTGCGGTGTATTCCTGGCCGCCGGGGTGGCGATGGAAGTCGCCTCCGGAGTGACTACTGTCGTGGCTGTGGGCGAGACGGTCTCGGTGCGTTTGGACTTGCCATATGCCGTGGACACACAGCCAGTGACGTAAGGTGTAAGTAGCACAACGACCACCAACCAGAGACGCAACGGACGCAGCAACCCAGATGTGTGGCAGCGAAGGTTTTGGCACAGCATGCCAAGTTGTGCTTTCAATGATCGTACGGCCCGAATAAGCATCGCGTGATAATAGCATCTACGAATAGAAGAGAGCAATTGCACACCTTGCGCCCGTACGTATCACACGGACGTATTATGTGTGTAGGTACGCGATCAAGTATCTGAGCGGACGATTTCGCATATTCCTATGACATTCGATTGCCACAAAAAGAGAAAGATCGCGGCAAAGTAAGCGATAAAATGGGCGCGCGGCAGAAACTAAGGATGTCAGCAATTTGTACATTCTCGCGTCTCAATATCCTAAGTGGTTGACAAATCAGATTGTCTACCATATACTTGGACAAGGTCAACGTGCACGGTTAAGCGTACGTCGATCCGAAAAAATCAGGTGTTGCGTGTAGTCATCGATTGGTTTCCCATCAGGTAGGTGTCACCGTTTGGGCCACACTCTCCAGTGTACCGATGACAAGTAATACACTCATCTGAGGAACGGATTCGCTAACCTCAATGCCAGACCGGATTTATCAGGTGGAAACCAACGACTGGAGAGAGGGAGCATGTACAGAGAAAAGATCCGTGAGTACTATGAGCATTTGAGCCGTAGTTATCGTAAAGTTGCGGATTACATCATGAGCAACTATTACGAAGTGTCCTTTATGACTGCGGCGCAACTGGCCTATTCAGTAGGTGTGGACACCACCACTGTCGTCCGCTTCTCACAACGCCTCGGGTATAACGGTTACCCAGAACTTCTTCACGATATCCGCGAGCAGGTCAAGTCGGAGATCTACGCCTCATACGAACCGAAGGAACTTGCGCCGAACGATCCTGCCGGCGTATTCAGTGACCGCGCGGAACAGGAACAGCAGAATCTCGCCGAAATGCTTGTACATAATCCACCTGAGCATGTTCGGCGGATTGCAGCAATGTTTGACGAGGCAAACCACGTCGTTCTGATTGCAGAAGGATATGCAGGAACTGCCGCGGAACTTGCCGCTGCGCAATTGCGGCATCGTGGTATTTCGGCTGAGGCGGCTGCAGACGATCCCGTGCGCATGGCGGGTACGCTTGTCAGCCTGCAGCCCGATACATTGGTTATCGGCATCAGCGCTACAGAATTCGGTGAAGCCGTCGCCAGCGCGCTGGCCTATGCCAGGGACCGGGGTTGCGCAACGCTGGGGATCGTAGGTTCCCTTGCCAGCCCGGTAAACCGTATGGCAGACCAAGTTGTCTATGCGCCGACGGGCGCGGCGGGCCCGCTACCGAGTATCGTAGCCATCGTGGCCGCACTGTCCGCGATCATTCAGATTGCCGCACGTGACAGCGACACGACGTCACAACAGTACGTCGAGTCGTTCCAGGCTGCCTACGAGTTCATGACCCAACGTGACCCGGAGGCAGAGATTCCGGAAGAAGTTGAGTGAACTTGGACAATCTGAACTCGGATAAACTGAAATCGGCCTAACTGGACCCGAACTGATCGTGCGCCGTACGCCAGCCTGGTGCTGAGCTGAATAGGCCGATGGCCAGAAACGCCAGAATGTATCCAAGGTAGTTCTCGTTGAGAAAGCGGCTCGTATAGAAAAAGGCGAATAGAAGAACCGAATAATGCCAGCACGCATTTGAGAGGGATGGGACGCGCTGCTGACGCCGAACGAACCAGATCAATAGCGGCAAAGCCACCAGGATCTCTGTCAGCCAGAAGGGCCATTGATCGAAGCGGTCGGTAACAAGGCCAAAGCCAAGTACGAAATTGCTCGCACCCCATCCCCAGATCTGGTAGCCCGAATCGCCTTTCCCGCTGCTCCAGCGCCACACGTCGTCGTACAGCGCGTAGCCGTCCCAGAGCGCGTAGGGTCCGACAAGTATTAGGAACGCTGCCAGCGCCGGCCAACCGCGCCGGAACATGCTTGGAACAGCGCGCAAGAGACTCGTCCACGTGACGTCATTCTGCTGTATGTGGTCGTAAGCGAGCAGCATGCCGTAGAACGGCGCCAGGAACCAAGCGGTGGGCTTGCTTGCACATGCCAGTCCGAACGCGATGGCAGAAGCCCACAAGGGCCAGCGTAGCGCACGGCCAGTATCGCGTCTCATCTTCCAGTAGTGCCATGAGACAAGACTGAAGAGTAGCCAGCTCAGTACGAAAGCATCGTTTTGACCAAAGATTAGGTCGAGCGCCATCAACGGGTTCAGCGCCAGAATCGCCACAAGGGCAAGCTTGGCCCGCCGGTCAATCGCCAGACGCGACGAAAGAAACAGCGCTATCGTCATTAGTAGCATATACAGCCAGCGCTGGTCGTAGAAGCCGATGGCCCTTCCGGCCAGATAGAAGGGGGCGCTGGCGATGAAAGTCCATGGTAAATATGGATAGTGATATAACGCGGTGCGGAAACGGCTGAATCCCCATTCTGCCATTGGCGTATTCGTATAGTCGACGACGTAAGGATTTCTACCTTCCACAAAGAACTGGGTAGCCGCCTCTGTCTGGATTACGCCGCCATCATGCGTATAGCTGGCGGGGCCGCTCTGTTCGCGTAACAAGATCAACTTCGCGGTAGGCAGATACACCGCCGTGAGTATTGTACCGACCAGGATCACCCACTTCAGGCGATCTCTCCACGGTTCCGAACAAGCCAGATCAACCACGAAATAGGCAAGCAGCAGCCCCAAAGTTAGCGCGTGCAACATGAGCCCTACCGGATCGCCCGGCCGCGGCCCTACGTCGCCCATGGCCGCCTCGCCCGAGGCGGGCAGCAGGTTGCCCAAAATGGGATGGCGCAATACGTCCGGAACCAGGGTGGGCAACGCGGAAGCTTCGGCCAAGGCCGTGATTTGCAGGACAGCAAAGACGAGAACCGCCAGCAGAAAGGCGTCCCAGCCTGGTGCAGAAATGCGCGTACGGAGAGATGCGGCTTCGTCGGGAGGGGTGTTGGCTGCGGGCGTCATGGTGTCTGCCGGTAGCCGTACAGCTTGCCGTCCTGACCTGGTGCAAACACGTACGGGTAGCTGGCGGCGCCGCCGGCGGTAGCCATCGTCGGATAGGTCGCGTAATTTGCTCTTGGTTCGCCGGTGGCTGCATCCATGTAGAGGATGTTACCACTCTGAAGGAATAGTATGAGGGCATCGGGCCCGACGATTGGACCGGCAAGCACCGGTCCAGCAATGGGTGTCCGCCAGAGTATGGGATCTACATTATCTTCGGGCGTTTCCCGGCGGCGCGCTTTCACATAACCGTCGCCGGTAATATATAGGGCGGCGTCGCTAACGGCGAGACCGGTGATGGACTCCTCATTGTCGTCGTTCCAGTTTTCTACGCCGGTATTTGCATCCAAGCTGTAGATGCGATTGTCGGCTCCGGCGACATAGAGTTCTGCAAGACTCTCCACCCCCCGTGCCGTGTAAACAGGTGGCACCACGCCCGCGGGAATACCCGTGCGTTCCCATATGATCTCCGTTGACTGTTGCTCAACCAGTCTCATGGCATCGAATGCACGCAACGAGTCGGCCAGAACATACAATAGCTGGCCGCCTATGGCTGGATAAACTGGAGTTGCCGGCAGCGGTATCTCGTGCAGAATTTCGCCGTTTTCGCCATCCACGACCGAGATTTTTCCGGCCATATTGATGAACAGCGTGTGGCTGAAGACATTGATGCCTGTGATCCCTGCGATTGGGGCCGCAGCAAGATCGGAGCGCCAAATGGCGTCCTGGTCGATAGGGTCCTGAAGTGCGTGGGCGAGGCCAGATTCGTCTACGAAATAGACGAGCCCGTCATCTGTAGCCGGTCTAGCCGTGACCGTGGCATCTAGGAACCGGCGGGCGCGCTGGCTGCCGGTGGCGCGATCCCATGCATAAATGTGGTTGTCGCTGCTTGCCCCATACACAATTGAACCTGCAACCACAAGGGGCGCCAGTATTGCGCCGGCAGCTTCCGGCTCGCTACTCCAGGCTCTAGCCGCAGTGGATAGGTTCGGCAGGTTGGGAATGTATGCTCGGTTGTCGGGCGTATAGCGAAAGAGAGGGAAGTCGCCTTCCGGTGGCGGCGTGACAGTCGGCAATGGACGCAGGCTGGGTCTGGCCGATACGATTGGCAACCAGCGCGCGTCGTTGCGGTCGATCTCATCTTCTTCGTCCGTGGTATCGTCGTCGAGTTCATTGCCTTCGATAACGACAGATGCTTGGCGTACCCAACCGTTATCGTCTTGTTCGTCGTCGGCGTCATCGTCGTCGATGCAGCAGGCAAACACCCACTCACCCGTGCGGTCTCTCCCATGGAGCGTAATCTCGACGCCGGTGTCCAGCCTGTCCGTGATTGTGTAAATTGACGAGGGGCCAATGTGGAAATCTGCGCTCCGCGACATGCGCGCGCTCATTTCGTCCAGTACAAGCGGCAGGCCAGTAGGAGACGGGCCGGCTGTAGCGATGGGGGTTCCGGCCGGCGGACCAACAATATCGGGCGTGTTGGTGGCTCCTGGTATGGGCACTAGGGTCGCCGTAGGTGACGGCGTTGATGTAGCAGCCGGTGGTACAGGCGTGGGCGGCGGTTCGCGCGCGGCCATGTAAGGCAATGCTATCCACGTGATTGGCTGCTCTGTGGCGGTAGCGCCGGATATTGGCGTTTCCAAGGGTGGAGGTGTCGCGAGTGAATCCAAGAGCGTGGGTGTAATCTGGCTACTTGTCCCATCCTCTCCGACTCCCGGCAAGTAAACATCGGAAGCCGTTGCTGTGGGGGCATGTGTGCCGACACGTCCCGAGACAAGCGGCAGCGCTACCGCGGGCGCCGCGGTTTGCGCAACGGGAGTCAGTTCATCATCTGGCGGCGCGGGCGTGCTAACCGTGGGCGACGTGGCCGGCGCTTCCGTGGCAGTGCTGGCAACTGTGGCAGTGTGCGTCACCGTTGGTGATTCAACAGCCTCGGCCACTTGCGTGGTCGTAGCGACCGGACTCGGCGTGACCAAGCTGTGGTCGCGCACCCACAGAATTGTCCCGACACCTAGCAGAACCAAACCAGCGACGATCACGCTGATCGTCAATATTTCTGCCGTAAGGTCCCGCTCTTTTGCCGGCGGCTGGACAGGCTGCAACTCGAAAGGGTTGTCCGGCGTAGGCTTCGGCGGGGGTGGGACTCTATGAGGCGCCTGGGACATAGACGCATTGTAGCAACAAAGAGACGCCGGTCAAAGCGGAAGTACATATCAGTGTCTCTCTCGATTCTTAGTGTCTGTCGGTAGATTTCCAGTATAATCAAATAGGAATGGTCAAATAGGAAGTCTCGTATTCATCCATATTTGCCACGCCGACCCATTTGCTCGACGGGAGAGCCCGGTCGCTTGGAAACCTATCGAATGATATGATTGTCGACATATTCGGTCGACCGGCGCGACAGGCCGTTTGGGGCTGCCAAAACTGACGACGAACGACGCGTTGGACATGTACGTTGCTGAATAGGGGAGGAAAGGTAAAGTGGCCGGCAAGGAATCGACTACCACAGTTGCACAGCCGGATGAGAAGATGCGCTATCTTTCCGAGATGGCTGTGTTTCAGGACCTCTCGCCGCGAGAGATGGAAGAACTCAACCGAATCACTACCTTGAGCAGCGTGGCCAAAGGCCGCGTCTTTTACCGTCCCGAAGAACCAGGTGAAGTTCTTTTCATTCTCAAGGAGGGCCGGGTTCAGCTGTATCGCATTAGCCCCGAGGGAAAGAAGCTCGTTATTACTACGTTGGGGCCACACACACTGTTTGGTGAGATGGCTTTGTTAGGGACACGGATGCACAATACGTTCGCCGAGGCCGTAGAAGACTGCCTGATTTGCGTTATGAGTCGAACCGACCTGGAACGAATGATACTGAGTAAGCCTCAGGTAGCGTTGCGCCTTCTGGAGATCACAGGAAAGCGGCTGCGCGATGCCGAAGAACGGCTCGAAAGCATGGCGTTCAAAGGCATTCCTGCGCGGCTCGCGAGTCTGCTGCTCCGGCTTTCCGAAGAACAGGATAGCCTTACGATAACAGGGCTCACGCATCAGGACTTGGCCGAGAGTGTAGGTACCTATCGCGAGACCGCCACACAGGTACTGAACGATATGAAGGCACAGGGACTGATTGAGATCGGCCGCAAGCGGATCACAATACTGGATCCGGATGCTCTCTGGGAATTGGCGGAAAGCTGAACGGTCCGGTCGCCCCGCAGGTGTAGCCGTTCTTCGCAACCGTCGTGTTTTCTTTCACAAAAACAATTGACATTTGCCACAAAGGCAAGTACAATCGGC
>JBJYXA010000033.1:0-12896 GCA_046259705.1 Caldilineaceae bacterium
GCGGCGCCGCATGCGCGGCTGGTGCTCAGCTTGCCCGACGTCAACCGCCATCTCGGCCACGACGGCCTGGCCATGCTGTCGCGCGTCGACTGCCCCGCCGATTCAGCGACAGCGGGGAGCCGCAAGCGAACTACCCGCAGGCGCCCAGTGTCGAGGCCCGCCACCGGAACGGCTGCATGGTACGCATCAAGCTCGACGAGCATGACCGACGCACCTCAGGCCCGAGCCCGAACGGCAGGCCGAGCTGACAGGCGGTTACGACCGTCGCACTCGCGTCTGCGGGATCCCGGTCCCAGCGACCAGCCGGGTACCCCGCCTCGCCGTCCCGCACCCGCTGAGGGGTCGCGGCTCAAGCGCCAGTCCTGCGCCGACCATCCCCCTGATGCGTCTCTTTCAACACTCCGCGAGCACCAGCTCGACACCGGCCCCTCCGCGCCGCCCTCTCGCTTCCGCCATCGCGCCAAGCTGCCCGAGTGCAGGGCTGGCGCCGCCGCCGCTCTACCGAAGCCAGCTATGGCACGGTTGGCAGCGCATCGCGACCGCTTTCTCCGCAACAGCGTTTGCTCTACCATCGCCCCGCTCGCCCAAAAGGCGCCCGAACGCGTAGAGACCGTCCGTCGCACAACCATTGGCGTCGGACGAGCTGCGGTCAGGCCCACTTACTGGCTTTGAGTACACAGCCACACCAATTTGCCGCGCCCGGCACGCCTGCTCTATCACGACCCGCACGACACCGGCACAGCCGCTCAACCCTCCCCTCGTACGTCACCAGCGCCAATGACGCCAGCCTGCATACGCCTATGGAACAGTAGCCCCAACTTGGTTACCCTAGCTATACGGGTGGCACCGCCACACGCCCTGACGCTGCAGCTCGCGACCTTGCCTCTACCATTGGTTCGAACATGATTTATCCGCTCTATGTCCATCTGCAACAGGGCCTGAATTCGTCAAACTTCCACAAGGCTCTGCACGATGTCGCCGATGGCTGGCACCGCTGGACCCTGTGGGGCACCATGGGCATACAAGATATCAAGCAGCGATACAGACGGTCGACACTCGGTCCATTCTGGCTCACGATCTCCATGGGGATCATGATTGCGAGCTTGGGGTTCGTGTGGGGAACATTGTTCAAGCAGCAAATGGACGAATACCTCCCGTACCTGTGCGCCGGCTTCATCCTGTGGGCGCTCATCTCCACGTTGATCCTGGAGGGAACGACCTGCTTCATCGCCGGCGAAGGGATCATCAAGCAGTTGACCGCCCCCTTGTCCATCCATGTGTACCGCATCCTCTGGCGCAATCTGATCATTTTTTTGCACAACATCGTAATCTTGGTTCTAGTGCTGGCGTGGTACGGAAAAAATCCTGGTTGGGTCGCACTGCTGAGCCTGCCCGCCCTCGTCCTGCTACTCCTCAACGGCGCCTGGGTGGGGCTGCTGCTCGGCCTCTTGAGCGCTCGTTTCCGCGATATTCCGCAAATTGTAGCGAGCATCGTCCAGGTCATGTTTTTCTTGACCCCGATTATGTGGAAGCCGGATATGCTGCCCGAGCGCCAATTTATTCTCGACATCAATCCTTTTTATTACGCGTTAACTATTGTGCGTGAACCGCTCCTCGGCGTAGCGCCATCTGGGCAGGAATGGCTTGTCATACTTGCGATCACAATAGCGGGCTGGGCTGTCGCTATGTTACTTTACACCGTGTATCGATGGCGCCTAGCGTACTGGCTGTAAGGACTTTCTCCATGGCTTCCATCCACCTTAACGCCATCTCGGTGGCTTTCCCGATCTACGATGCGAGCGCTCGATCGATGAAGAAAAGTCTCCTTCCCGGGATGACTGGCGGGCGTATCGGCGCAGACGAGACACAAGTTTCAGTCGTGAAAGCGCTAGAGGACGTGACCTTATCCATCCGGCACGGAGATCGAATCGGTCTCGTCGGGCACAATGGCGCTGGCAAGACTACGTTGCTGCGCGTGCTAGCCCAAATCTACGAGCCTGGCGCAGGTACCGTGAAAATCGAAGGTCAGATTGCACCGTTGTTCGATATTTCCCTCGGCATGGAGTCCGAAGCCACGGGCTACGAGAACATTTTTCTCCGGGGATTGTTCCTGGGTCTGTCGCGAGCACAGATCGAGGAGCGCCTAGACGATATCGCCGCGTTTACCGAGCTGGGTGAATTCCTCAATCTACCAATTCGCACCTATTCAGCGGGCATGCGCATGCGGTTAGCGTTCGCTGTCGCGACGTCGATAGATCCGGACATTCTGCTAATGGACGAGGGCATCGGTGCCGGAGATGCCAGCTTTCTCGAGAAGGCCAGTAAACGCCTCAGCGAATTTACGGGTCGGGCCGGCATTATCGTGCTCGCCTCCCATTCTGAGGCGTTGGTTAGAACCATGTGTCGAACAGCAGTTTTGATGGAGCGGGGAAGGGTGATCGCCGTGGGCGACACTGAGGAGATTCTGCAAACTTATCACCAGAAGCGGCTTCAGCAGAACTAGTGCACCGCTGCAGCCATCTGCTCCGGTGGGTGTACCTGATGGCTTCAACGAGATCGCGCGAACAGCTAAGCCTCCATCTCGATAGTCAAGCGACTCGCAGCTTACGCAAACAAGCAACTCCGCCTCAGCAATGAAGAAGCTCTTTTTGCACATCGGTACTCACAAAACCGGCACGACTGCTATACAGAACTTCGCTTTCGCTAACGCCGAACGGCTTTTGGAGATGGGCATCCTGTATCCGCGGACAGGCCGGCCATGTCTGAATGGCATCCAGACTGGCCACCATCTCCTGCCGTGGACGCAGACCAAGCACGCAGAGTGGAAGGCACCTTGGGGCGCATACCAGTCCAATCCGCAAACTATTTGGGCGAACCTTCGTAGGGAGATACAGGAATCCACCGCGAGCGTCGCAATTGTCAGCTCGGAGGAGTTCGATGTGCTCGGCGCGGAGCAGATTGGCATCGTCGCGGAGGCCCTGGACGGGTTCGACGTCAGCGTGGTGTGCTACTTGAGGAGATTGGACGAGTTCGTTCAGGCGCAATATGCAACGGATGTGGTGTTTCATCGGGAGACCCGCCAGATCGAAGACTACATCAATCACATGCGCACGACGACAGATTATTGCGAGCTCATCAACCGCTGGCGAAGCTTTTTTGGTGAAAGGAAAGTAGGCGTCCACTTCTACCTCCGGAGCACGCTGAAAGACAATGATATCGTCATCGACTTTTTCGACCGGTGTGGCCATGACGTTGCCGATCTTCGTGAGTCCAACGAGCCTCAGAGCGTCAACGCCAGATCAGAGCCGCGTCATGTCATAGATTTAATCTGCATGCTCAATCGCGCCAACGCTCCGCGCAAGGTTGTGGAGCTTTTTCGCAGAATTGCTAGTCGAGCCCGTCAAGAGCCCGTCTCGGGGTACGACCTGCTCAGTCCCAAAAAGGCTGCAGAGTTAGCTGACCTCGGTGTCCGACGAATAGAACGACTAAACATTGCCGGATTCACTCCAGAGGTCAGATCGGCATTTTTGACCTCGCCGCGGCGGGACCAGGAGCACTGGGAGCGATACGCTGGCGCGCCGTTCGCCCCGTTGCGCCGATGTCTTGAGGAGATTGAGGCAGCACTGGAGGGGGATCGGGGTAAATGACGACGAGACGTTCTATGGCCTTGTTGCGACCGCAAAGGCCAAAGCCCTCGACGCCCACGCCTAACTGACCTCCGTCTTCGACCATCTGGCCGGCCCCAGCCCCCCGGAAGCCATCCCGGTGCTACTGATGTCAGTCCGCCGATAGCCTATACCCATTAAGCGCTCGCCTAACCGCACGGACCGGCCAGCTTGGCGCACGACATTCATCACCCGTCTTACCGCCGGCCTCGGCGGCGTTCCCCTGCTCGAGCGCGTCGGCGACACCGGAACGCAGACTTTTGGGCGGGGGCTTGAGCCACAACGCTCACGCGCGGAAGGCGCGCGCTTCATGCGCTCCTCGGGACCTAGCCGCAATGGCTGCAAAGAGATGGTTGACTCGAACAGCCCGCCCGCGCGAGATTCATCTATGCGCTATTCTCGGTAGTCGCGCCTTCCAGCCTGCGGTTGAAGAGCCAGCAGTTGTATAGCGTCAGCATCTCTCGCCAGTGGTTATCGCCAATGTTACGGATCGATTGTCGTTCCAGATGATAGAGGCGCGCGCTCGACACCGTGACGACACTTTTGCCGGCGGTCCCAAGGCGCACACAGAGGTCTCCGTCCTCGAAATCACCGATCACGAAGTCCTCGGACAACCCGCCTATCGCGCTGTAGTCGGCGCGCCGCATTAGCAGGCAGGCCGCCGTTGCGCCCACATTGAATCGATGGTTTGCACCCAAAAGCCGGTCGGGCACGCCCTTCCCGGGGTGCGTGATGATCTTCAGCCCCTGCCAGGCTCCCAATGGCTCGAACGCCATCCCGGCGTGCTGGACGGCGTAGTCTTCATAGAGTAGCCGGGCGCCCACCGCACCAACCCCTTCACCGAGCGCGTCGATCATCGGCTCCAGCCAACCGTCGGCAATCGGAAAGACATCCGAATTCATCAGCACCACGAACTGACCCTTCGCGGCTCTAACGCCCAAGTTGCAAGCACCAGAGAAACCAAGGTTCTCGCCACAATAGACCAAAATGAATGGCACATTGAAAAGAACGTAAAGCGCTTCGGCGGAGGCCAAGACCTCCTGACCGAGGGAGGGATCATCCACCACATAGATCCACTCGATACGCCGGAGCGCCGGGTCACGACCGAAGCTATCCATCTGATAGCGCATGAAATCCCAACGGCCAAAGATGGGTACCACGATCGATACGCGCGGAGCGCCGGGAACGGGGCCGATGCGATGCAGGAATTTGTCCAAATTTTCACGTGCAGCGAGGCACCGTCCAGGACGCTGACCCCACAGTAGCTCTATCGGGCGTGCAACCTGGCGCGACATGAGCTCTCGCAACCTGACCCTATCCGGACTGAAAGATTCAAGCAGTGTGCGAAGCGAGTCTTTGCCCTGTGGAAGCGGCTGCACGGGAATACGCTGGCGTCGCTGATTCCGCCCGCGGTACTCGCGCAGCAACAATTCGGGCAAACACCCCGACTCACCCAGCACATCCAGCGGAATAAACGCCACAAACCCCCGCGGCGGCTCCGGAAGGTGGAACTGTTGGTAAAGGCGATCGAGCACAGGCTGGGGCACCCGAGACCAGTATTCACTGAGGTCGACCTGATTCGCGTCGTCGGGATGCGCCAGTGTCAAACGCGAGACGGCATGGAATGGATCGACAATCGACCCAGCGAGGAACCAGCCGCCATTCGGAATGAAAAAACAGTCCGCCACGTGCACATATGACTTGTGCCGCGGCAAGCCGACAAGCAAAAGCGTGCGCGCGGCGATAGAGAACAGTGGCTCCTTGTAACGATAGAGCCAGGCCTGCAAATTGAAGCGGTGGGTGTGCGGTGTCAGGGCCGGTAAACGCTCGTTCGTAATAGGTGCCCACCAGGCCGGAGCTGACACTGCAGGCCACCCTGCCACCATCGGTGCTCCTCGCGCGCAGCCCGGTTTGGCTAGGCGGCGCCCCCACCCCATAATCGCGACCCTGTCCGCGCCGTCCAAGCTCGGATGGCCCTCTGACCAACAAAAGGTTTCCATTGCCCCGCGCTGCAACGCCTCGAACGCTTGGTCTAGCCAAACATCTTGCTCGAACAAGGCCTCCGCTGGGCTCAGCAGAACAGCACCTCGATCCGCCAGCCGTCGACAGAAGACCGCGAGGTGGCCTGGCGCGACCGGGACATCTGGTAACCAGAGGTCGAAGCCCACGCCAAAGACATGCCGCCAGTCTTGCGCTCGCGCTGCGAAATGTTCTCGGGATGCGGGGTCGCAGGCCACGATAATCAGGCGGGGACGCTCAAGCGGCGGGCGGCCGCTCAACGTCCCCAGGGCGAAGCGCACCAAATCGTGCCGATGGTTCGCGGCTACCACCCAGATGCGTCCCCGATCGCATTTACCAGGGTATTCGATGCGTTTGCAAGCAGCTTCCAGCGGGTCATCCCAGACGGGCCCACAACGCCTCCGCAGAATAACGAGTGCGCGTGTCCGAATAGCGCCATAAATCGCGTGCATCAGTCTGGCGCGTGACAGCCCCCACGGCAACGTCAACATTAGTCAGTACCGCGATACAATGCCAAGCACTGTTTGGCTGTGCAATCGATCGACGGAGGCGGAACGATACCCCTACGCAATCGCTCCAGCAGAGTCGGATCTTCAATGACGCGGCGAAGCACCTTCTGGAGGGCAATTGGGTCACCGACCTGGAAATGCAGGCCATCCTTGCCCTCCGTCACCTTTTCTGCCATACCACCAATGTTGCTGCAGATGACCGGCCGCCCATGCCGAAAGGCCTCTTGAATCACCAAGGGAGAGTTCTCCCACCATATTGACGGAACCACCACCCAATCCACACCGGCCATGCGCCGCGTGAGGTCTTCAGGCTCATATGGGCCCGCATACACGTACTCCTTCGGGCCGGCAGCAAGCGCCGCTTCCATCCGAGTGGCAAAAGCGCCCGGGAAGTTTTGATGCCCGCCACCATGCACTTGCAGGACAGAAAGCTCCCGCAGCCTCTCGGGTAACCGGGAGAACGCGTCCAGCAGCACATCGACACCCTTATACGGCGTAATCTGCCCAAAATACCCGAAGATTTGCCGTTCGAGCGGCTCTCCCCGCTCTGCCGCGACCGAGCCCGCGGGCTGGCCGTTTTCAATGACTGCAATCCGTTTCGCATCGAGGCCCCAGTCGACATACCGAGCCTTGAGGAATTCACTAGGCGAGATGAAACGGTCTACCGCCGAAAACTGGCTCTTGATATAGCGATCACGGAGGAAGTAGTCCGGCGGCAACCGTTCCGGCATGCACAGGTGGCAATCTTGTGGATGCGGCCGCTCACACAGCTTGCCGTTTGTTTTGAGCATCTGGCCCTGTCTATTACAAATGGCCAGAAATTCGTGCAGCGTCAGTATGACCTTCGCGCGAGGCAACTCTCGGCGGACGATACGGAATGCTTCGATGCCCACGTTGACGTAGTGATGGAAGTGCACCACATCTGGTCGAATCTCGCGGAGCAGCCCCCCCAAATCGAAAGCCAGATAACGCAGATTATTGACCGAGAAATCGAAATAATCTGTACTCTGATCGTAAAGAATCTCCCGCTGATCCTCTCCGCGCACTGCAAAAGCCGACCCCGGCCGAGCGAAGCCGGCATGCTGATGACATGCCAGAAACCACGCATCACACTCTACGTCTTGTCGAAAGTGCTCGAAAAGATGGTATGCAGCCAACTCCGCCCCACCTTGCGAGAACGCCGGATGGGCATGTGCTATGATAAGGATACGAAGCACGGACACATTCAACCTAGCTTGGCAACTGAGATGAAACCGGAGCGATACCGACCCGGGAAGTTCCTAAGGTATATCACCGGCTTTTGATCGGAATTCTCTACACCTGTCCTACCCAAATGGCTTTTTGCTATGGCCCAGGCAGCATTGCCAAGAGGCGACATCGGAAGCTGCTTCAATCCGGCGAAGCCGAGCCCAAAAAGCATCGAGGGCGTCCGCCGCCGCCCCAATCTTGGTTGCACCGACACTTGGTGAAGAAGAGAGTGTTCAAACGTTCCTTTGGGGCATTGTTGAGGAGGTGAATAGTGGGAGCCAAGCACGCGAAGGCTAACACAGTTTTCCTCGCGGTTCATCCGGTCTCCGGCCGGAGCGTCGCGCGTTGGGCGCGCCTTGCTGACTGGCGACTCTGTGCCCCGCTGGACCTTTCGGGCTGGCAGCCACGATGCCAAACGGGGGCTCGTCGATGTCGCAAACCCAACCGGTCACGGTTCTCAAGGTATCAGAGACTCTTGGGGTTGCTCTGCGGTGCACCACCAGCGCTTCGCGGCGCCGGGTTCGCGGGCTGCCTCCCCCTGGGCACCAGCGGCGCCAACCGGCTTGGAAGAACGCTTGCCACTCGCGCGCCCCTCGCCGGACGCTAGCTTGGCGAGCGCCCCGCGCCGTACAGATGCCGCAAGCATCTCGGCCGCCTGCGGCCGCGCGCCTGCGCAGCACCGCAAGCCGCATCTTTTTCAGCCGATCACGGCGTGGAGGTAAACTGTGGCCATACGGAGATTCTTATTCGGGACTTATACGCATCGGTGCAAAGCTTACGTGGACCGCGCGTTTTACTCTGCACTTCGCAGGACTGTGGACCCGACCCGCCAGGATATGTACCTTACTGTCGACAATTCCCCGTCCGACCGCTACGCCCGGTCATTGGCACGACGCTATTCGGATTTTTCGACATTCGAGCACCTGGATATACCGCCGCAGGCCACGTCGCGGGCAACGTTCCTGAACAACGTAGCGGTGTCGGCCAACCGCCTGCGGGAGAGGCTGCTCGCATCGAATTGTGATCATCTCGTGACCATCGAGGCGGATGTGCTTGTGCCCCCCGAGCTGCCGGCGCTTTTTGATGAAGCCATCGATCGCCTGGAACGCATCGACGCCAGCTGGGGTGCCGTCGGCGGCCTCTATTATAGTTTTCATCATCCAGCGCTACAGGATCCGCAAGATGAGAGACTGCTGCAGAGCGAAGAGGTATTCTCCGGGGTCACCTGCTACAATCGGCGCATGCTCGCGGAGACGTGCTTCCGCTGGTCGCAGGAGGACACGAGGCCTTTCCCGGATGCCTGGATAAAACATGATAGCCAGGCGCTTGGGTACTCCATGTGGTTGTACAATAAGATTAAGTGCCGACATCTCAGAGGTCGATGGGTTCCGTTTTTCTGGTCACGGTTTCAATGAGCTTTGTCGCTTCGAATCGGAGCTACTCGCGATCCGTGCCGGCCACACCAAGTGCGGCGCATAACAGGCCGCGCACTGACTTATTGCGCAGCCTCGGGTCGCGGATCCCCAATGCGCCGGATCGAGTTCGGCAGCCAGATCTCCGGTCTCGTTCCAAGACTGACTTATATTTACCCTGCCGAATTATATGTCCGGGTGGTATTGACCCGGGACCGCCAGCGGGATTCCAGACTCATCGCGTACATCACAACGTATCGTCGCCAACCAAGCAGCGGCGGCGACCTGTAAAGGTGGTGGATATGGACACTTTAGAGCGACCGGCCAGATCCCCGCGGGTTGTCGCAATCGTGGTCACTTTCGAGCCCGACCCGGCCGATCTGAACACCGTACTCGCGGCGCTCAGGCCTCAGGTCGCGGCAATGGTAGTGGTAGATAATGGGTCACGGGACGTGGCTGGATTAACGCTACCGACGGCTGCTCGCCAGCCGATCCATTGGGTCAGGCTTGGCGAAAATCTCGGCATCGCCGCAGCCCAGAACCGGGGCATTGAGTGGGCGCGCGTGCACGGAGCAGACTACGTATTGCTGTCGGATCAGGACAGCGAGCCGGCTCCGGATATGGTTCGGCAGCTGCTCAGCGCGGCGCGCGAGCTTGCCCGCCAAGGCGTGCCCTTGGGGCTGGTGGCGCCGGACTTTGTGGATGACCGACAGGCGGTGCGGATCCCGTTTATGCACATCGCCGACGGGCGTCCCCGCTGGTTCGGCTGCGCTGGGGCCGACGGCACGGCCGAGATCACCACGGCCATTGCTTCGGGGTCCTTAATCCCTTTGGCGACACTCGATGCGGTCGGGCCCATGCGGGAGTCCATGTTCATCGACTTGGTCGATATCGAGTGGTGCTTCCGCGCCAACTCCCTCGGCTTCCGGGCCTTTGGGGTCTGTGCAGCTAAGCTCCGACACAACCTCGGAGAGCAACCCGCGCGCCTGCTTGGCCGAACACTTTCAAGGCACAGTCCTCTCCGCAATTATTATTTCTATCGCAACGCGGTCTGGCTGTTGCGGCAGGGTTACGTTGCCTCGGCCTGGAAACGGACCATCGCCCGCCAAATGCTCAAGCGTTATGTCGTCTTCTCGCTATTTGTGCATCCCCGGATGGGCTATTTGAGGATGATGTCGCTCGGACTCTTGCATGGGCTGCGCGGGCGCAGTGGGCCGCTGTGAGTGCGGCACGGCGTCTGTTGCTACTGACCCGCCACAGCATACTCGGTTCGAGCAGCCGGCTGCGCCTGTTGGCCTATCGACCTTGGCTCGAGCAGGCGGGGTTTCGCGTTGAGGTGAGCCCACTTTTCGACGACGCCTATCTTAGAATCTTCTACGCAACCGGTCGCGCACCCACCGGCCATGTTTTGCGCGCCTATCTCCGGCGTCTGCGTACGCTGTTCACGCTGCGCGACTATGGTCTGTTGTGGATTGAGAAAGAACTGTTTCCTTTCCTGCCAGGCGCCTTCGACCGGATCCTGCAACACGTCGGCACCCCCTACGTGGTGGACTACGACGACGCTACCTTCCACCGGTACGACCAGCACCGCTCCGTTCTGGTGCGCGCCCTCTTGGGCCGACGTTTGGTACCGCTGCTGCGCGGCGCAAGCGTAGTCACCGCTGGTAACAGCTATCTCGCCGCCTACGCCCGGAGAGCCGGCGCCGTAGACGTCAGAGAATTCCCAACGGTCGTGAACATCGCAGATTATGCGGTTAACAGCGAGCCGGAAGGGAGCGAGCTGCGAGTAGGTTGGATTGGCTCGCCTTCCACAGCGCAGTACCTCGGCCTGGTGCGCGAGCCCCTGCGACAACTCGCCGGAGAGCGTCCGGTTCGGCTCGTGGTAATCGGCGCCCGCGAGATCCCTAAAATGGATGTGCCGGTCGAATTCCATGACTGGTCTGCCGACAGGGAGTCAGCGCTGCTGGGCACGCTGCACCTCGGCATCATGCCGTTGAGAGACGGTCCATGGGAACGCGGCAAGTGCGGATATAAGTTGATCCAGTATATGGCCTGCGCCAAGCCCGTGATTGCCTCCGCGGTGGGTGTCAACCCCGTCATTGCAACGCCCTCCGTAGGACTACTCGCTGCCGATGAGAGCGAATGGCTTCCGGCGTTGCGCACCCTGGCCAGCGACCCGGCACTTCGACGGAAGCTCGGCCAGGCAGGACGTAAGGTGGTGGCAACGGACTACTCGCTGCAGACACGCGGACCGCAGCTAGCAAAGCAACTTGCAGAAGTGGCGGATCTCCAGCGCTGACTCAACAAGGAATCTCCATCGCGACCGCGGCCTCAGCACCGGTGTCGACCACAGTCACCCGTTTGCAGACGGGCGCGGCATATCCACCGGCAGGTGCACCGCCGATCATTCCGTGATGAGCGCGGTGCATCGCCGCCTTGTCGACCGCCCATGCGCAGCTGCGCTCAACTGCCGAAAGAATGCGGGCATAGCGACTACTGCAGCCACTAGTTGTCCTGCACGACCTCGTCCGCCGGTGGCAGCTCCAATTTCCACGTCGCCCGCAGCTCCCCAGGATCGCTAATAATTTCCCTGTTAGCGTCATAGATTGCTCTCCAGTATCGCCCATCGCCATAGGTTTCCTTGGCAATTGCGTACAATGTATCGCCTTGCTTCACTGAGTAGCTCCGGATACTCGGGGGTAGCTGTCTCCCTTGATGCGGGAGCTCAGTTTGGGACGGAGGTCTACTTGCCTTGCTTGGTACTTCTGGAAGTTCTGACTCTGGGTCGGAAGCTATCTCTGTGGTCCGCCAGGCTTTTGCATTCGCTTCTGAATTCGCCTCTTGCTCAAACCGAGTAGCCAATTCGGTCGAACCGTCAGGACTCGCAAGGGCAGAACCGGCCCCTTCGATCCTCACCTTCGGACCTCTGGTGGAAGTCTCCGTTTCTGTTGCAGAAAACTCAGCGGCTACATCATCAGAAACGGGTTCGTAAACAGGTGGCTCAAGCTGTGTAATCACAGCCGCTGAATCCGTGTTGGACGGTTCTGCGTAAGAAATTCGCTCGGATGCGATCTTGTTTTCTGAACCGCCTGGATTTGGTATGGGCTCGGCGGTCAAGTGCTCAGACATTTCAGTCTCATCGTCGATTGTATTGCGACGCTGCATGTAATAAAGCATCCCTGCAACCATCAGCACTACAACCAACGCAATCGCCACCTTGGTGACAAATTCTCTACTTTGTTCTTTCATCCTATTAACCTCGCTTTTCGCTTAGCACGCAGTAGTTCAGAAGAGCCAATTCCGGAAGCGGTTCGACTTGGTTCTCGGTATCGCTCTAGCGCCGCGAAGGGCTACGGCCCTATAGGTCGTAGCAGCAACCGCAATGCGAACACCATAATTCCAAACCCCACTCGATTCAAACGCTGGTTGTCCGTAAGTCGAGCGCTGTTGTTGGGGTCATTCGCGGGACGTGCTCGACATACGTGGAGAACCAAACCGCTTCGGCGTGCGCCGTGTAGTATCCGTTCCCCTTCCTATCACCGCCGCGGCCGTACTCGGTAGACAAATCGCCGAACGCAGCGCCCTGGCATTCTGGGACGGCTCCAGCCGGTAAGGCACGGTCAGTCCGCACCAGCAATCCTGTCACTGCGGGAGACCCGCCGATGGTCTGGGGGAGGCGGCGTTCCTGGTTGCAGAAGGTTCGGTGTGACATTGGGCACAGCGGACGAGTATGGAGCGGCAGCCTGCCAACCAGACCTTCAAAGGCCTGCTTACCACGGATGCCGTAGCCTACCAACACACCGAAGGACTGCTCATCGCAGCGCTTCGGTCTGATCGCGTTATGCTACGCCTCCAGTTACTTGGTGCGCAGCGGCCGAACCGAGATGCCGCCAGACCCGACATTATGTAGCAGCCCGATACGCTCTTTGAATCAATGAGTTAGGCGCAGATTCACGTCTTGAACCAGGCGGGCGGGCACACTGGGCGGCATCGATCCCGCCTTGGAGCCCCGCATGCACCAGAGCCACTTCCTGTTGTCGGCC
>JBJYXA010000034.1:0-2332 GCA_046259705.1 Caldilineaceae bacterium
GCAAGCCTTTCTCCATGGTGATGTAGAAACCATCACCGGCCACACCGTAGACGAGTGCGATAGTGACATCGCTTGCGGCAGCTTCACCTTCAGCAGGTGCAGCTTCCTCAGCGGGAGTAGCTTCCTCGGCAGGCGCAGCTTCTTCCTCCGCAGGTGTAGCCTCTTCGGCAGGTGCAGCTTCCTCTGCAGGTGTAGCTTCCTCAGCCGGAGTGGCTTCCTCTTCGGCCGGTGCCGCTTCCTCGGCTGGAGTGGCTTCTTCCTCGGCCGGTGCTGCTTCTTCTGCTGGGGTGGCTTCTTCGGCCGGTGCCGCTTCCTCGGCCGGCGCTGCCTCCTCTGTTGCGGTAGGTTCCTCAGCCGGTGCGCTGCTACCGCCGCGGTTGCAACCTGCGATCACCAAAACGAGAACGAGCAAAATGCTGACCAAAATGAACCAGCGTGTCGAACGACTTAACCTCATGTTCATGCCTCCTGTGAAATGGTATGTGCCGGAAAGCCGGCCAAACTTTGGTGAGTTGAACGTCTGCAAGTATGCATCGATCAGACCTACGAAAGATCACGTTACGGGTAAGCTAAACAGACGAGAATCAGGTTTCGCTATGGAAGTAGCACGCGATACGCTTTTGGTGCACCGGCGATGAATGCCCGCCTCACCGTCTAGGAGCAAGTAAAACCGATGGATAGATTGTAATCACCTACACTTGCACTATTGTCTGCCGCGGCTCCAATATGGGCGCGTGGCGATATCGAAATTCTGGAGAAGAATATGAGCTCACTGTAGCCAGAGACTCTATATTTGTCAAACAGGAGCGGGCAATGTCAAGACTAGACTCTCATACATTGCAGACATTTCGTACTTCAAATTGACGTCGTTTGTCGCTGCGCTATACTGTGAGCCACCGCAGGCGCGCCCGAACAATGATGACGGTCGCACAGTACACGACTTCCCAGTCGCAGTGGATGCACTTTCTGTACGCCGTAGATACGTTCGCTGCACATAAGCCACTCTTGGCAACCGGCAAGACATTTCCACACGAAAAGACACACGAGGGAGAAAACAATGAGATTGGCCAATCGTTTGCAGAAGCTGGGGACAGAAACCGCATTCGCGGTATCGGGGGCGGCCAACGCCTGGGCCGCCCAGGGACACAAGGTCTATCCGTTTCATCTGGGTGACATCAACTTGCCCACCCCGCAAATCATCGTTGAGGCGACAGACCGAGCAATCGCAAACGGTTACACCGGATATTGCCCTGGCGCCGGCATACCTGAGTTGCGCGACGCCATCGCCGACGACGTTGGCAGCAAACGCGGTGTGAAGTACGGTATCGAGAATGTTTCCGTCCAGCCTGGCGGCAAGCCCGTCATCAGTAAGTTCTTGGCAGCCACGATGAACCCCGGTGAGGAAGTGCTCTACCCCAATCCCGGGTTCCCCATCTACGAATCACAGATCCAATTTCAGGGCGGCGTGGCCGTGCCGTACGGATTCAAGCCCACAGAACAGGGTTTTGCGCTGGACATGGATGCGATTCGCTCCTCTATCAGCGACCGTACCACCGTGCTCATCTACAACAACTATCACAACCCAACCAGCGCCCAATCGTCTCGAGAGGAGATGGAAGAACTTGCCGAGATTGCGTTGGCCAATGACCTCTGGGTATTGAGCGACGACGCTTATCTGGACACCATCTACGACGACAAGCCGCTCTCCATCGTGAACATCCCCGGCATGCAGGAACGCACCGTCATCCTATGGACGTGCTCCAAACGTTATGCCATGACCGGCTGGCGGTTAGGTGCGGCAATTGGCCCGACACAGATCATCAACTATATCAACACGATGAATACGAACATCGAATCGTGCACAAACCACTTCGTCCAAAAGGCGATGTCCGAGGTAATCCCGGACGAACATGGATCCGTGTTGGCCATCGTGGACGAACTGCGTAGACGCCGCGACGCCGCGGTTGCCGGGCTGAACGCTATCGACGGTATCTCGGTGCCGACGCCGGGCAGCACCTTCTATCTGTTTCCGAACGTCTCCAAGATTCTCGAACGCAAAGGCTACCGCGACGTGAATCAACTCATGGACGAATCCCTCTGGAATGCCGATGTATCGTTTTGCACACGTCATCATTTCGGAAGCGTCCAGCCGGGAGAGGACGGCGCATATATCCGGCTTGCCTACTCAGGCATCGACGTGCCGTCGATCCAGGAGGGCCTCGCCCGATTGAAGGAGTTCTTCGAGTCATGACCTTTCCACAGCTGTCCGAAGCACTGCGCATGGAGCGATTGCAGTCGCCCAGCGGAAAGATTCGCATGGTGTTGGACACAG
>JBJYXA010000035.1:0-34624 GCA_046259705.1 Caldilineaceae bacterium
CCGACGAGATCCATGTTCCAGGTTACCTACTTCAGAGCCTGCGTCAGGTCTTCAACGAGGTCGTCGACGTTTTCCAGGCCCACAGAAATGCGCAATAAGTTCTGTGGCGTCGGCGAATTTGCGCCTTCTACGGACGCACGGTGCTCGATGAGACTCTCCACCCCGCCAAGGCTGGTTGCACGCGTAAACAACTGCACTCGTCCGGCCACCTCCATTGCCTCTCGCATACCGCCGGCCACCTGAATGGACAGCATGCCGCCGTACAAGTGCATTTGTGCGGTCGCTACCGTATGGCCGGCATGCTGCGGCAGTCCCGGATAGTGCACTGCGTCCACGCGCGGATGATCTGCGAGCATTTCAGCAATTATCTGTGCATGTTTCGTATGCGCGCGCACCCTGTATGGCAAGGTACTGATACTGCGCAGTAACAGCCAGCAGTCGAAGGGCGAGGGGACCGCGCCGCCTATTTGCTGTATCGTGTGCATACGGTCGAAGAACTCATCTGCCTTTCGACTAATGATCGCACCGCCCAACAAGTCGCTATGCCCGCCCAGATATTTCGTCGTGGCGTGCATTACGATGTCCGCGCCAAGCTTGATCGGGTTCTGGCCTGCGGGAGACGCCCAAGTGTTGTCCACTACGAGAAGTGCCCCGGCCTCCCCGGCAATAGCGGCAGCTCCGGAGATGTCCGTAATCTTGAGCTGCGGATTGGACGGCGTCTCCGCCCAGATCAATGCCGTGTTTGGCTGTACGGCTGATCGCAACGCATCAAGGTCGGTCATGTCCACTTCGCTGCACTCCAGGCCCCACTGGCCGATGATGTCATAGGCGAGCAGGCGGGTGCCGAAGTAGACGTCGTCGGGAATAATGACATGGTCGCCGCGCCGAAGCGCCTGGAATACACTCATGGTCGCGGCTTGACCTGACGCAAAGGCAAGAGCCGATTCTCCTCCTTCGAGTTCGCTCAAACACTGTTCCAGGGCAGTACGGTTGGGGTTCTGCGAGCGAGAATAGACATAGCCGTGCTCGTAGCTGCCGTCCGGGTTCCGCTCGAAGGTGGTGGAGAGAACAATAGGCGACATGACAGCGCCGCTTGCGCGGTCGATGCTGCGTCCTGCATGAACGGCGAGTGTTTCGAATTGCATCAAATCCTACTCTCGTTTCTGGCGACTCGAAATGAAGGGCGCGAAATGAAGAGACGCCGCCGCACATCAGAGCAAAGCGAAGAGGCAGACTGCGAATTAGTCTCGAACCAAGCCGGTGACGCGGATGCCGGTTCCGCCAGCACGTTGGCGAATGTTGATGCCAATGAGCACCGCGGTGAGCCCTTCGACCACGCCGGCATTTGCAAGCGGGCCGGCGTCGATGGCATAGAAGCCAGATTCGCGCACGAGTTCCTCAACGACTTTCTTTGCCGCAGCGTCATCGCCGGTGATGAGGACGTCGCTGTCTGATTCCCATGATAGATCTCTTAGGTGGCCGGCCGCGATGTTCTGATACGCCGCGACGACGCGCACATGCGGGCCGAGCTGCGCCTGTGCTTCCTCGGCGGCAGAACCGCCGGGCGGCCGCCAAACCGTGGATACGTGGGGCGGCTTCAGCGGAACGCTTACCGTCACAAAGACTTTGCCGTAGCAACCCTGCGCGATTTGGTCGATAATAGATACCTGCGAGTCATAGGGGACGCTCAGGACCACAATATCGGCTGCTGCCGCGGCATCCGCATTGGTCATACCCGTAATCGATCCGCCAACTTCAGCTATTTCCGCTTGCAGCTCGGCACTGACTGCAGTTGCTTTCTCCGCGCTGCGGCTGCCGATCACCACCGGATGACCTGCCGCTGCCCATCGCACGGCCAGGCCGGAACCCTCTGCCCCCGTGCCTCCGATCACGGCCACGGTTGACTTCTTCATTTATCTTTGTCCTTCCATCAGGTGCATTTGTCAGATTAGTCCAGCGTCTAGAACATTCCCCAGTAGCGCTTCCAAGTGGCGGCGGCGGCCGTACGACTGCGCGCCGAGATCTCCTCTTCGTCTACCGTCATGAGTTCGCGGTTGCGCATCAGAATACGGCCGTGAACAATTGTACTGTTTACGTGCGAGCCGCTGACGCCAAACAGAATGTGCCACGGCAGATTGTCCGCTGTCAGCGGCGTCGTTGGATAATAGTCGAGCAGAATGAGGTCCGCATATGCGCCCGGCTGGACAACGCCAACCGGACGGTCGAAGAAACAGGAAGCCAGCCGGCGGTTGTTTTGGATGGCCATGACCATAACCTGGTCGGCTCCCAAATAGCGTGGATCGCTGTGTGCCGCCTTTTGCAGCAAGTCGGCCACCTTCATCTCCGCAAACATATCGTTGCTGAATCCGTCATTGCCAAGACAAACGGGAATTCCACCGCGCAACATACCCGTCACCTCAGCCGCACCCACTGCATTGTTCATGTTGGACCGTGGCTGGTGGGTGACGAAGGTGTCGGTCTCGCGCAGCAGCGTCGTCTCCCAGGCGTCCACATGAACACAGTGTGCCATGATGCTTTTCGGCCCCGTGATGCCAAAATCATGGAGCCGCTCGACGACGCGTTTACCCGATCTTGATAGGCTGTCGTACTCGTCTACGGGGTGTTCGGCGACGTGGATATGAAACGCATCACTCTCGCCAGCGCAAAGCTCCAGTGTCTCATCGGAGAGCGTGAGGCTCGCGTGCAGGCCAAACGTCCCACGCACCCGTTCGCCGAGGTCTCCCGGCGAGGTTCGTTTCAGCGCCTTGCGGAGGAATCGCACGTTTTCGCGTATCCCCGCCTGAGCCGCTGCCTCGCCATCTCGGTCACTTACCTCGTAGCACAGCAGGGCGCGCAGGCCGCTCTCGTCCACTGCACCGGCGATGACGTCTAGGCTTCCGTCGATGGCTCGCTGGCTGGCGTGGTGGTCGATGAGCGTGGTTGTCCCGTTGCGAATTGCGTCCACCAAGCACACTTCAGCGGAGCTACGCACCCCGCCCAAGTCGAGGGCCTTATCCAAGCGCCACCAAAGCCTGTCGAGTATCTCCGGGAAGTCTTTAGCAGGCTGCCCCGGTATGTACATACCGCGGGCAAAGGCGCCGTAGAAATGGGTGTGCGCGCATATCTGTCCTGGCATCAGCAACATGCCGCCCGCGTCCCAGCGCTCGTCTTCGGGATACTGGGCCAAGAGGTCTGTATCGGCGCCCACGGCTTCTATAGCGGCGCCGTGGATGCGCACTGCACCATGCTCGATCAGCCGGTTCTCTTGGTCAAAGGTGACGACTATTGCATTGTGGATGAGCATCGTGTCCTCGTCGTTCTACCCTTTTTGTCTGCTGCTGTTGCTGGCAGCCGAGTAATGGCACTGATCAAATCGGCCTGATTTGCCGTATTCTAACGCCGCCGACTAGAATACCCCAACGATTCAATCAGTCCAGGGAGAACGAAATGAAACTTCTCGTCACCGGTGGGGCCGGTTTCATAGGTAGCCATATCGCCGATACGCTGCTCGCGGCAGGTCACCAGGTTGTCGTCGTAGACAACCTCCACACCGGGCACCGCGAAAATGTGCCGTCTGGTGCAACATTTTACGATGTTGACATCACGGACTCCTCGCGTATGGAAGAGATATTCCAGGCGGAGGGAATCGAAGCCATCTCGCACCAGGCTGCGCTTGCCAATGTGCGCGAAAGCATGAAATTTCCTGTCGAGTATGCACAGGTCAACGTTTTGGGCACGTTGAAGTTGCTCGAACTCGCACGCAAATATGAGCTGCGCAAAATCGTGTTTGCGAGTACAGGCGGCGCCGTTTACGGAGAAGGACACAGCCCTGAGGGTGACAGACTGCCCTTCACGGAGAAGAGCTGGCCGCAGCCTAAAGACAATTACGGCGCCAATAAGTTGAGTGCTGAACATCATTTCGATCTCTACTATTACGCGTATGGGTTGCCCTATGTGGCCCTGCGCTATCCGAATGTGTACGGGCCGCGCCAGGACAGCAAAGGGGAAGCCGGGGTCGTCGCCATTTTCGCGGGCGCCATGCTCAACAATGAACCGACAAAGATCACTGGTGACGGCAAACAGGCGCGTGACTTCGCATTTGTGGGCGACATTGCTCGCGCTAATCTGCTCGCCCTGGAGAGTGACGCAGTGGGCGTCATCAACGTGGGCACGGGCGTGCCCACGGACATCAATACGGTTCATCGCGTACTTAGCGACGTCATCGGATATACGCAAGATCCGGTGTACGTGCCTAGGCCGGTTGGCGAAGTGCTCGAAACCTACCTTGATAGCTCAAAAGCAGAACGACTGTTGAATTGGCATCCCACAGTGTCACTGAATGAAGGTTTGCAGGCCACGGTCGACTGGATGCGCAGTACACAGCCTGCCTAGCACTGGAGCGATTCCTCGCAACGGAGCCCATGCGCCTCGCAGTCAACGGCTGGTTTGCGGGTCAGCAGACAACGGGCAGCGGACAGTACCTGCATCATCTGCTGGCTCATCTGCCGCGGCAACGGTCGGGCATCGAAATCGACATATTTGTGCCCGCCACGACGTACGATCCCGCGTGGCAAAAATCGTGGCCGTCGCTGCATCTGCACGCGCTGGATCTCCCCCCACTGCCGCGACAGTTGCAGAAGGTCTGGTGGGAACAGGTGGCGTATCCGCGGGCCGCACGAAGCCAAGGCGCGGACGTGCTGTGGGTTCCCTACTGGGCTGCTCCATTCTGGCAGCCAGCGCCCGTCGTGGTCACCGTCCACGACGTTATTCCCCTCATCCTGCCCCAGTATCGAGGCGGACTTCAGAACCGAGCCTACACGTGGCTCGTGTCGCACACGGCGCGCCGGGCGAAGTCCGTAGTGACAGTTAGCCACGCCAGCGCCGACGCTATCGTGCGCACGCTGGACATCCCTACCTCACGGGTACATGTGGTATATCACGGACCGAGCGCCTCCGCGCATGCGCCCAACTCGTCGCGCAACGTGGAAGCCATTCGCGCCAAGTATCATTTACCGGAGCGCTATTTCCTGTACTTAGGGGGATTCGACGTTCGCAAGAACGTGGCAAGCGTTGTGCGCGCCTACAAACGGTTCTTGGAGATGGGCGGGCAGGGCGAAGATCTCGTGATCGCCGGCGCGTTGCCCGCGGCGTCCGGCGGCGTCACCGTGGACCCGCGCGAAGTTGTCGCAGATTGCGGTCTGGAAAACCGCGTGCATTTCTGCGGCTGGGTCGACGAAGCGGACAAACCGATCCTATATGCGCTGGCTACGGCGTTTGTGTTCCCCAGTATGTACGAAGGATTTGGAATGATGGCGACGGAAGCAATGGCGTCGGGAACGCCGGTGATTGCCGGCGCACCCTAGCACGTTATCCGCAGAGATACACCATCTCTCGGCGCCGCCTCTACTCCTGCCTGACTTGATCAGAAACCGAATATCGCATCTGCAGACACACGAAATGCTCTGTCCCTGCCCTTACTGCGCAGGAACGTAGCAGATCTGTTCGGCGGCCAGCGCCGGATGATTGTATCCAAAGTGATCGGTGATCTGCCACATATCCGGGTTGTCTTCAAAGATGGAGTAAACCATATCACAGGCCGCTGCCGCGTCGCCGGATGCAGCGAATTCATCAAGCCACTGCTGCGCCGCCTGTACATACGGGCTGTCCGGTAGCTGCTCCGTGAAATAATTGAGACTGGCCTCCGCGCCCTCCAGATCGCCATCCAAAGCCTGTACCTGGATGAAGCGGAAGTTGGCAAGCCCGTTCAACAATGCCAGCTCGTCGTCCGGGGTCAAACCGAAGATGCTGCACGCCTCCAGGCCCGGTTCCAGCGTACGTGCATATTTCTCAAAAGCAGGTCCGTAACCAAGCACATCGGCGGCCTGTAGAGCCACGTCAGCCTCAATCAAGCGCAGCCCTAGGCAGTTGCTTCCCTCGTCTTCGGAATCGTACTGCCAGCTTATGCGCCGGAACGGAGCTCCGTCGATGCTCTGCCAGACCTCTTCATGCTTCACGGTCAGGCCACCTTCAGGAGTGCCACTTACGCCACCGCGAAGCACCAGGGCCTTCCCGGTCGCCGTGTCCACGGTCTTGATTTCCTCGAATGAGGCTTCGCCGGATGCGATGGTCGCGCCCGGCTGTATAAGGGAAACGTATTCCGCGCCGTCCCACGTGACAATCTGCGTTTCCAGCATGCAGAACGTGGAACAGCCTTCCACTGTCCATGCCACATCCACATTATCGTCACCGTTCAGATCTTCGATAGCGAGGGGGACAGGTTTTCCGAATACTTCGGGACTTGCTGCCAATTCATAACCGCCGCCGGGTAGGCCGTGAAAGATGTAGACGCCGCCCTGCGCGCCGTCCGGGCCAAGGCCCACGTCGCTGATGACCGTGGGGAAGATCACGTAGTCCTCGACGTCGTCCGCGTTGAGGTCTGCGGTCAACAGTGCACCCCGATCTTCTGCGAGGCCGCCACACGCATATAGCCAGCGTTCCAATATCTCTGTATCGCCGGCGGTTACGTCCAGCGCAATGGGCAAGGCATCCGCGTAGTCCACTAACGAGGCGGGACAGTCGGGCAGGTTTTCGGCGATGGCAGCGATGGCGTCATCCCTCGATTCCCCAGCCTCGCCTGCCGCGTCTTCACCTTCTGCGCTGAGCGCCGAGGTGCCCTCTAGATCGGAGCGGGGCGACGCTCCCGTCGCCCCGTCCTGTTCTGAGTCATCACCGGCGTCCTCACCGGCCTGCAACGGCGGTGGACACAGGTCACTTGCTTCAAACGATGGGTTAGTGTAGCCGTAATCCGAGAGTATTTCCCAGACTTCCGGGTGCTCATCCGCGAACGTAGTTACGGCCTCGCAAGCGGCAGGAAAGGCATCCCCGGCCTCTACCTTGTCCAGCCACGTCTGCGCTACCTCCACCAGCGGGCTTTCCGGATAAGTGGCCGCGAGCTCGGTAACTCGGTCAGCAGCGGCCTCCATATTGCCTTCATATGCCTCAATCGCGGCCAAGCGGAAGAGGCTGAAACTGCGCAACTCCTCCAACTCGGCAGGGCGAACCCAGCACTTGATCAGCGTCTCATCAGTTACGGCATTTTCGTATAACGCTTTGGCGGCAGCCAGATCCTCAGGGTTTTCTGCCTCACTAAGAGCGCGGTTTGCATCCAGAACAGTGTGATAGAGGCATTCACTTGCACTGTAGACTTTGTCAGCAAGTACGTACGGCTCGCCATCGATACTGGCCCACGTCTCGGTGCGGCTGCGCTGGGGACCAGCGCCCACGCTACCGTAGATGCCACCCGTAAGCTCGATTTCCTGGCCCGAGCCCTCATCTGACACATCGGTGAGTTCGATGTCGGCATACGCCATGGTTATCGTGCCGTCAGTCCAGTCTGCCCACACGCTGCCGTCCCAGCTACGAACGTTGACGGTGTCGAAACAGGTGCTGGCGCCACACGTTGTGTCCACCCATGCCACGTCTGACTGACCGTCCTGATTGATATCGTCGGTGGAGAGCAACCTCACCTCACCGGCCGCACGCGCCCGGTAGGCTACCTCGTATCCGTCTTCGCCGAGCGAGACAATGATCAAATCGCTTTCTACAAAGGCGGATTCTTGGCTAGGATTCTGGTAAGCGATTACGAAGTCATCGACGCCGTCTCCTGTGAGGTCAGCGACCACGACGCCATCTTCGACAGCTGCGCCACAGCCTGACAGAAAATCGTTCAAGGCCTCAGCACTACCATCACTGCCGTTCAGAACAGCCAGGATCGAATCGGGGTAGTCGGCGAGGGCCTCTGGGCATTCGGGCGGTGCGGCTGTCTCTTCCTCCGTTGCCGGAGCGGCAATTTCCGGAACTTCAGCCTCGATCACCGTTTCCGTCATTGGCACTGTTGGACTGATCTCCTCCGAAGTTTCGGCCGCCGTCTCAGTCGCATCGGCCTCCGTCTCCGCCTCGGCTACGGGTGTCTCCTCAGCGACGATTTCTTCTGTAGGAGTTTCTTCGGCGGCACTCGCCTCCTCGGTAGCAGTTACTTCGGGTTCCACCACTTCGTCTTCGACTGCAGCCGGCGTCTCAGTAGCGATCGCTTCCTCACCGGTAGGCGGCGCTTCAACCGAAGCTTCCGTTCCGGCGGACTCATCCACGGTCGCGTCTGTACCCTCTTCGACGGGTTCCTGCACCTCGGTTTCCTCAGTTGTAGGGGTAGCGGTGGCCGGAGTGCGAGGCGGAATGATCAATTTTTCGCCATTATAGAGAATCATGCCTGGGCGCACTGACTTCTGATTGGCCGCCTGAAGGGCAGCCATGGATATGCCGTTGCGAGCGGCAATTGTGCTCCATGATTCGCCCGCGCTAACGGTATAGGTCTGGGTTTTCTCTTCACCGGTCGCGGGTATCACAAGTTCCTCACCCGTTAAGAGCCATCCCGTATCCCGCACAGAGTCAGGATTCGCGGCTTGGAGCGCTTCCACCTTGACGCCCGTTTTGGCTGCTACGGAGTCCCAGTTGTCGCCGTCTTCCACGGTGTAGGTATATCCCTCGGATTGGTCGGCATCCTGCGCATTTGCCGTCAACGAAAACATGGAGAAGGCGCCCAGCAACAGCACCACGACCAGCAACCCACTGAAATAGACCGTGAAGCGGGGACTTTGTCCTCTGTTATCTTTTCCGTTCATCTTTAACTCCTTGTCAACAGTGAGTTCGAGCGATAAGGGCCCCAGACAGTCTGATGTGTGCACCTGCCGCAGCAACGGCCGGCGCGCCACGCATGGCTTTGCTCGACTGGTTTCACTCACATGATTCCGATCAGTACGTCCGACAATCGCGGCCAATCATGATAATCCTCGATGTGTCGCCGGCGCGCGCCCAGGTATAAAGACACTTGGCGTTCAACGATCTTCTTCAACTATATAGACGAACCGAGGCATACAGATCGGTACGACCAATGATCTGGAAATGTAGCCCCGTTCGGCATTCTCGTCCCAGATTCCTCACCCTACTAGAGCGCCAAGGCGCATGATCGCGCGCTTGGCGCCGCCAGTCCTGTGCCGTATTTTGGTTTCACCGAAAGCAGGCGCCCTGTTGCGCCGAATCGCATCTAGTAAGTGATATCGTTCAGATCTTGAACTACCTGAATCCATGTCTGTCCCGGCCTGAGCGGAATCACGACCTCGCCCGGGCCCAACCATCTCGGCGGGTTCTCTGGGTCAGCGCGCCAAGTTCCTTCATATACTTGGCCATCTCGGAAAACACGCATATCCCCATAGCCGTATAGCGCGATATCCACGCCCTTGGTGCCGAGGCTGTCCTCTTCGATGTCGGTCAGCGTATGCTCCGCGGCGATTACGATGACGTTCTGCGCGACGATTGGTTGGCCGGTGGCGTTGTCGATATGTTGCTGTCCGCCCTGGTAGCGGACATAACCGCCTCGAGCATCATCGTACTGCCACTCCACCTGGTTTCCACCCGGATAACGAATCGCTAAGTCGCTAGAACCGCCGGACGCATTGGGCGGTGTCGCCTCACTGAATTCAAATCCGGATCGCGACCAGTCCTTCTCCAGGCCGTTGTCGGCCAGCCAGCGGCGCACCCCGTCGGGGCTCGTCTGCATGCGAGTCCGATAGTCAGTACCGATGCTCTGGAAATACCTGTCCTGGTTCGGATCGTCTATATCAGCATCCAGGTAAGGGAAACCGACTTCGTTCTTGAGCAGGTAGCGCACTTCATCGCTGCCGCCGGAACAGGCAAGCGCACCGTCATACATGTAGGTCATCCACACATTGGGCATTCGTGCGGAGCGCACCGGCCCAACGCGGTCAGTGTCGTTGCCCTGATACATGGCTGTCAATCGTGTGAGCGTGAATCCGTCCACGATGTATTCGTATACAAAGTCAGCCTTACTGAGTCCATAGTGGGCAGCCCGACCAACGGCATCATTGTTGACACAGATGAACACAGGCCGTTGCTTCAACGTCTCCGGATTCTCAGCCGGAAGTCCAGTGAACGGCGCAATATCGCTGCGTTCGGGAATCGGAGTTGCCGTAGGTAGTACCGCCTGGGGAGGCGTAGTCGCCACTACCTGAACAGGTGTCGGCGTCTCGACCTTGTCGTTCCCTGCCGAAATCTGGTCCAGCATGGGAGTCTTGGTGGGCGTTGGTGTTGGTTCGGATCGTCCTCCGCCGCAAGCAGAGAGAACAATCATAACGGAGATGCAGACTAGCACGCTTAAGTACCGCTTGCGCGACATCATAGCCATAGACAACGTTATCCCGCGGTCGTGTTAATAAATGCGACTTCGACACAAATTATTGTTGCCGAAACGCCGGTAGTATACCATACGGTCTGCCGCTACCATACTAAAGGCGGGCCAATTGCCGCGCACGCAGGCATGGGAATTCGCTTACGTGACCAGTTTTCAGCGCATGCATCATCCAGCCAGACATGTACGTAGACGCGTCGCTGGACCGGTGCCGCGTTCATTTGGCGTGTGGTAAAATAGCCGCACCATCCAACGTTGAGCGTTTACATCAATGAAGTCGCGGACAATATGCGCAGTTTGATTACAGCACGAAATCCGATTGTAGCTGGAGAGGACAAAACGGTTACTCCGACTAATGCTGCCCATGCGACCGGGCAAAGCAGCGCAGAAGCCATCGTCCATGCGATCACGGAACGACGGATGATGACGCCTTTTCTCCTATTCCTAGCCAGCCACAAGCCCCTGGCCTTTGCTGTGGAGCAACTGTTGTACATGGTCGAGCCCCTTGCCGGCCTTTTGAATGTTTCGGCGTGCTCAGAGCTTGCCGCCCTGTTGAGCGAATCGGAGGACACAATGCACGCGCTGGATCGACGTACGGAGGCCGGTTAGCCAAGATGTTTCGCAGCCGCTCGTCGAACCAGATCATCCTGGGATGGCGCGATGAAATAGAGCACAGCATAGAAGCGGGTTCTTCGCCGATATTAGAATTGGGCGTCAGCCCAATTCCGTCCGACGATCTACTCGCGTTGATGGCCACACAACGATGGTGCGGGCGGCGCACAGATACCTCGACGCCGGTACTGCCGGGGGGCGGGACGGGACCTCAATGGATCGCAACGTTGATGCGTCCTCTGCCGCGTGTTCAACAGGCACCGGAACCGGTCATGTTGTATACGGGCGCAACGGAGGCTGAATACTTGATGTCGGTCGCGATGCTTATCGACGCGACCAAGACTCGCTATCCTAATGCGCCGCCGCGTTCCGCTATTCCGGTTTCATATTTCGCTCAGGATCGGCAGCCCGGCAAATCTGTCTCTTACGACGCTCTGCCGTTTCTCGCGTTGCACATTTCTCCTAAGGATCCCCAGGTGTGGAAGCCGGACATTGGTGAAGAGGCAAATCAGCTGGGGGACGACCACTTGCAGGACTGGCTGGCATGGGCAGGCCTGCTATTGGCGCTGTTTCTTGTATTGCTCGCCATTCTGCTTTAACCGCGGGTTACGGAAATCATACCGTGAACGCAGGTCGCAACGCTCGCGCCAATTATCTAGCTACCGCGATCCTAGTCACAATCACGCTTCTTGTCGTGTGTGATCGCATTGGGTTATGGCCTTCACTGCGCCCCGTAACTTCCCAATTGTACGTTTGGGGCATTGTTTTGGCCGCGGTAGCAATCGTTGTCGGCGCGCTTAACGTTGGATGGATACACGCAAGACGCATTTTGACAGGAGAAACGAACTGGTTTTACAGCGCTGCATTGATTGCCGCGTTGCTAGCGGTGCTGGTCGGCGGTCTGGTGAACCCTGCCGGCATACAGAGCCCGCTCGTCGATTGGATATTCCAGTCTATCATCTATCCGGGGCAGGCCACGTTGTTCGCGCTATTGGCCTTCTTCATGGCTTCCGCCGCGTTTCTGTATCTGCGGACCGGCCGAGAGGGCGGCGCATGGATCCTGGTCGGTGCTCTCTTGATGCTGACTGCGCAGGCGCCTGTGTCCAGCGTGTGGCTGCCGCCCAGTGTCGCTGCACTGGTTAGTTGGGCACTCGATGTTCCCGGAATGGCAAGTTTGCGTGGCGTTCTCCTTGGCGGTAGCATCGCAACGCTCGTAGTTGGGTTTCGCTATCTTGTATCAGCTCGATGACCCAGAGATGATTTTCCTCCGTGCGCATGTATATTCGATCCATTCCTAAACGCGTTTCGCTACCGTAGCTATGGCGATTATCCGATGTCCCCATTGCGGGACTGCCAATCGAGAAGGCTCCAACTTCTGCAATAGCTGTGGTGTGGAACTACGCGGGCAAGGGGCGGAACAGCAACAGGACGAGAATGGCATCCAACCAGGATCGGACTCGCAGTCGGAGCCGGTAGCGCCGCCTTCCGCACAGGTGCCAGCGCAGCAGTATGGGCCCAGCCAAGGAGGTGCGCCGGGTCCGCTGGAGGAATCCGTAGACACCGGCAAAAGCGCAGTGCCCGAGCCAATGACCGAGCCCGGTTTGCGCATGGACTTCCGACCCGAGGCGAAAGTTTCTCCGCGTTCGGACGAAGAGGTCCCCGAAACGACCGATATTTCACGCCTGTTGACCAGCGTGTCCGGGCTGCTCACACCGGTCGATATTTCCGTCAGCGCCGAAGACGTAGAACCATATGCTTCGCGCGGCGCAGACGAGGGTGAGAATCGAGGGGATCTGTGGAGGCAAGTACGCACGCGCATGACCACGGCCCCACAGGTCGCGGGGCTGCCGTTGGTCGGAACAAGGTTCCCTGCTCCAGACCTGCAACTGCGCTGGATATTCGCGTTGCTTGCCTTTGCCATCGTGGTGCCGGCAGTCTCCATCTTCGCCTGGCCAACCGGTTCGGCCACACAGTGGCCAGGCGTCCAAGAGGCCTTCTTGACCATCGACAGCTTACCCGCGAACGCGAACGTACTAGTCTACTGGGCGTACGATCCTGCGACGGCCGGTGAGCTTGATCTTGCGGCACAGCCAGTCACTACCCACTTGTTGCAGAAAAAGGCAAGGCTATCAGTAGTGAGCCTTCTGCCGGGTGGTCCCGCTACTGCGCGACGTCTGATCAATCGGGCCCAAATAGAATGGCAGCGCACGGAAAACCTAACGGTGACCTCCAGGAGTACGTGGAGCATTCCTATCGTATATCTCTCGGGCGGTCCCGCAATGCTCGCACTGATCGCTGACAACCCGGACGCGGCGCTTGGCGCGGCCATTCCGGAGGCAACGCAGGGCAGTGCGGCAGCCTTCGCCGACAGACCGGATCTTGCGATCGTGTTTGCTGCGCAGGCCGACGATGTACAGCACTGGCTGGAACAGGTTCAACCGTTGAACAACACGCCGGTGGTCGCCGTCGTGGCTGCGGGCGCTGACCCAGTATCACGGCCGTATTGGGAAAGCGAGCAGTTGGTAGGCTTGGTCAGCGGGTTCGACGGGGCCTACAGCTATCAAAGACTGCTTGACGAACAGGATCGCGGCGATCGCGCCAGTCAACTGAATATGCAAATCGTGTTGCAGGACTGGGGGCATTTTGTCTTCTTCCTGGTCATTATACTGGGCAACTTCGCTGCTGTCGTCCGGCGTAGTGACACGGACTAGGCGCAGCCACTTGCACAGGCACGGCTCTGCTGGAAGATGCCTTGTGGCCACATCGCCGAATTGATAGTCTTTTTGCCGACCAGTTCTTTCAGGATTGCGATATGGGAATCGCAATGAAGATGCGAATGATCATCGTTACCGGAATGGCAATTTCATGACCGAATTGGCCGGTACGAGCGCATATCTACTGAACGGCGCAGGCATCTGGGTCGCTTTTCTATTTACGCTGATGGTGTTCAGCGCCCTGGCCGGCGACAATCCCGTCGCGCGTTTGGCCCAGCACGTCCTGATCGGCGCCGGCCTTGGTTATGCAGGCGTGCTGGCCATCCGGCATGTATTATTCCCTTGGCTCGTCATTCCGCTTCTGTCCGGTGAGGCCACGCTAGCGTCTGGTTGGATTCCACTCGCGCTCTGCGCCACGCTCCTGTTGGCAGCAATTGATCGCATCATCGTACAGGCGGGAGGCGGTGGAAGCTCTCTACCTCTTTGGCGCCGGGGGCTGCACGGAGCGGGTAGGCTGGTAGTCGCGCTGCTGCTGGGCATTGGGCTGGGCGCGGCAATCATGGGCGCGCTACAGGGCACGTTCCTTCCCCAGTATCTTCGTGCTGCGCAAACTGGTTTTTCGCCCAGCACGGCCGGATATGGGCCGCTCGTTGGCATCTTCACCCTACTTCTGACCACGGCCACTCTGCTACACCTATTTGTGAATCCAGAGCGACATCTGCAGGGCCAGCCTCTGTACGCCCGCAACTTCATCAACGGTTGGCTATGGATCGGTCAGCGAGCCATCTGGTTCGCATCCGGTCTGATTTTTGCGCGCCTCGTCGCTTCTCGGCTTAGTCTGTTGATCGCACGCGTCGCGTTTCTGTCGGCCGCTATCGGTGATTCCGCGCTGTGGAGATGGCTATCTACGTTGGGACAAGGATGATGCAGCCGCAGGAAGAGAAGGGAAATCCCATTGCGCACGCTATGCCTTTTAGGAGCCGTCTCCCGGCCCGTGATGCCGGCCTTACCGGATCTTATCGTTGAGACAAACTATGGACGCAATCGGCGAACGCAATAAGGCCGGAACTCCGGCGACCCAGCTGTTGTCGGCGGGCACGGTCTTTGCCGTAGGTGCAGAAGTGGACCGCCAGACGGCTTGCCTAATGGAACCGATCAGCGGTTCGTACCGTCTGGCCGCATGGTGGGTAGCGCCAAGTGGCTTGCAACGGACGGTTGCGGAGCAGATCGAGGATTTGTGCGTTCGCCTCGGGAAGCGATTGCGCCGGCAGTTGTGGGATTACGATCGCGCCGCTCCGTACACACAGACGGCAGACCCGGTGACTGCACCACCTTTGCAACACGTATCTGTCGTCGCCAGCCCGCGACGTCATCTGCGCATTTGGGTCGTCGGGCTTACGCCGCATAATAGCCTAGCATCCTCCATCGGGGCATTGGAGGCAAGCCAGGCCGAGGTGGTCGGTACAACCGTGCTGGAGTCACGCCAAGACGTTGAACTGTTGGCGCACGAACTGAACGCCACACGTCCGGAAGCGCTGGTATTAGCTGGAGGATACGATTCGGAAGTACGGGAAACACAGCGCTCAATTTATCGAATGACGCAAAATGTTGCGCGCGCCCTCCAGGCGATCCCCGAAGACGACTTGCCAGAAATCATCTTTGCGGGCAACCCGTTTGCCTACCGCGATGTGGCGGCGATCCTTCGGTCCGCGTTGCCCTGCACCATCTCGCGGGTGAACAATGTGCAGCCGGCTCCGGACCGGACGTACGGACACGGTCTCTCACAGGCGGCAGACAAGCTGTACCTCAGAAAATGCAGGCAAATGCGAGAGTTTAGTCGGCTCGAGGAGTGGACCACCGACTCGGCACCAATCATGACAATTGAGTCCAGCTTTGCACGGCTCGTCCAGCTCTGGCTACAATTGAATGAACTACCCGAGTTACATGGTGTGTATTCAGGCGGTGACCGGTGGTTGCATGTCTGGGCGGACGCCGATGCGGATAGGGTATTGGCGCGGTTTGCCGCACCGGGTCCGCTGCCGGATGATGGCATTTCGTGGCCGCCAATCCGTCTGGTAAGTGGGCCATGGCAAGCAGATGAGGAGATACCGTCATCGGTTCTGTGGTGGGATGTGATTGGGCTCGCACCCGTGGCTGCCGCGGCTGCGGCTGTTGCACCGCGAGCTGCAGTTGAGACACTGCGCGCCGACATATTGACGTATCGCGAATAGTGAATCACTCAGTCCTGAGGTCCGCGACCGTGCGGCAGAGATGATCGACTTTACTTCGAGCATATGACAACCGGTCAGGGAAAACCCAAGCGAACTCTCCGAGTCGATCCGATTTTGGTTCTCCTCCTTGTGTTGACATTGCCCGCGCTTGCGCCACTGTTTGCACCTGGGTATTTCTACTCGGCTCACGACGGTAGGCACAGTGTCTTCTTCCTGATGCAGTTCGATGCGAGCATCAAGGACGGAGCCTTGTTTCCCCGCTGGGCCATGCACCACATTCAGGGCTACGGCTACCCCACCTTCATCATCCAGGCGCCCTTGGGCTTCTACGTGGCGGAAGCCTTTGTGTTGATGGGCGCCGGCTACACCTTGGCCGCTAAGTTCACATGGGCATTCGGTTTCCTGATAGGGGCGACCGGCGTCTATTTCCTCACGTGCTATTGGCTGTCACTGTACTCGCAAGGACGGCGTGAACGGTGGCAGCCGGCTCATCCGCAGCCCGTACCGATACAGTACCGCTTGGCCGCTCTGATAGCCGGGTTGTTGTACGTCTACGTGCCGTACCATCTGCTGGATATTTACGTGCGCGCGGCACTCAACGATGCGCTGCTCCTGGCATGGTTCCCGTGGGTGTTTCTGGCTTTCGATCGCCTAATCGACCGCGGGTTTGGGCGCGGCTGGTCAGCCAGGTTGGCCCTCGCGATTTTGGCGCTCGGCGGTGTCCTCCTAACGCATACATTTGCGCTGCTTTCCTTTACGCCACTGCTGATCACTTTTGTGTTATTCCGACTGTGGCAACGCTGGCGGTTGGACGTCTGGTACGGCGGCGCCCGGGGAAGCTGGACCGCTCTGGTGGGCCGAATGACCCTAGCGGCGACGGCGGGGCTGCTGGGGCTCGCGCTCGTTGCAGCGTTTCTTCTACCGCTGTTGCAGGAGGGCGGCCACCTGGAACAACAGGTCTACGTAACCGACACCTACAATTACCGCAACCATTTCGTCTGGTTCGGCCAATTCCTGAGTCCGTTCTGGGGATTTGGCTACTCTGACGATCCAGCGGGCGCAAACGACGGTATGGGCTTCCAGTTAGGCCTCATGGCCTCACTGATCCTGCTGACCTCGCTCTTTGCACTCCGGCGCCAACAGGGACGCCCGAACGCATCTCGATTCCAGAACGGGCTGATCGCGTACCTCGCGATGATGACCTTGCTGATCCTCTTTCTGATGACGCCTGCCTCGGAAGCGATTTGGGAAGCCGTACCGCCCCTGGGCTTGATCCAGTTTCCGTGGCGTCTACTTGGGTTGACCGCATTCACGACCTCCGCACTCGGGGGGATGGTGACTGCTGCGCTGTTGCGCGAAAACGATGAAACTCCTATCTTGGCTCGCGTACAGCCCACGGCTGCCGCCATGGTCATATCCCTAATCGTGGTGTTCGGTAGTTACGCCTATGTCCAAGCGGAACTGCAGCCGGTTGAAAGGTGGCGAGAAGACGGCCGCGCGGTTTTTCGCTTCGAGGAAGAACACCCGGATATGATCGCGTACACGGAATGGGTGCAAGAGCCGTTCACGACGTCGCCCATGAGTGACGAGTACGCCGACGCCGCCTACGTGGAGGACTATGCGGAAGACGGTTTCCTTACCCGACTGGAGATAGTCAAGGGCAGCGGCAGGGTGCTCAGCCAATACAGCCGCGGTTCCAGTGGTGGTGGCGTAGTGGACATGGATGAGCCGGGAACCGTCCGTATCAACGAGCTATACTTTCCCGGCTGGGCGGTGACAGTGGATGGAGAGGACTCATCCTATACTGTGTCGGAACCACGCGGTCTCATTGACGTGAACGTTGCTGCAGGCGAGCATACCATCGATGCGCGAATGGGTTCGACACCAGCGCGCACAAACGGAGCCATCGTTTCCTGGTCTGTTCTCATAGTGGTGATCCTCTTGTTGCTGTGGAGTGTCTGGCGCAGCCGGTCACGGCCACGGCCTACCTAGCGGGAGAGTAAGTGCGTAGACAACGGCGAATATACCGCACCGGATGTTTGCAGATCGCTGCGCGTGTGGATGAGCGTTGCCGAATCGAAACGTCCTTCTGCGCTGTGCACAGTGTCTTCCGCCCTAAACTGCGATAGCACTTTGCCGGCTTCTTGTAGGGAACCCCGCGAACAGTTACGTCGTGTTCGCGCGATGGTCAGGTGCGGGGAGTAGGGCCGGTCCTCGGGCTCGAAACCGCAAGCCTGGGCGAGCCTTTCCACGGCCGCCTGGAGCCGATGCAATCCGTCGAGATCGCCGCCGATGCCCAGCCACAGCACACGTGGCTTCCTAACGCTCGGAAATCCCCCAAGACCGCCGATGCTGAGGGGGATTGCGGGCCAATCCGTCGCCATGTCTGCCAGACCGTGTGCGAGCCGCCGTTGCTGGTCTTCCGTCGTATCGCCCAAAAATCTCAGCGTAAGGTGAACGCTCGAGATCTGTGTCCATCGGAAACAATCTGCCGCCCCCTGCCCAACAAGGAGACGGCAGACATGATCCTGACGTTGCCGGATATATTCTCGTGCTGCATCCGGCATAGCAAGCTCGATAAAGGTGCGCATCTTAGAACCTGCGCTGGTCTAGATAGCCTCGGCCATCCGTTCTTTGTTGTGACTGGGATCGGAAATAGAGAACCGCTGTGACGAGGCCCAGCGTCCCCAAGCCGGTTGCACTCAAAAAGATCAGGCAGAGCATCATGACCATCATGCTCTGCGCAGACGGTTCAAGGACATTGAACAGGCCAAGGTCGGGCGCTACAGTTGCCGTCGGCAACGGCGTCAATGTGGGCGCCACGGCCAGCGCCTGGGCAGTGGGCGTTGCGGTGACCACAATGTAGAGCGCAGTCGGCGTCGGCTGAATGGCGGCAGCTTCTGGTTGCGGAGGCTCAACAGGCGAGGGAGGTCCATTGCCGGGCGCCACGCTGCCAAAGGCATCGGCTTGCGCGCCTAAAGGAGATGGCGGCTGGGTCGCGGTGGAAGTCGGCATTATGGTAGGTGTTGCTGTGGCGGTCTCCGTAGGCACGAAAGTTGGCGTCGGCGTATCGGACAACCCAGCGGCGTTTGCGTCCAAAGTAGTCACGCCCAATGGCGAACCGAATTGCGTTGACGTTGGCGTGACAGTAGGACCCTGATTCGCATCCAGTGGACTCTGGCCGATGGGCGTCCACGTTGGCGTCGGACCCGGCGTGACGAGCGTCGGCGCCGGCGACTGCCCTGGAATCGGCGTAACAACGATGGGTGTGATTGAGCCAAGTACCGAGAGAGCGGTGGCGTCCGTTGCAGGCGTCGGCGTTACCCCGGGCCCATAGCCACAGATGTCTCGAATCTCACCGGGCTCATCATTGGTGGTCACTTCCTCTAGACGAAAGCAATACTGCTCACCGAAATAGACGCCCTCAGTGACATCAAAGCTATACTCGGCGCCCTGATCCGGACCTCCCGTCGCTGCCCGCTGTCCTATCCAGTGGTAGGCGGAATCAGGTTCGCCAAGCCTTTTACAGAGAATCAGAAATCCTTCGACGTCAATCTCGCGCACGGTGGCCCAACGCAAGAGCACGGCGGTGTCGGTCGACTCGGCAGTGAAATACATCAACTCAATTGCCGCGCGCACCGGCCAATACAGAGAAAACAGCACGGCAAGGGCGATCGCGAGCAGTGCAATGCGGCGCCACAATAGGGCGCCATTTTCCCGCAGCCACGGGCGGCAAAGGCGTACGCGCATCGATTTGCGAGTCATTACGCAGAATCCATCAACATCAACAGTCCGTCCATCACGTGCTCTATCCGCCGGCAAGCCACACGCCAACGCCGGGCTATGCTGTGACCAGCGAGAATGCCAAGACGCGCAGTAAACGTCGGGCATTGCCAAACCGCGAACGGGCGTCATTCTATCATGTTGTCTTTAGCGCAAAAAGACGCCGTCGTTAGTCTGCAGACCGCTGCCGGAACGACAGCTCGATACTGCTACGGACCGGAGGCAGCGCCGTCTCCTTCCCCAACGTTTTCTGAGCCCGGGCTGTTCGCGCTCGACACTTCCAGCAGACTCCGAATCTCCGCCGCACAGTCTACGTTCAGGCCACTGTTATACCACATTCGAATTACGTGCAACGGAATGCTATCCGCGGTGCCAAGCTGGGGTAACGTGGCGTCTCCACCATTCTCTTCAGCCATCCAGGCTTGCAGATATGAGTCAAACGCTTCCGGTTGGGGTCCCCATTCGCCTAGATAGCCAAGCTGCCCATCGAGAACGAACAGATGTGGAAGCTCGGCAGCCCGTAGATCTCGGAGAGAAAGCGGTACGACTTGCGTGCGGCGCGCGAACTTTGCCCATCTGTCCGGTTCAACTACGCAGAAGCTACCGCGCGGTAAGCACCGTCGGACATGCTCCAGAAGGGGCACAATGATCGCTGTATCCCTATGTGTCGGAGATGCTACGACCACAAAGTGGATCGGATCCGTAAAAGCAGAAAAGAAGTATTGGTCATCAGCGCCCAAGCGGATCTCACGGTCGCGCGCCCGCATAGTACGCGAGAGTCCAGGGTGAGCGGATAAATACTCCTGGTAGCTCGCGGCGCGCAGAAGCGAAAGCGCTTCTTCGTGTCCGCTTCCGCTGTAGTCGTCAGACGAAAGTTCAGGCATGTGAGTTACGGGAACAGAAACCTCCGCGAAAATGTGTGCTTACGTGCATCAACGCCTCCGTGCAGTGACGCAGCAGATACAGGTAACTGCATCTGCAGTCAACCGCCCCTACGGTGCATCCCAATTGCAGGACGCCTTACTACGACGACGTCTCCGCCCATCTGCAGCTTGGTATGTACTGGGAACATGCCGCGCCGGCCAGGCAAATCGTCCAGGCAATGACAACGAGTAACCGCCAAGTCGACGATGAAAAGATTGTATCACATGCCATGTGTCCTCAGCGCATAGTCAAGTAACTGCGATAGGGCGTCGCCCTTGCGCAAGAATAGAGGCAGCGCCTGTTGACGGACACTGCGTTCCATGCTAAGGTGCCGCCTGATTTTGCGGCTCCAATGGTGCGCCACACGAACCGTATCCATGTGTCCGAATCCTCCCTGTCGGCCGCAGGACATATTTGGCAAGGAGATGTATACCATGAGCATGAACCCACCTCTACAGCGAGAACTTGATCAGACAAAGCATCTAGCGGAATGGTCTGACGAAGAAGATCCGCGTCGGATGCTGGCCGGGGCTGACCCTGACATCTACGACGTTATCGAGAAGGAGCGACAGCGCCAGTTCGCAGGCATCGAATTGATCGCGAGCGAGAACTACGTGTCGGCGCCGGTGCTAGCGGCGATGGGCAGCGTTCTCACGAATAAATACGCTGAAGGCTATCCGGGCCATCGGTACTATGGCGGCTGTGAGATCGTGGATATCGCCGAGCGCATCGCCATCGAGCGTGCCAAAGAACTGTTTGGTGCAGAACACGCCAATGTTCAGCCACACGCAGGTGCTCAGGCGAACGAGGCGGCCTACCTCGCATTCTTGAAGCCGGGCGATACGGTTCTGGCCATGAAGCTGGATCAGGGCGGCCATTTGACACATGGTTCGCCCATGAACTTCTCCGGTCAGCTTTACAATTTCGTGCACTATGGCGTAGATCGAGAAACCGAGCGCATCGACTATTCCGACGTCGCATACCTGGCAGATAAACACCGCCCCAAGTTGATCATTTCCGGTGGCAGCTCTTATCCTAGGTTCTTTGATTACGCTCGTCTGCGCGAAATCGCCGACAGCGTCGGAGCACTGCTCATGATGGATATGGCGCATGTGGCCGGTCTGGTTGCTACTGGACTACATCCGGATCCGGTACAGTATTGTGATGTCGTCACATCCACAACGCACAAAACCTTGCGCGGGCCGCGCGGTGGCATGATCTTGAGTCGCGCCGAACATGCGCGCGCCGTCGATCGCGCCGTCTTCCCGGGCGCACAGGGCGGACCTCTGATGCATATCATTGCGGCCAAAGCAGTGAGCTTCGGGGAGGCACTGAAACCAGGATTTCGTGCCTACCAGCAGCAGATTCTCGACAACGCACAGGCGCTTGCCAGTTCTCTCCAAGACGAAGGGCTGCGGCTGGTTAGCGGAGGCACAGATAATCATCTGGTGCTCATCGACCTGGACGCATTGGGCAACGATGACATCACCGGTATCGTCGTACAGGACGCACTGGAAGAGGCGGCGCTCCACACTAACCGCAACATGATACCCTTCGACCCGCGCTCGCCGAAGATTAGCAGCGGGATTCGCGTTGGTACGCCAGCAGGAACAACGCGCGGCATGGGCACAGAAGAGTTTGCACAGGTAGGACGCTGGATAGCCGCGATCGCAAAGAATCCATTTGACGCTACGTTGCTGGATAGGACTCGCGCCGAAGTCTTGGCGATGATTGAGCAATTCCCGGTGCCGGCGTAGGCGGGAGACCGCACGATCTAGAGCCGCACCCGCGTTGCCCTGAATAGGTCGGAAGCAAACGCCAATGGGACATCGTCTCGCCAGCCAGGAAACGATGTCCCATACCAAAGACAAATTGTTGGTATGGCCATTTCCCGTCGCCAAGCTCCGCCAAGGAACCGGTAATGGAATCATCCGCTACAAGGTCTGCCGACGATGTCCCTGCGATTACCGGCTATAGCCGGCGTGAGCAGATAGGCTGGTATTTTTACGATTGGGGGGCGTCGGCTTTCTCGACGACTGTCGTAACCGTCTTTCTTGGGCCATACTTGACCGCGGTGACCGAGCAGGCCGCAGACGCCAGCGGCTTTGTCCATCTGCTCGGTGTCCCCGTACTGGCCGGCTCATTCTTCCCCTATGTGGTGTCCCTGTCTGTGCTCCTGCAGGTGTTCTTTCTGCCGATCCTGGGCGCCTTAGCCGATTATTCCCACCGAAAACGTCAATTCCTCGCTTTCTTTGCCTACTTCGGCGCCATCGCCACCATGGCTATGTATTTCCTGCAAGGCGATCGCTATCTGCTTGGCGGCGGACTGTTTTTGATAGCGAATGTCTCTTTCGGCGCAGCCTTCGTCTTCTACAATGCGTTCTTGCCCGAAATCGCCAGTTCGGAGGACAGAGACCGGGTATCATCGCAGGGCTGGGCGCTAGGCTATCTTGGCGGCGGACTCTTGCTCGCCCTGAATCTCGTATTCGTTCAGTTTCTGGCCGAACCGTTGGGCGTGTCGACGGCCCATGCGATTCGTATCTCTCTGCTCTCGGCGGGTCTCTGGTGGGCAATCTTCACCGTCATTCCTTTGACGAGGCTAAAGCGGAGACGTTCCACGAAATCATTGCCGCCAGGCGATCGCTATGCAACGGTCGGATTCAAACAGCTTGCCCGTACTTTTCGGGCGCTGCCCAGCTTTCCACAGACGCTGCTCTTTCTTCTGGCCTATCTTCTTTACAATGACGGCATCCAGACGGTCATCACGCTATCCGCCACCTTTGGGGCGGCAGAACTGGGGCTGCAGACTGCGACCCTGGTGCAGGTCATTCTTATGGTACAGTTTGTGGCGTTTGGCGGAGCCCTCCTCTTCAACAAAGTGGCCGACTGGTTCGGAACAAAACGAGCTATACTCATCAGCCTGATCATCTGGCTTGGAGTTACTGTGTATACCTATGCGTTCTTGCGTACGGCCGTACAGTTTTTTGTCCTGGCAGGTTTTATCGCCATTGTACTGGGCGGAAGTCAAGCGCTCAGTCGTTCGCTGTATTCCCTGATGATTCCTAGCGGACAAGAGGCAGAATATTTTAGCCTGTATGAGATCAGCGAACGTGGCACAAGCTGGTTGGGACCCCTTCTGTTTGGGCTTACGTTGCAGTTCACCGGCAGCTATCGCTTTGCCATTCTGTCCATCGCGGTCTTTTTTGCCGCCGGTACGATATTGCTTTTCTTTGTCGATGCCCGCCGCGCGGTCCTGGAGGCCGGAAACGTGGCGCCGGCTCGACTATAGATTCGCATGGTTCCAGTCTTATTGCGGGGCTAGCGTTCGGTCAAAGGGAACTAGCAACATGGGATGAGCAAACCTTGTGTGTTCGCTCATCCCATGCAACTATCTGACCTCTGTGACTGATACTCTGGCTCCTGGCTCATAAATCTTGCGCCTTAGGAGACCAGCCATAACCCAGATCGTCTATGTCTCTTCTTCGGCCTGTTTGGCGATCTGTTCAGCCGCTAGCTCCTCGATCTTTTCGGCTTGTGCCAGCGAGATCTCACCTGCATCATGTCGAGCCCGTAACTCCCCGAACTCCTCATCGCTCATACCGAGCGGCTTGTTGACCTGCCCAAGAACACGATGAATACCTAAACGCAGCCCCTTCATCGTGCGCTGAAGCAGATCATCGCTATATACTTCCGTAAAAGTAGATACGGCCTCGTCCGGACTCAGGGGCGCCAGGTCGTATTCTTCACTCAACTCCTCCCTGTGATGGGCAATCCACAAATAGAGGTCGGATTCCGTGCGAGACGGGAAGTCCTTCATGACATCGTATTTCCGGATGGCCTCGACTACGGGCATGTAGACATTCGTGCACCAACTCATCACCGCATCCGGCCAATCCAGCCACTTGTCTCCCCCTTCCCGCTCGATCTCCAGATTCCGTAAGTACCAATGAGTGTGAATATGACGCAATAAGATTGGGTATCGACCGGGCTCAGTCAACTCAATTTCAACGTCGGGACACAAGTTCTCTATACCGGTTTTATCCAGGAAATCCTTACGCTCAGCCTTAATAATCCATCGATTGCGATCGCTGAAGTCATCGACCGTGAGATCCACGTCGGTGTCAATCACGGTAACGCGTGCCTCGATTTCATCGAATCCATTGAGACGAGCCACACTGAGCCGGTGATTGCCGTCACGAACGAAATACACTTCGCCAATCTTGAATAGTTCGACAGGCGGCACGCCTATCAAGGAGTTCATGGCCGCATCCACTCGAATCCAGCGTTCTTCGTTGACGCCCTCTTTGGGCAGGAACGTACGCGTGAAGTCGCGATAGCGGCCCACACTTCCCACAATCTGATCCAGCGGCACCATCTCGGTACCCATTTCGATCTGTTGGCGAGCTTTCAGCTTGTTCGTTACCTCGTCATAGCTGGCCAGCTCGGTGCCCGTTCCGGTCACCAGACTCAACAGATAACCAATTTGCGCCCTGTTTAGGCCCCGGCGAAACCGGTCATGGGCCAAAACATCAGGCTGCCCTTCACCTACCATATATACCCTCCATGCCGCTCCGGCGTCATCGCGCCCGCCGAATGCGGATTCACTCATGAACATATCGTCACCTTGTGCAAGTTCCACGCAATGCGCATTACGTCATCGCGACCGTACACTGTAACAACATGCGAGTGTACACCTCCTGAGCAAATCCTTCTGCAAGCAACGCTCCCGAACCCGGCAGTATGCTGCAATCAGGACAATGCTCCTGCGAACAACACGTCGTCGCGATCGGCGCGACTTCGTCGCTGCAGATCTAATCACGGCCGCGTTAACGTAGAGTAAACGTTTTCGAACTCCGTCGCGACCTACTGTTATACGATTGGGGGTAGCGTGACGTTGCGCACGTCTTGGGGACCACTGGTCGGGCTGCAGCGCCCTTCCGGCAATTCACTGACACCGCGCACTTCCCGAATTGCACCGGTAGAAATTGTGGATGCCCGGTGCCGCAGCGCCAATTCGCTAGACGATCAGCCTGCCAGCAACACCGAGTGATCTTGAGAAACGGTACCAGGCGCTAGTTACCGGGGATGCTCTGTGCGATTCGCAGGACGTCGGCGGCATACTGCTGTACTTCCGCGGGAAGATCCGTCCATGCGCCGCCTTCCCCCAGCACTCCCAACACCTTATCCGGACCCCAATTGTACGCCGCCAGCATCCATTCGACCTGCGGATGACCTTCCTTCGATAGCGTAGAGCGAAGATAATCCAGGTATAGTCCCGCCACCAGCACATTTCCGTACGTGTCAAAAGGATCAACGGCGTCCACATGGGGCGCCCATTCCTGCCACGTATCAGGATGAATCTGCATGATCCCCATAGATCCCTGTTTGCCGACCGCTGTGGAATCAAAACCGCTCTCCACGTAACCTTGCGCCGCCAACATGCGCCAGTTCAGATCGTATCGGCTCGCGACCTGCTGAAACATCTGAGCATACGTCATGTTGCCCGGGTCTACGGGCGCTACGGTCACAGGCGTCGGGTTTGATGTAGACGAAACCGCACGCGCAGGCGCGTCGCCCGGCGCACTCACTTGGTCCTGCTGCACAACGGGTAAGCCATTCTGTAACTCGGCGGGCGGGCCACTTTCCACGGCTTGCGGCTCTGTAACCGGACCGGCAAGAGGCGCCCCCAACGCCGCTCCCGGCAGCGCGCTGCCGTCAGTGACAGCCTCGTAGGTTGGTACCGGCTCATCCATGCGCAAGACCAATGCGAAAGCGGGCGCGGGAGCCGCAGTTGGAACGACTACGGCGGGCGGCCCTTGCGCAGGTCGCAACGCCAGCAATACCGCCGCGCTGGAAAGTACGGTGACCGCCAACGCCGCGGCTACGACAAGCGCAAGGGCGGCCATCTGCCAGGGCCCAATCAGCGCTTTGGTAACTATCAAGCCGTCCGCAATCTGGCGACCGATCTGATCTGCAACGCCCGTCGGCTCTACCGCGACACGAAAGGGCCGCTCCTGCGCAAGGATGCCCACGACCGGCCTGCGTTTAGGAAGAATAGTGATGCCCACTGTCTCTCTGGCTCCTGGGGACAGCGAAAACGATGCCTGTCCCACCTGAGAGAACATGCCGTACGGTGCGTCAAACTCAAATACACACTCTCTATCCGCATCTGCCCCCACGACACGATAACTCATCTCATGGTTACCCAAGTTGCTGATTGGCAGCACAGTACGCCCAATGGTCGTCCACCACGAGGTCACGACGCGTTCAGGTTGCAGCATACCCAACTGGAAACCGCTCTTGCGCAGGATAGAAAGCGAACATGAGACTTGGCTCTTGCGCTCAGGGCGGTCGGCCTGTCGCGCAACCACGCTGAAGGCGTACATACCGGCAGGCGCCTCAGGCAAGGACGGAGCTACCATCACGACAAAAGACTGCCGTTCTCCTGGCTGCAGGGGCACGCGCATAGGCATTTCAGGAAACCATGCCGGCGACACATTGCCTTTGACGTCAATCTGGAGGACTACGGAGCGCTCCGCGTTGTTCAGTACGCTTAGCGTAAACGTGGCGGGGGTGCCCGGGTTAGCGATGACCTCGCGATCCGGCACGGAGAGAATGACCCGATCATCTTGCCGGTCGCTATGGCTGTCGTCTATGGAATCGGTGAAGTCGCCTGCCGCCTGTGCGCCGCCGGCGTCGCTGTCCTCTAGATCAACGCCCGCAGTCCCGGAATTCAGATGCGAGAACTTTGTGCGGTCTTCACCACGGGGTGTGACGGTACCCTCCACTTCCATGACACGCCAGTTCTGAAGTTCGATGGGCAACGGCACTCGCGAAGCGTCGCGATTGTCTCCGACGTCTTCCGGTGACCCGGCCTTTCCGTCATTGTCCGGTGTGGGGTCTGTATCCGATGGCTCCCGGTTATCTGGCGTCATATGAAGAACAGTATGTGGAATCGCATTTCCGGTGTCAAATCAGGAGAATCGTGCCCGGGTTGGATAGGCGCATCGAATCATACGACATTCTGGCGATACTCATTCGTGTCGTCATCGTTTGGGAACCATCACGCGCAAAACAGCGTATCCCAATGATAGACTTAGGAACCTTACCGGCAGAACTTGCCGGCAGTGTGACGAGACGCCCGTACGCGCGGGATTGATTGAGGGGAACAATGTCGGTTCTCACAACGGATGAGAAAGCAATCAAGAGAACGGACTCGAGCCAGGTAACTGTTCAGGTCATAGCTGCCTGTTTCTTACTTATGTCGCTGGCGCTATTATTCCCGTTCGCGTGGCAGTCCTGGGTAGAGTGGCGGTTCAAAGATCGTCTATTTACGGTCGATACCGTTCCGCCCCAGCGAGTGGCCATCGTGTTTGGTGCGCGCGTCTATGGTGACCAGCAACTCAGTGCGATGCTGCGCGACCGCGTAGACACCGCCGTCGACCTTTACAAAGCCGGCAAGGTGGAGAAGCTGCTACTAACTGGGGATAATAGCTCACCATATTATGACGAGCCCAGTGCCATGATGGCTCATGCTATCGAACGCGGGGTTGATCCGGCAGACATCCAGCCTGACTATGGGGGACGACGGACCTACGATTCCTGCTATCGGGCCAAGCACGTTTTCCAAGTCTCGGAAGCCATTCTCGTCACCCAGGCATTTCACCTGCCGCGAGCGCTATTACTGTGCTCCGGCTTGGGCCTGGAGAGCACCGGCGTAATGGCTGATCGCCGTACATATGACCCCAGATCCATTACTTGGTCGGAGATGCGCGAAATACCGGCTCTGGTCGCGGCGCTGACTGACTTAATCCGCCGCACACCTCCTCCCATACTTGGCGAACCGATTCCGTTCTAGCTCTCGTCGCGTACGGCCTCAAGCGCCGTTCCCGGCGAGTAAACTATCGCGGTCCAGCTCCACGACAGCCGTGAGGTGACGCGGATTGTCCGGATCCAGCCCCTTCGACATAGAGCGTTGGTACGCGAGTAACTGCAACATAGGCAGGTACAGTACAGGCTGGGCCCACCACGGTGCATCACTGGCCAATGACAACTCGTAATGCGCCTGCGAATTGGCGATTCGGGGAAACAGGGTCAGCGCCCGTCCTCCCATCTCCATACACTCCTTAACCACAGGTTCCTCAAACGTGTTCGAACGGGGCGACAAAAGCCCTGTCACTAGGCCGTGCTCGTCCACCAGCGATTTGGGACCGTGCCGGAACTCCATGAAGTGAAATGCCTCGCTATGACTAATCGACATTTCCTTCATCTTAAGCATCACTTCACAGGCAATTCCATAGAGTGGGCCCGAACCGAGGAAAAAGAAGCGACTGAGCGCGGAATTCTGGCCCAGTTGCTCTGCTAAGTCTGCATACTCGTCGAGGATCCGCTCTGCGGCATCGGGAAGGCTATTCATTGACGATATCTGTTGGCCGCCGGCGATGGCTGAGACCGCCTCTATGATAAGGAGCATCGAACTGAAGGAACGCGTCTGGGCAACGCTCGTCTCCTGAGCCGCTTCGGCAAGCAGTGCGAAATCCGTCTCAGTCGCCACGGGCGTGTCAGGATAACAGGTAACGCCCCAAATCGTATTGCCACCCAATTGCCTAAATCGAGACATCGCGGCGGCCGTCTCCGTAGTCGTTCCAGAACGTGACACGGCTATGAGGAGTGTGTCCTGCGGTTGCGACAAAGTCTCGTCGGGGAACAGCACGATTTCGGAAGCAGGCACGCCACGGGCAGGCACACCCGTCAGCCCCTGGAAAAGCGCTGCGGCGGTAAGGGAGAGATAGTACGTTGAACCACAGCCGGTAAACAGCACCCGTTTGGCCCCGGTCCTTTGCCAGCGATCGGCGATATCGGGGGCAAGCGGGAGGAGAGAATCCAGAACTTCGGACCATACTCCCGGCTGGCTCGTTATCTCTCTGTAGGTGTGCTGACCATTGGACATGCGGTGCGCTCCTGCACTTGGTGATTTGATGACGATAGTCCTTTCCTGCCATTATCTGACCAGCAAATCGTTCTGTCAACGATCTAGCTTAGCGAAGCAGCGTGGCGGCCTGCTTTTCATGCAGTGGCCACCAACAGATCCGATTATGTTTGACACGCCAGCAGGCGCTTTGTAGAATCGAATTCCAGATGCCATCCTGATGAGACCACCACGTGCATTTATGCCTTTACACGGCGTATGAACCAAGGCCATACGATCAGTATCTGACCCAGGCATTTGACAAATCGGAACCCCATGTAAAGGCCCATTTCGTATGAATCAGTACGATGTGCTTGTCGTCGGCGAGATAAACGCAGACCTCATCCTGGGTGACGGCGCGCTGCCGGTCTTCGGCCAAGTCGAGACACTCGTCGAGGACGCTACGCTTACCATCGGCGCATCGGGCGCAATTTTCGCATGCGGGTGTGCAAGGCTGGGACTACACGTGGCCTATTGTGGCATTGTGGGTGACGACATTTTCGGGCACTTCATGGTGGATTCCATGCAGGCGCGAGGCGTGGACCCGGCCGGTATCATCGTCGATCCGGACATGAAGACCGGCCTGAGTGTGATCCTGAACAACGGCGGAGATAGGGCCATTCTGACGCATCTGGGCACTATCGATAAGCTGGCTGCGGATCGTGTCGACCGTGCACTACTGGCAAGTGCAAGCCATGTCCACGTCACCAGCTACTTTCTGCAGCAGGCCTTGAGGCCAGGGCTGGCGGCGCTCTTGGCGGAAGCTCGAGCGGTTGGCGCGACGGTTTCCATCGACACTAATTGGGACCCGGCAGAAGAATGGGATCACGGCTTGCAGCAGGTATTGGCGCTTACGGACGTCTTCCTTCCAAACGCGCAAGAAGCCGTCGCGATTTCCGGAGAGACAACGCTCGAGGCCGCAGAGAGACATTTGTCGGAGATCGTACCTGTTCTTGCGTTGAAACTAGGGGCTGACGGCGCTCGCTGTCGTTGCAGGAACACGACCCTCACCGATCCGGGTTTTTCTGTCACCGTCGTGGACACCACCGGCGCCGGCGACAGCTTTGACGCCGGTTTCGTCTGCGGATACGTTAACAAGTGGCCCACGGCGGAGACACTGGAACTGGCGACCGCCTGTGGGGCGCTGTCTACGCGTGCTGCGGGCGGTACAGAGGCCCAGCCCACTCTGCGAGAAGCACAGGAACTCATCGACAGTCGCAGGAAGCAATCCAGGAACAAATAGCGTTCGAACACCCATAAAGGACTGGACCGTGAAGCCACTCGATGCACTCGTGCATGAGCTGATTGATCTTCGAAGTCAAGGCACACAAGTAACCCTGCTCGCGGCATGTCCGAATTCGGCGGCGGTATTGGAAGCCGCCGTCATCGTTGCGGCGCGCAACAACACGCCCATGCTGTTCGCGGCTACCCTGAATCAGGTCGACACGGACGGTGGTTACACAGGATGGACTCCGCAAGAGTTCGTTTCGGAGATGAAACGCTATGCTCAAAAACACAATTGTGCTGCGCCCCTGTATCCCTGCCTTGACCACGGCGGACCCTGGCTCAAAGACAAACATGCGACCGACAAACTCACCTTTGAGGAAACCATGGGTGCAGTCAAGGCCAGCCTCACGGCCTGCCTGCAGGCCGGATATGCCTTATTGCATATCGATCCGACTGTAGACCGTACTTTGCCGAAAGAATCTCCCATCCCTATCGGCCTGGTCGTAGAACGTACCATCGATATGATTCGCCATTCCGAGGCAGAACGGCAACGTCTCGGCTTACCACCCATCGCGTATGAGGTCGGCACCGAAGAAGTCCACGGCGGACTCGTCGACATGGCGAACTTCAATGGCTTTCTCCAGGGACTGCGCGAGGGATTGGAGACGCAAGGTCTGTTGGAAGTATGGCCCTGCTTCATCGTCGGCAAAGTAGGTACCGATCTGCACACGACTTACTTTGACCTCGATGTCGCCCGGCAGTTGTTCGACATCGTCATGCCGTACGGTTCGCTGATCAAGGGCCACTACACCGACTGGGTGGCGAATGCGAGTGATTATCCAGTCGCAGGCATGGGCGGCGCTAACGTCGGGCCGGAGTTCACCGCTGCGGAATTCGACGCGCTAGTCGACCTTGCGGCCAAGGAGCGCTCCCTCGTCACCAGTAGGCCTGGCCTGCAACCCTCGCGGATACTAGAAGCTCTCGAGCAAGCCGTCCTAAATTCCGGACGCTGGAAAAAGTGGCTTCAACCTGATGAGGTGAGCTTGCCGTTCCAAAACCTTTCCGAAGAGCGCAGGTTGTGGCTGGTGCGTACAGGCGCTCGCTACATCTGGACAGAGCGAAACGTCTTGGCGGCGAGAGAACGGCTGTACGAGAACCTGGGCGAGGTACTGCCGGACCCGAACGCGTACGTAGTCGAGCGTATCGTCGAATCCATCGATCACTATGTCAACAGTTTCAATCTGTTCGATTCAGACCACCTCCTCGGTTCGTCCGAGAAGAGAGGGGGCGCAACGTAATGACGAGACAGCGCTCTGTGACAAGAATTCTGTTTATGGGCACACCTGAGTTTGCAGTCCCGTCGCTGCATGCGCTGGTGGGCGCTGGTGAAAGATACGGCTGGCAGGTCGTGGCGGTGGCCACACAGCCGGACCGGCGCGCCGGACGCGGCAAGAAGCTGGTGGAAAGCCCCGTCAAAGCGGTTGCTATGGAATTCGGCATTCCCCTACTGCAGCCCGTCGGTTTTCGCAGACATCCTGACGCGGTCGAGTCACTGCGCAACTTTGCGCCGGACCTATATGTTGTGGCCGCATACGGCATCATATTGCCGGGCTCGGTACTCGAGGTCCCGACCTATGGCAGCATCAATGTCCATGCCAGCATTTTGCCGGAATACCGGGGTGCCTCTCCCATCAATGCAGCCATCTTGGACGGCGCTAAAGAGACCGGCGTTTCGATCATGTTAATGGATGAGGGAATGGATACAGGCCCCGTGCTAAAACAGGCGCGCCAAAGCATCCAGCCGCACGATACAGCAGAGACGCTTTCGGCCGGCCTTGCCGAGCTTGGCGCCGAGACCCTGGTGCAGACCTTGCCGGCCTGGTTGGCCGGCGAAGTTCCGCCGATACCGCAGTCCGATTTGCCAGGGACTCCATCAGTCTGTCGAATGATCAAGAAGGAAGAAGGCAGGATCGATTGGACAGATTCGGCGCTGCACATCGAACGTATGACACGGGCATTTGCGCCGTGGCCGAGTGCATACACGTCGTGGCACGCGCAGCCCTTGAAAATCTGGAAGGCCGACGTACGCTCCGGTGATGTACAACCCGGTCTAGTGGTAGCCACCGCCGAGGGACCCGCCGTCGGTACAGGTAGCGGTCTGCTATTGCTGAAAGAAATTCAGCCCGCCGGCAAGCGCGCCATGGATGTCGCCAGTTTTGTAAACGGGGCCCACGGGTTTGTTGGATCTATACTCGGGTCGGTCGAAAACTAGCGCGTCCGATAGGGAGCCTGTTCTGCCGGAGCGGGAGCAGGCGTAGATTCGGCTGGCCGCATTGGGGATGGATTATCGTTGCTGTCGCCCAGTAAGCCATGCAAAATCAATCCCATGGGCGCACACACGATAATACCGGCGAGGAAACCCCAGAGAGCCAACACCAGGATCCCGATTATCTGCGCCTGGAGCTGGCCAGGGAAGTCTGGTTGGAAAGCGCTGGCTGTGAAAAGCCCAGACACGCCTTGACCGACCACCCCCAGATAGCCTTCGACCCCAGTCATCTGCCACCCTTGACCGACTGCGCCGTCAGCAAACAGGCCAAGTAGAAGCAATCCTACCATCGCGGGGAGCCCGCTCACGCTCACGGCGCCGGTGACGTCGTCCAGCCGAAGTGTCGTGTCGATGACAAACGTAATGAACGGCACCGCCGCGCCTGCGAGTAGGCCGATAATGATAGCGATCGCCGGCTGCACGAAGGGACCGGCAGCCAATCCTGCCACGACGCCGGCTGCGATACCACGCGCTGTCATGACTGCGTCACTCCTACCGGTAACAAACCATGTGTAAATCAGAGGAATAACGGAGCCGGCTGCGGCGAATAGCATCACATTCACACTTCCCCGCAATAATCCCAGCGGATTAACAAGCGAAGTTTGCAGCGGATTAGCCCACATCCATCCTATCGTACCGCTCGGGATGAGCAGACACCCCAGGACGGCCAGCATGGGAAGATGGACGGTCGGCAACTTCATTGCCGTCGCAGTTTGGGGTGATCTGCGCGGCGCCCAAACCACTAACGCCGCCAAAGCTACGCCAGCCGCGACAAGATGCACCGTGCCAGCGCCGCCGAAGTCGATGAAACCGTGGCCAAGTGACAGATTGTTGCCCAGGGCGCCCAGCCAGCCGCCTCCCTGCACCCAGTTACCCGCCAACGGGTAGACAAGGCCACCGATGACGATGGCAAGTGCCATCGTCGCGATGGCTGGCGCGCGCCCGCGCAGCGCAATTAGCGGAATGGCAGCAGTAGTTACAGCCCAGGGAAAGTGTGCAAGAAACAACGCATATGCGAGCGGGCTCATCGCCGAACCGGACAGAAACCATCCGGAAAGGCCGGCAGCCCCCCAACCTATTCCCCATTCGGCGGAAAGGGGGCTCCATTCGAGCACCAGCTTACTCAGATCCGGGTGCGAATAGACAAGTCCCACTCCCCCAAACTGGATGGCAAAGCCTATGGCCCAGTATGCCAATCCGGCCAGCCCCAGCGCCGCCAGGCCACCAAGTGCCGCGTCCCAGGCACGCGCCCCGGGCAATCCGGCCACAGCTACGAGCAGAAATCCGGCCGGAACCAAAAGGGAGAGTGCAGCCGTTACCAGATACCAATATGTAGGGGTGGTAGATACGTCTATAGTGGTAAGCTCCAAATTTGAATGCGGCCCGGCGACTTCGGCGACACACATGCCGTTCGCGCATTCGGCTCCAGCGCTGGCTTCCGTACCTTCAAATTTGCGTAAAGCCCAGGCAAATCCAATTCGAGTCCAAGCAAATTTGCGAAACTTCCGGGGCGCCACTCTGGTTATGGTCGGGTATGATACCAAATGAGCAGCGATTGCCCAAGCCATGCTACACTGG
>JBJYXA010000036.1:0-1985 GCA_046259705.1 Caldilineaceae bacterium
TGATGACGTCGCCCCATACCTTGGAGTTCGGGATAACGATCACCTGGTTGTCGGGTGTGGTAATTGTCGTCGAGACCACAGAGACGTGCCTGACGGTGCCACCCAGCCCGGCTATCTGCACGTAGTCGCCCTCGTCGAATGGTCGATTGATCATGATCATCAGGCCCGCGGCGAGGTTGCCCAGCGTCTCCTGCATGGCGAACGCAATGATGAAAGAGGCACCGCCGAGTAACGCGAAGAGCGGTGTGATATTCACGCCCAATGCAGCGAGCACGATCATCAAGCCGAAGGTGATGGTGAGCCAATACACCACCATGACCAGGAAACCGCTCAGAAGCTTGGACAGGCTCGGCACCCGGGAGAAGACGCGGTCCGCCCAGGCGCGCGCAATCCTGGCCACGATAAAAAGGCCGAACAGAGAGGCGATGATGACGGCGATACGAATGCCGATACCCAGTCCGCCCTCCGGGGAGGCCAGCCAACCCAGGAAGGCGTCAGCAAACTCCTGTAACGTCAGCTGCGATTTGCTCGCGCTGATGACGGCCGACATGTACGCCCGCATCGCCTCGGCTTCGGCCGGGTCGCCGCCTTTGGCTTCGAAGCTGGAGACCACGACGGCGAACTTACTGAAGATGCGGTTGCGTTCCTCGAGCTGCTCCAGACGCCCCAGCCGCAGCGCCTCTTTTTCCGCGCCCTCCGCCGCGCGAAGTGCGAGACTCTTGTCGGTGAGGGCCTGCGCGGCAGCGTACGCGTGCTGCTGCCAGGCGGCCGTGAGCGGAGCGAGCTGTTCGGCTGTCAGCGGTACAAGCCTCAGTTGGAGCTCCTCGAGTTCGATGTGCGGATCATCGAGACCTGCCGGATAGGTCGTCGCCGATTCGTCCGCGATTTTTCCCGACGTGGCGTTCTGCGCCCAGCTCGAATCGATCCACAGCGTGTAAACCATCACAAGAACGCCGAGCCCAAGGAGCATCGACATTGATCTAGCAGGTTCAAAGCGTTTCATTATCATATCTCTCCCCAGTCCGCGGACGTTTAACTAGCCAGGACATTTACTAGCGTCAGTGCAGGCGTTGCTAAATTGGACTGTCCGTCCCGTGTGTGGAAAGGACATTGCCCTGGACGCGCGCTAAAATTACGTTTCTACAGCCAACAGTCTCTCCTGTGCGCTATCGGCACCGCCAATCTTCTGTCGCAACGATTACGGTGTGAGATCAAAGGCTGCCCGGGCTGTCATGTAGTTGACCATGAACGCCACCACGCCGGCGAGCACAGCGAGAATCAGGACAGCCACGGGCAGCGACACGAAAATCGATCCGAACAGCCGCTGCCAGAACACGGCAAAGGTCACAAGGATACCAAGGGTGAAAAAACCGTGCTTGACCGTCAGCCACAGGGCGGTTGGAAAGAAGGGCGGTTTCGTCCGCTTGTCGGTCTTGTAGGCGATGGCGGTCAGTATCATGGCGAGCGTTACCGCCAAAGGTACTGCCGCGCCAAAGACCGTGTGCTCGTCGTTGGTTATTCCGTCCACAGTCATAGGCAGCGGGGCGTGGTCGCCGAGAAGGTACCATTGAATGCCGCCATTAATGGTCGCGTTGATGGCGCCCGACAGCGCTGCGCCCTTAACAATGTCTTTATCAGTCTGTTCTGTCACCGCTCCGAACCCCGCCATAGCCTGGGACCTGGGAAATAACCCTATCCCGTGAGTCTATCGCAGAGGTGCCCCTGAATCTGCCATCCGCCGAATCACAGCGCCCAAATTGGGCGTTCAGCCGTGCCCGCTGCGGCTTGAAGATAACTTTTTCAGGTCTCTGGCTTGCCAGGACAGGATCTTTCCTTTTCTCCGGGCAATCGGTCCAGTTTGTCGATCAGGAGGTTTCCCAAGGCAAAGAAGTACTCCAGGGACACTTCGGTGGCGGGCGCGAGGTCTTCAGCCGCGGCATGTGTCGCCTGCACTGTGCCGTCCTCATTCTTTTTCACCCAGCCAC
>JBJYXA010000037.1:0-133 GCA_046259705.1 Caldilineaceae bacterium
GCAGGTCCTCAGCAAACCTATTCTCCCTGAAAGGTCATCCCTTTTCAACCCCCTTTCCTAAAAGGCCAAAGTCCAGCGTCACTTGCCACAAGTGACCTACTATGGGTACGTGCGATGTCGTAGGTCCCGTTTT
>JBJYXA010000037.1:233-4832 GCA_046259705.1 Caldilineaceae bacterium
GGAACGGGACGATTTTCGCGGCGGGAGAGAACGTCACTTGCCACAAGTGACCTACCGTGGGCACCTGCGGTGTCGTTGGTCCTGTTTGGAACCGGACGGTTTCCGCGGCGGAGGAGAGCGTCACTTGCCACAAGTGACCTACCGTGGGCACCTGCGGTGTCGTAGGTCCCGTTTGGAACGGGACGATTTTCGCGGCGGGAGAGAACGTCACTTGCCACAAGTGACCTACGCCAACTGGGCGGCTTCGTAGGTCCCGTTTGGAACGGGACGCTGGAGTTTGGCTCTTTTTCACTAGAGAAATGGCCGAAAATCAGTTGTAGTGGCGGCGAATACGTCCTAGGCCCTGACTGCGCCGGTCACAGCGTTCCATAGTAGCGAGATTTTGGCCTCCGTATCAAGCCAGTTGCCCCTGGTTGGCGTCCAAAGTGCCCGATAGTCGGGTGTCAACCAGAGTTCGTGGCGAAAAGACGGCGGTCGCAGACGGTGCGGGAACGTCAGGGACGGCGTTGGCTCCGATCCAACGGGTCCGCTTCGTCGTAGCGCGTGGATTCCCGCGCAGGCGGGAATGACAAGAACGGGATTGGCTCCGTTCCGGCCAACTATATTCGCGACATGTGCGCCGGAATGACACAGGTCCGTGTGGCGAGTCAACCGGCAACGGGGACCAGCCGGCGGCGTCGTTCTGACGGTTCCGTAGGCACGCCCCCGTGCCGGGTCTGGCGCACACAAGGTCCGTAGGCGGCGTGTTGGATGCGCACGCGAATGACAATCGGCGGTGGCCTTGTGGGTCAGGGCATCGGCCTGACGGCTGTCGCAGACGGTGCGGGAACGTCAGGGACGACGATGACCCCGATCCAGCGGGTCCGCTTCGTCGTGAGTACGTATTTGGGCCCTAATGTAGCCTACGTGTGTACCTTATTGGAATGGATGGGCAATAGAAACTGTAACAACAATATACCTAGCAAAGACAAATGACGATAAATTCGGTCTTACACCTCGTTCGAATCACGCAATATTTCGCCAGCATTATCGCACTCGGCCCGTTGGCTGAATGCCATTTCTTGGGCGCATGTCGCGATTTGTAGCTGCGCACAAGACTTCACACTGGCAGCCGCGCCGCTGCGCGTCAATTGACATAAATGACGCGCAGCGGGACTAGTTCGTGAACAAGGGCAAGAACACGTGCTGTGCAGGGCGGTCATACACGTAGTGGGCCGTGTGCGCAGCCGCCGAAGTGGGAGCGATCACCTGGAGCGTTCGCTGCGCCATGGCGCCCGCCGGCGTACTCCAGTGGTCAAAGGCCCAAACGTCTAGGTCATGAATCATCGTTGGGCTCGCGGCCAGGGAATGAACTGTACCTGCGATAGTCTTTGCCTGCGAATCCGTCCAGTAGCGGGTATCGTCGAATGCGATGACCGCTCCTTTAGGCATCGAGCCGAAGTCGACGGAGGAAATCGCCGGCCGTATCTCCTCAAACAATGTGAACTCCTGCTCAGCTTCCGTCCTCGTCGTCAGGTAGAAACGAAACCAGAGATCCCATGCGCCGCCGTGCAGGCTGTCGTCCAGCGATATCGTTTCGCTGATGGCAGCTTGGTCGACGATGATAGGATGGCTGTGCTGGTTATGGTGCAAATCGACGCGCCAACGATAGGGAGCGTCAGAATCCAGGCCCGCTGTTCCGCCGGTACGCACGGCTCGGTACGACCAGCGGTCGCCGCCATGAAACTGTGCGCGGCCCGGTTCGGTCAAGTTGGTCAGCTCGATGCGTGGGATTTCGCCCGAGTAGACAACGATTTCTTGTGTTCGCTCGGCGGAAAGCTCGTTGAGGACGTTGACAGCTTGTAGTCGCACATTGTAGGTGCCGTCTTGCGCGTAACGGTGCGACACCTTCGCTTCTGTGCCCACCAGCGAAGGCGAACCATCGCCGAAGTCCCAGCGATAGCGCAACGCCAACCGATTCGGGTCGCTCGACCCATCGGCTGACAAGCTTACTGTCAGCGGGGCCGGCCCGAACGCTATGTCTGCAGACAGTATGGCCTGCGGCGCACGGCCTGCCGAGCTGGCGTAATAAATCAGGCCAACTTCGCCTCGGTAGATATCCACGTAGTACAGGACATTATCGCCGTACGCCAGGTCCACGATTCCGGGCAACTCTGATGCGAATGGCTGAGCGGAAGGCGCTGCGCTGGAAAGGTCGACGGCTGAGATCTTCGCTTGGTCGAGGTCTGCGTAGAAGAGGACGTCGTGAAATTGCGCGGGAAAGGCGCTGCCCTCATAGAATGCGAGCGCAGTGATTGCGCCGCCACCTTCATGGAGATAGTAATGGATCGGGTCTGTGAACTGAGGCGGCGCGCCGGCGCACGGTTCCCGTTTGTCGCGCACGCATGGTCCCTCCCGTTCGGGCCAGCCGTAATCGACAGCGGCGCCCACCACGTTAACCTCTTCCCACTTTTCGTCGCCCACATCCCCGACCACCAGCAGCCCGCTGCCGTGACGCGCCATGCGAAACGGGTTGCGCAGCCCCATGGCGTAAATCTCGGGGCGGGCATCGACAACGCCGAGGTAAGGATTGTCCTCGGGCGCGACATATACATCCGCCCGCCGCTGGATGCGCAGGATCTTGCCGGACAGCTCACGCAGGTCTTGGACCCCTTCGCGATTCTTAGCGTCACCTGTGGCGATGTACAGATTGCCCTGGGCGTCAAAGACGAGCCCGCCGCCGCCATGCGTGTTGGACCATGGCACGCCATCCACGACAATCTTTTCGCCGGAGGCGTCGACCTTTCCGGCTGCCAAATCCAGCGTGAAGCGAGACAGGCGGTAATTCGGAATCACGCCGGCCCCTAGCGCGTGTGCGCCCGTAGCGTACCAGACGTAGAAGTAGCGGTTGCGGTCAAACTCAGGGTCAATGATCAGTCCCAAAATGCCCGAGTCTTGCTGTACATTCGTGGAGAGCGTCACGACGGGCTCCGGCGATAGCACACCATCCCGTATCAGCCGCACATGGGACACGCCTTCGCTTTCCGTACCGCTTCCTTTCTCGCTGACCAGCATATCGCCGTTTGGCAGCAGCTCGAGATCGGTCGGCAATGCGAGGCCTTGCACGATGACGCTTGCTGCGAATCCTGGCGGCAGCTGCGGACGTTCTTGTGCTGCGGCCGGCGCCCAGGCGAATAGCGCAAAGATGCTGGCAACGGCCAGCAATACGCAGCGTCCCGCATGGCTGCGGAACCTCCACGGCGGAACGCTATCATGACACAACATCTCACATCCCCCCGGCTCAGCGGCGAACCGCTGCCTATCCCAGCTGAAATTACCCTATATCTAAGGATAGCGCGCTGGCGTTCCGAAAGCGTTCCCATGCGGCGCCGAACGATGGTAAGCCACGTAACTAAGTACAATCAGACAATTCATTCGGCTTTGGAGCCGATGATGGAGGGCACCCGAGCGGGCTGGGCGTTGCAGTGCCGCCTCGAGCATCGTCTCCACCGCCTCAGCAAAGGGCCGAAGATGCCCTCTTTGCCAAAATAAGTCGTCGATACTCTCTGCTTTGCCTAGCTCTTCTTGTATCCTCTCTACGGACGGCAGACTATCTGCTATCCTCTGTTTTCGATCCTTTAGTTCGTTGGTCACGGGATTACTCCTTGCTATCCACTAACGGATTCTCGCCTACTTTATTGGAGTCTTCCCGTACACCAGAAACCTTACACTCTTCACACGAACCGGCACAGGCCCTCAGTAGTGCGGGTGTATACCATGCCGTAGTGAAGCCATCGGTAGATAGTTGCAGCAACGTTCAAATCTCGCAAAGTCCCCATGTACTTAGCTATCGCCGCCTGAGTGTCCTTCCAGTGTGTCGTCGTCAACAAGATATTGATCCAATACGAGGCGCACAAACTCACTCAACGACAAATCCATCGTTGCTGCATGCGCTTTGTAGCGTGCTCGTTCTTCCGCTGTTACCCTAATGCAGATCTTCTTGTCCCGCACTGGCTCTCTCATAGACTCTTCCATCTCCGCCTCCTTTGGTCCCCGTTATCGTCGGCTGGCGACACTACATGAGCCGGTGCAATAGCGGAGGGTTTTGCGTAATTGCGTGTATGTAATTGCGTGCATTTTGAATGAGCAACGCAATAATACTCACGGCCCACACTTCGGTTGCCGCTATAGAGAATCCATCAGTGTTGCTGCGCTGTGTATCAAGCAAATACCCATGATTGCACTCGACTGAGTAATCGTATCGTGAGATTCACATCTCAGCAATGCCTATATGGGGTACTCGGACCTTGCACACTGTCCATACGCTAGGGCGTGTCTGCAAAGTCTCGTAGATCGCTCCAGACCGAGCGGAAGCTAGGCATAATGCCTGGAAGACAGCCCCTAATCATGGCGCAGTGAGGCGGAATCGTGGCCACATTTGAGTTCGCATACACGCCCTAGGTGGTAGCAGATTCAGTTGGAGATCGGAAGAGTGTAGCCGGAAAGAAACGGAATCGTGTGGCAAACGTGACTGACCGGTTCAGCGTGGTTGGTAGTTGGGGCGGTGGGGCGCGCCGAGGTCTGCGGACAGCGCGTAGTAGCGCTCCGCTTCGGCAGCAT
>JBJYXA010000038.1:0-8425 GCA_046259705.1 Caldilineaceae bacterium
CCACATTCAGGTGCTCCACGTTGCGGGCGCCGGCCACAATATCCGGCGCGAGCAATTTGACGTCTATATGGAAGCGGTCACTGCGTTTCTGGCCGCCACGACCTGAGAGTAGCGGCGGGCCGTCGCTATAAGCAAATGAACGAAACAACTACGGAATCGGGATGCATTAGGGAGGGAACAGGAGAGGCAGCGCGTCACTATGGATTACACGACATTCGGCCGCACCGGACTGCACGTCAGCGTCATGGGTCTCGGTTGCGGTGGGCCTAGCCGGGTCGGCCAGACCACGGGCAGCAGCGAGGCGGAATCGATCGCTGTCATACGCGAGGCGCTGGACGCCGGCGTCAACTTCATCGACACCGCCGAAGCCTATGGTACCGAACCGCTTGTGGGGGCCGCCCTTCAGGGAGTGGCTCGCGACCAGGTCGTCATTTCCACCAAGAAGAGCTACCGCAAAGGAATCTCCCCGGACCAGGTACGCGAAAGCATGGAGCAAAGCCTGCGCTCATTGCGCACCGATTATGTCGACATCTACAGCCTGCATGGCGTTCTGCCTTCGGACTACGTGCGGCTGCGCGATGAGATTCTGCCCGTCTTCTACGAGCTGCGCGACCAAGGCAAGCTGCGTTTCGTGGGCGTCACCGAGATGTTCGGCGACGACACGACCCATCGCATGCTGATCGAATCCCTGCCCGACGATGTCTGGGACGTGGCCATGATCGGGTTCAATATTCTGAACCAGACCGCGCGCGATCAGGTGTTGCCCATGACCCAGGCGCAGAACGTGGCCGTGCAGATCATGTTCGCGGTGCGCCGCGCGCTCAGCCGGCCCGACAAGCTACTGGAGGCCATCCAGGAATTGGTCGACGCGGGCCAAGTGGACCCGAAAGAGGTGGATGCCGCGGACCCGCTCGGATTCGTGCTCGAGGAATCGGACGCCACCAGCTTGGTAGACGCAAGCTATCGTTTCGTCCGCTATGAGCCGGGCGTCGACGTCGTGCTTTCGGGAACGGGCAACCCCGCACACCTAAAGGCCAATATCGAATCGCTGAACCGTCCGCCGCTGCCGGATGCGCTAGTCCAGAAGTTGCGCCACATCTTCCGCCATGCCAGCGCGGTAACCGGCGGCTGACGCGCAGCCACGCAACTGTCTTGCGGGTGCGACCACAACGAGTGATCGACCATCCGGTGGTTGCTCATGATGTCGCGGGGGATACTATACAATGCAGCTTGGAATTTCTTTGTCGTCGAGCTATAGCGAGGCCGATGTCCGCATTGGCGCACGCTGGATGATTGAACGCGCACAGGCTTCGGCCGCCGCCGGTCTGGACTCGCTCTTCGTCGGCGATCACCACGCCACGCCGGCACCCTACTATCAGAACACGCCCATCTTGGCCCGGGCGCTGGCCGTCTGGGGCGACGCGCCGGCCGGTGCGCTCTACTTGCTGCCGTTTCGCCACCCCGTCCTGCTCGCCGAAGAGATCGCCACTCTGGCCACGATCGTGCCCGACCGCTTTATCATGCAGGCCGGTCTGGGCCACGGCGAACGCGAGTTTGCGGCCTTTGGCATCAATCCCAGACATCGGCCGTCGCGCTTTGAGGAATCTTTGGACATCATGCGACGGCTATGGGCGGGCGAGACCGTCAGCCGCGATGGGCGATGGACCATCCGTGAAGCGCGAATTTCGCCCACGCCGCCCGAACCCATCGAGGTATGGATCGCTGGCAGCGCGCCCGTGGCCATTGAGCGCGCTGCGCGACTTGGCGACGGCTGGTTGGCCGCGCCGGGCTTAACGCCAGCCGAAGCCCACGAAAGCCTCGACCACTATCTGGCCATGTGCGCCAAGCACGGGCGAGAACCTGGCGTTCGGGCCATCCGCCGGGACGTCTACGTCGGCGCGACCCAGGCCGAAGCAGACGAGATCGGCGGGCGCATCGTGGCGCACGGCTACCGGGGATTTCCACCGCAGGCCACCGTGGTTGGCGATCCGCAGTTCGTAGCACGGGCCTTCGCCGAATATGCCCAAATGGGCTACACACACGTCATCGTCCGCAACTTGGTATCCGACCAGCGGCAGGCACTGGACTGCATCGCGCGCCTGCAGAAGGTCAAGACGTACCTACTGGACGCGTGATAGCAATCAAAGTGACTCGGAAAGCACAATGAACAGCTCTCCTGCTTCATCAGGCCCCTCTTCCGTCCCCGCTGACGGCGATGAAATCACGGTTCTACGTGACCTGCCCTACGTACGGGATGGCCACCAACGTCAGAAGCTCGATCTGTACCTTCCGGCCATGGGCGAAAAACGCCCGTTGATCGTCTGGATACACGGCGGCGCGTTCCGCATGGGCAGCAAAGAGGGCAACCAATACGACATCGTACCGCTGCCATATGTGGAGCGCGGTTTCGCGGTGGCGTCGATCAACTATCGGTTGAGCCAGCATGCTATCTTCCCCGCACAGATCGAGGACTGCAAAGCTGCAGTACGCTGGCTGCGCGCCCATGCGCAAGACTACGGCCTGGATGCAAATCGCGTTGCAGCCTGGGGACCTTCTGCCGGCGGGCATCTGTCTTCTATGTTGGGTACGACGGGCGCTACGACCGAATTCGACGTAGGTGCGCATCTGGACCAGCGCAGTGCCGTACAGTGTGTGGTGGACTGGTTCGGTCCTACGGATTTTCTACAGATGGACGCGCAGCGTCGGCCCGACGGAATGGTTCACGATGCAGCCGATTCACCGGAGTCCGAACTGATTGGCGGTCCGATCCAGGAACATCCGGACAAAGTGGCGCGCGCCAATCCCATCACCTATATCGGCCCTGAGACGCCGCCCTTTCTCGTTATCCACGGCGACCACGACCCGCTCGTCCCCTACGGTCAGAGTTTGCTATTGGTGGATGCATTGCGCAACGCAGGCGTGGACGTGACGTTCTATGCGGTTGAGGGCGGCGGCCATGGACAGTTCAATGATCCACAAGTAGCCGTGATCACCGCAGATTTTCTGGACAAACACCTGGGCTTGACATCGATGCACTGCCCAAAATAGCCACGAACTCTGTGCTGCGCTACCATAATATTGAATAGGCAAAGAGCAAGGAACCGCACGAATGTCGGAACAAACAATCACGCTGCTCGTCCGCGCCGATGATATCGGCTCGGCCCACGCCAATAACCTGGCTTGCATCGACGTCTTTACTCGTGGAATCTGCCGCTCTGTGGAACTCATGGCTCCCTGTCCTTGGTTCCCCGAAGCCGTTTCACTCCTTCGCAAGCACCCCACCTTCGACGTAGGGGTGCATCTGACGCTGACCAGCGAATGGGACAATGTAAAGTGGCGCCCGCTCACACACGGCGAGACAATTGTTGACGGTGACGGCTACTTCTATAGACAGTTCCGCAAGCGGGACGGCTATCCGGATGAGGATGTCCTCGACGGGACCGATTGGAAGCCCGAGGAGGTGGAAGCGGAATATCGTGCGCAGATTGAACTCGTCCGCAAGCATATCCCTTGGATCAGCCACATCAGCTACCATATGGGCTACCTGCGCGAAAACGAAGTCTACAGCGAGATCGTGCAACGTTTGGGCGCAGAATTTGACCTCGTCGTCGACTTGGAGGACGCGGGTTTCCAACGATTTCGCGCCTTCGGCGAGAAAAGCCAGACCATGTCGAGCGCAGAAAAGACTAGCGCCTTGCGCGAGAGCCTGCGCAACCTCCAGCCGGGTCGCTGGCTTTTCGTCGATCATCCGGCCTACGACTGCCCGGAGACGCGCGCCATCCATCATCCGGGATATGAGATGGTTGCCGCCGATAGGCAGGGAGTGGTTGACGCGTGGACGGACGGCGAAGTGCTTCAGATTATCGCCGGCCGCGATATCAGACTCGTAAGCTATCTAGACGTACGGCAGGGCAATATTGGCTAGCGAACCTCCCAAGCAAACTTCGAACGATAGACAGATTCTCCTTCGCTGTTTCAGTTATCTCAAGCCTTACTGGCCACAGGCGGCCGGCGCCTACCTTGCGCTGCTGTGCACCATTGGCATCGCGTTGGTCACGCCGCAATTCATCCGCTGGATCATCGACAGTGGTATCAACAACCATGACCCGCGCCTGCTCGTATTGTCGGTGCTCGGTCTGCTGGCCATCACATTCGTACGTGGTGTTTTCACTTTCGTTCAGGGGCGGTTGTCCGAAGTCGCGTCGCAGGGCGTGGCCTATGATATACGAAATGCCATTCACACTCGGCTGACGGAGCTTTCTTTCGGCTATCACGACCGCACCGAGACGGGGCAGCTTCTGTCGCGATCTGTACAGGACGTAGAACGGATTCGTTTCCTCACGGGCCGCGCCACGCTGGGGGTGGCCGGTGCGATCGTCCTCATCATCTCCACCGCTATCGCACTCTTCTTTATGAATCCAACCTTGGCTGTCCTCAGTATGGCCACCGTTCCCTTCCTCGCCTGGCGCGGCTTCGCATTTGGCCGTGATATTCGACCGCTCTCTCTCTACATCCAGCAGCAGTTAGCTGTCCTCACCACCCAGATAGAACAGAATCTACGCGGCGCGCGCATCGTCAAATCGTTCGCCCAGGAGGACGCGGAAATTGAGGCGTTTGATCAGGAGAATCGGCGCTGGTTCGATCTATCTGCGCGTGCCGCACGTATTCGATCCGTCAATATTCCGCTAATGGACTTCATCGCCAACGTCGGCACCGTCGCGGTGATCTGGTATGGAGGTTCATTGGTCATTAACGGCCAGATGACTATTGGCGAGTTGGTCGCATTTACCACATATTTGGCCCAACTGGCTCCCCAGGTACGCCGTATGGGGATGATCATCCCCATTTTCGCTATTGCGCTAGCGTCCGGCGAACGCATCTTTGAAATACTCGATACACCTGTCGACGTTCAGGACGAACCGGGCGCCACTGAGCTGCCGCCCATCGCTGGAAGCGTCCGCTTCGAAAACGTATCCTTTGGATATCTTGCCAAACATCGCGTGCTGCGCGACGTTTCAATCGACGCTAAGCCGGGACAAGTGATCGCGCTGTTGGGCGCAACGGGATCGGGGAAGTCCTCTATCATCAATCTTATTCCCCGCTTTTACGATCCCGACATCGGGACCGTATGCGTGGACGGCGTCGACTTGCGGGAGGTGACGCTCCACTCTCTGCGTTCTCAGATAGGCATGGTCCTCCAGGATACCACGCTGTTTGCAGCGACCATCGCCGAGAACATAGCGTTTGGCCGGCCGGATGCATCCCGCGCGGAAATCGCGGCGGCGGCCCAGTCGGCACAGGCGCACGAGTTTATTGTGGAGATGGAACACGGATACGATACGGAGATTGGAGAACGCGGCGTTACGCTGTCTGGCGGGCAGAAGCAGCGTATCGCCATTGCACGTGCACTACTCACCGATCCGCGCATCCTGATTCTTGACGATGCAACCTCCAGTGTGGACACCGAGACAGAACGGCTGATCCAGCTTGCGCTGGAGAACCTCATGCGGGGGCGGACTTCTTTCGTCATCGCGCAACGTCTCAGTACGGTACGTATGGCCGACCAGATCCTCGTACTGGAGAAGGGCAGAGTGACCGCATCAGGTACGCACCGGGAATTGCTCGATGCGTCGCCGCTCTATGCCAAGATCTATCACGGCCAACTGGAGATGTTCGCATGATGCGTATCAGCCGCCAACGCAATGGTCAGCGACTTGTCCATCGTCCCAATGTAAGGGTGCAACAGATTGCGCCCCTGCGCGCGATCTTCTCTGGGGGGCGCGTATGAGTTTCTCAATCGGCAGCAGCGGCGCCGGCATGGGGCCGCGCGGCGCAATCAATCGCTTCGGCACCGAGCACGACGCCACCGCATTCGACATACACGTCGTGCGCCGTATGTTCGCGTATCTTGCGCCTCATCGCGGCAAAATGATCATGGCCATGATTTTGGTCTTGGTCACCTCCGGACTGACGCTTGCGGTCCCATATCTGATTGGCGTTGCCATCGATAAATACATCGACGGCGGAGACATGCGCGGGCTGACATACATGTCTCTCCTGCTTATCGCCATTTATGTTGCGCTTCTTATTGCGAGCATCGCGCAGCGCTACCTGCTGTCGTGGACGGGCCAGCGGGTCCTAGCTACCATGCGCGATCAGCTTTTCTGGCATCTGCAAGACCTATCAATCGGGTACCACGACCGCCATATCATCGGTGTGACAGTGTCGCGCGTGATGAATGATGTGGCCGTCATTAACGAGCTTCTCTCGCAGGGACTCGTCACACTCGTCGGTGACACGATACTGCTTGCCGGCATCGTTGTTGTCATGGCGGCCATGAGCCCGCGATTGGCTCTGTATACCTTCTCGGTCTTGCCGCTCATGGCGCTCGTTACTTGGCTGTTCGCTCGGCGCGCCAAGCCGGCGTTCCGCCGCACGCGCTCCAGCATTGCCGCTCTGGTGGGGCGCCTAGCGGAGGATATTGCCGGGATGCGCGTGATACAGGCGTTCAGCCAGGAAGGTACGTCTCGCCGCAGATTTGATGAAGTGAACAGAGAGAACCGGGATGCCGCCGTCGACGCCATGTCCGTCTCGTTTGTATTCCTGCCCTCCGTGGAGTTTCTGGGAATGCTGGCCACGTCCATCGTTTTGCTTTTGGGCGGCTTTGCAATCATGGCCGATGCGCTCACCATCGGCGTGATGGTCGCGTTCCTCGCTTACGTTACCCGTTTTTTCCAGCCCATTCAGGAGTTGAGCCAGCTCTACACGACTATGCAGGCAGCCATGGCAGGCGGCGAGCAGGTACTGAAGTTGCTGGACACGGCGCCCGATGTGCCAGATCCCCCAGATCGAAAAAAGATGCCGCCAATTGTCGGAAAGGTTGAACTGGATCACGTCACCTTTGCCTATACGGACGGCACGCCCATACTGCACGATCTCAACCTGGTCATCGAACCTGGTACCACCGTTGCCCTCGTGGGACCTACTGGGGCCGGAAAGACCTCAATTGCCAACCTCATCGCCCGTTTTTACGACGTCACCGAAGGCGCGGTGACTATCGACGGCATTGACGTGCGGTCGGTCACCCAGCATTCTCTGCGCGCCCAGATGGGACTGGTGCCGCAGGATCCGTTTCTCTTCTCCGGAACCGTGGCGGGCAATATCCGCTATGGGGTGCCTGGCGCGAACGACGAACAGGTCGAGGCTGCGTCGCGGCGCGCCAATGCGCACGAGTTCATTCTCGCCCTGCCCGACGGCTATGAGACGGAAATCCACGAAGGCGGTTCCAATCTCTCGGCTGGCCAGCGCCAGCTGATCTGCATTGCCCGCGCCATCCTCGCGGACCCGCGCATTCTCATCTTGGACGAGGCGACCGCCAGCGTGGATACCGTTACCGAAGCGCTGATTCAGTCCGCGCTTGATAAGCTCCTCAAAGACCGCACCTCGATCGTCATTGCCCACCGGCTGAGCACCATTCGCAACGCCGATCTCATCTGCGTCGTGGAGGACGGTCGCATCGTCGAACGAGGCAAGCACGAAGAGCTCATGGCGCTGGACGGCCTATACGCAACGCTCGTCGCCCGGCAACAGGTGGAAATGTAGGGCGAAAACTTGGCCATCTGAGTGCCCGGCCCTACACTGAGAGCAGCGCCGTGGTTTAGCTCAGCGTCGCTCCCATCAGCCTTCGCCGATCCCGCCGGCGATTGAATTGAGCGTCGCCAAACGTGAAACGCATCTTCTCCATCGACTGGAACTCCCCGCAAACACATATACTTATCGGCCTAATGGCGCCTGCATTGGTCACTGGCATGAACCACCACATGTTCAACGTGGCCCTGCCGGACATCCGCCAGACCTTCTCCATCGATCCGGACACGACCGCTTGGGTCTCCATGAGCTTCACGCTGGCGTTCATGACTTTCATGCCGCTCTATGGCCGCCTGGGGGACACGCTGGGCAAGCAACGCCTGCTGCTTTTCGGCACCTTGCTTTTCCTGGCCGGAACCATGATCGTAATCTCCGCCAACAGCACAACCACCCTTATGGCGGGCAGGCTCGTGCAGGGGATGGGCACCGCCGGTTACGTTCCTCTCTGTATTGCTATCATTACGCAGCGTTTCGCCGCAGAAGAGCGCGGTAAGGCATTGGGCGCATGGAACTCCATGATCCCGCTGGCCGGGCTCTCGTTTCCATTCGTGGCCGGACTGCTGGTCGATCGATTCGGTTGGCGCGCTATCTATCCCCCGATCCTGCTAGCCGCAATTGTGGCGTTCGTGATGATCCAGAGATTTGTTCAACCACTGAATTCGAGAATTGACTACGCGTTTCTGCGCGCGTTTGACTGGGGCGGCGTCGTGCTCCTCAGTGGAGCGCTGGCGAGCCTGTTGCTCTACACTTCCAGCCGGCCCATCACCGGCGTTCCCGC
>JBJYXA010000039.1:0-2018 GCA_046259705.1 Caldilineaceae bacterium
AACGGGCGCCGCGACCGCTGAGACGGTTTGTAGGCCTGCACAGTCTGGGACTTACGCGCGCCAAAGGCGGACTTTTTGGTGCTCATGCGGGCGCACAATAGCGATGCCGTCTGTCTCTGCGCCAGTCACGCATTAAGCACCGTCCGGTACCTTTGCATAACCAGCCACAGACAAAATGAGACAGGTCCGAAGACCCGTCTCATGTGCGATCCTTTTCTTGTTTCCGAGAACCGGCGGCGCCGATGCGCTCACGCCTCTACGATGTACGCTGCCGCCCGAATAGCGGAGCAGTTGACCCTACTCCTCTTCCTGCTCGCGCTTGCTCTGGGCAATCACGTCGTCCGCAATCTGCTTCGGAACCACCTCGTAGTGGTCGAATACCTGGGTATAGACGCCGCGACCCTGTGTCATGGAACGCAGGTCCGTGCCGTAGCGCAAAATCTCCGCCTGCGGCACCAGCGCCCGAATCACCGTGCGGTTGCCCTTTTGCTCCATTCCAAGCACACGACCGCGTCGCGTGTTGAAATCGCCCATGATGTCGCCCATGTACTCTTCGGGCACTGTTACCTCGAGCTGATAAATCGGCTCCAGTAGCACAGGATTCGCCTGCTGCATGGCCAATTTGAAGACCTCGCGGCCGGCCGTCTGGAAGGCAATATCCTTGGAGTCTACCGGGTGTTCCTTGCCGTCGAACACAACGGCCTTGACGTCGACCACTGGATAGCCTGCAATCACACCAAGCTCGAGCACCTGGTTGACGCCCTTTTCGATGGAAGGCAGAAAGACCTGACTGATGGCGCCACCGAAGACCTCGCTGGAGTACTGGAAACCTTCTCCCGACGCAAGCGGTTCGACGCGCATATGTACCTCGGCAAACTGGCCTGCGCCGCCCGTCTGTTTCTTGTGCCGGTACTGTGCGGACGCCGTGCGGCTCACGGTCTCTTGATAGGCGACCTTGGGGATAGACGTATCTACTTTCACGCCGTACTTAGAATCGAGCCGGCGCATGGCTACGTCCACATGGCTTTCGCCCATGCCTTGCAGAACGTTCTGCTTGGTAGCAGAGATGTATTCCACCGTCAGGGTGGGGTCTTCTTCTGTCAGCGCGCTCAGCGACTGGCCCATCTTGGCGCTGTCGGCCTTGGTTGCGGGAGCCACGGCAATCGCATAGAGCGGCTGCGGATACTCAGGCGGGGGAATCACCACCACGTCGTCCGAGTCACATAGTGTGTCGCCGGTTATCACGCCTTCCAATTTCGTCACCACGCCGATATCTCCGGCGACCAATTCGTCGATAGGCTCAAGTTCTTTGCCCACAACGTGGAATAAGTTGGCGATGCGCTCGACCTCGCCGGTGCGTGGATCCTTCAGCCGCACGTCTCGATGGATGGTGCCGGAGAACGAGCGGATATAGTTCATGCGGCCCACGTAGCGGTCGATGATGGTCTTGAAGACTTGCGCCGCAATCGGGCCGGCGGCGTCGCTCGATAGGTCCACCGTCTCGTCGCCCTGTTGCGCCCGAATCGTACGCTCGTTCGGTGCCGGTGCATAGCGTTCGAGCACGCCCGGAAGACGGTCCAAACCGATGCCCGTTGCAACGGAGCCGCAGAAGACGGGCGTAATCGCGCCTGAGCGCGTGCCCTGGTGCAGACCTGCGCGCACCTCTTCGGCGGTCAACTCTTCGCCTTCCAGGTACTTCATAATTAGCTCGTCGTCGGACTCGGCTGCCGCTTCGATGAGGGCTATGCGCGCCTCTTCGACTTCGTCGGCCATATCGTCGGGAATGGGCGCCTCTTTGCCTTCTGGACCCATAAACGCCTTCATGCTGACGAGGCTGACCACGCCCTTCAGGTTCTCCGCCTCACCAACCGGCAGCTCCAATGGCAAAATGGTGGAGCCGGTGAGGGCCTCTCGTAGCGAATTCACCGCCGCCGAGAAATCCGCGTTTTCCCGATCCATCTTATTGACAAAGATGAGCGTGGGTTTGCCGATTTCCTTGAGCCGATCCCAGGCAAGCT